>CAUYUB010000332.1:0-23798 GCA_963575685.1 Gammaproteobacteria bacterium | reverse complement strand
GTATCGTTGTTATCGTCACCTAACATAAGAACACTTTTAAGTATAATTGGTATAATACCTTAGAAGAAATCACATCCCCATCGTGCGGAGAAATCGGTACATACTCCCCTTGCGTATTTAGACGATAAAAAGCCCGCTCCTCGCTGTTGTGGAGAATGTAATATTCCTTCACCCCTGCCGCTGCGTATTCTGCCTTTTTAATAATCGTGTCCCGCTCTTTTTGTTCTTTGTCACTATCGGATAGAGCCTCCACGCATAAATCGAAGATTCCGTGAGTAGACGGTGAGATTCTGATGATGCATATTGACAGCGGTAACTATTACGGTCTGGATGAGGTAGGCAGTTCAATTTGGAATCAACTTGCGCAACCCACTTCGATACGAGCCATTTGTGACGCCATCCAGGGTGAATTCATGGTGGAGCGTGAGCGTTGCGAGGCCGACGCATTGAAATTCCTCGAAGGTATGGTGAAGGATGGGCTGGTGGTGCAGGTCAATCTGCCTTTATTTGATAGCAAATGATACATGACCATTTCTACTACTGCCGGTGCCGGCATATCTGGTCAATTACCTGATACCACCTGTCAGGTGCGGGCGGTATTCAATATCGACATTGATTGGAAAGTTCCCGCCTACCGTGAGTCTTCCGAGCATGTACCCGAACGGGATCCCGCCTATCGTTTCGATCCAGAAACCACCCTGGCTATTTTGGCGGGATTCGCTCACAACCGACGGGTGATGATTCAGGGTTACCATGGTACCGGTAAATCTAGCCACATCGAGCAGGTGGCGGCGCGGCTCAATTGGCCCTGTCTACGGGTTAACCTGGACAGCCAAGTCTCCCGCATGGATTTGGTGGGCAAGGATGCCATCGTGGTGCATGAAGGTCGCCAGGTGACTGAATTTCGTCCCGGAATTCTGACCTGGGCCTTGCAACACCCTACCGCCCTCGTCTTCGATGAATACGATGCTGGACGGCCGGACGTGATGTTCGTTATCCAGCGAATCCTAGAGGTAGAAGGTAAACTCACCTTGCTGGACCAGAATCGGGTCATTACTCCCCACCCTGGGTTTCGGCTCTTCGCCACCTCCAATACTGTGGGATTGGGAGATGCCAGCGGCCTCTACCACGGAACTCAGCCCCTCAACCAGGGCCAACTGGACCGCTGGCATATCGTTACCACCCTCAACTATCTGGCCCATGATAAGGAGGTGGAAATCGTTCTGGCCCGGTCACCGGAGTACGACACTCCAGAGGGCCGCGAACAGGTGGCCGCGATGGTCACCCTGGCCGATCTCACCCGTACTGGTTTCATGCACGGCGAACTGTCCACGGTCATGTCACCACGTACCGTCATCAGTTGGGCAGAGAACACGCGCATTTTTGGCGATGTCGCCACCGCCTTTCGCCTGACCTTCCTCAACAAATGCGACGATACGGAAAAGCCCCTAGTAGCCGAATACTTCCAGCGCTGTTTCGATAGGAACCTGCCTCTTGAGCGGGGAAATGCCTTTTTCCACTGAAGATGCCACCGGTCAGCAGACGCTTACGGTCTCCTGTGCCCGTGCCTTGGCACGGAATCCCAACCTCAAGGTGGTTTTCAACGGCGCTGACACCCTATTCGCCATGCGGGGTAGTGCGGATGCGGTCGCCTGCCATCGCCGTTTTCACCTGCCCGAATCCGTCCGCCACCTGCGTCCCAAAGTTAGATCCCAGCCGCTTGGCCAGCTTTGTGGCCAATCCCTGCAATATCCAGGTCTTCCGGATGGAAGAGGACGGTCCATTCCGCCAAACCGTGGTCACCCTACTGCTGGACAATTCCGGTTCCATGCGTGGCCATCCCATTACCGTAGCCGCGCTCACCGCCGACATCCTTGCCCGCGCCTTGGAACGTTGTGGCATCAAGGTGGAGGTGCTGGGCTACACCACCACCGACTGGAAAGGCGGCGCGCCCGCGCGGGAGTGGGAACACGCCGGTCGTCCGCCCAATCCCGGCCGCCTCAACGCCCTGCGCCATATTGTTTACAAGGGCATGGATGTCCCCTGGCGTCGTGCCCGGCGAAGCTTGGGATTGATGCTAAAGGATGGATTACTCAAGGAAAATATTGACGGCGAGGCCCTATGGTGGGCCTGTCAACGCCTGGTCGGACGGCCGGAACCACGTCGTATTCTTATCGTGATCAGTGATGGCGCCCCCATGGACAAAGTTACCCTGGCGGCCAACCCGCGCGATTATTTGGATCGACACCTCCACCAAGTCGTGGATTGGATCGAGAAAAATACCAATCTGGAGCTTCATGCCATCGGTATTGGCCACCAAGTCGCTCGCTATTATCGAAACTCCGTGAGCCTGCGTAACGTGGACGAATTGGGCACGGTGTTAGTAGAGCGTTTCAAGGCATGGTTAATATAAGAGTGGAAATGCATGGCTTGTGGGCTTTCCTCAGGACTTACCTATTGCGCGCTGCTTTTCTTGATGGCCGCGAGGGTTTCATCCTGGCAGTATCCAATGCCGAAGGTACCTATTAGATTGTCTGTTTGGAAGAAGGTTTCGAATAGCGTCTAATCATATAAATCAGAGTCGGATAATAGCAAGCCTGAAGTGAAAATGAAGAATGAGCATCTCCCGGAAAATGCTATCTGAGGTCTATCTGAGGTAACGTAAATGAAAGCCGTAGGAAAAAATATTGCACAACATGTGTATGTTCATTTTAGTGCTATCAATGAACTTGATTCGTCTCGGCAAAAATGGATAGAGGAAGCATCAAATCTTGCCAGAATTCGGATTGGGAAAGATTTCAATGTCATTAAATTGAGCCAAGATAGCTCACGGTTGACTTTGCTCGATTATCCGGATTTTTTTAACGATGCTTTCCCGGTACTGCATCGCTACTGGACGGTTGACCTTGACGCTCATTCTGTCAAATTTCGCAGTTACCGTGATTCATTCAATCCACCACTCCTACATCGCAAGGAATTGCTGTTAGCTACAAACCACCCTCAATACGAGGTCTTCTCCACGCTTACCGCGGCGGCCGAGCAAATCGGTCTGTTTGAAGACACCGTGCGGATTGGTTTCAAACAAGCGTGGGATGCCCTGCTCGCCCAGCGGGGATACCGGATTGTTGGCCACGAACTCGTACCTATCGGCAACGACGAATCCGAGAGTGCCGATGGCGTGGAAGAATGCGTGGCAAATTCTCCCGTCCAGCGTCATCGTACGGCTCTGACCCGCTATGGTTTTTCTGCACCCATCCAGACCTTGGCACGTTTCGGTTTCCTGGATGGTTCGAAAACCCTTTTCGACTACGGCTGTGGCCGGGGCGACGATCTGCGGGGACTGCGTGAGAACGGCATTGCCGCCATCGGTTGGGATCCTCACTATGCGGCGGATGAGATAAAACGTAGCGCTCACCTCGTGAATCTGGGCTTTGTCATCAATGTGATCGAAGATCCCGAGGAACGTCTGGCCGCTCTCCAGGGGGCCTATCACTTGACCGAGGAGCTGCTGGTGGTATCTGCGATGCTGGCCAATCCGGAAGCCTTGCGTGGTAAACCTTACGGTGATGGTGTGCTAACCGCCCGCAATACATTTCAAAAATACTACACCCAAGGGGAATTGAGGGCCTATTTGGCCGAGAGCCTGAACGAGGAGCCTATACCCGTTGGCCCCGGCATTTTCTATATCTTCAAGGATCAGGATGCGGAACAGCGATTTATGCTGGAACGTCAGGTAAATCGCCGAAACCTTTTGCGGATCACGCAATCGGTTCGGTCGGTCATACGACCAGAAAAAATGCCTCAAAGGGACAAGGCTCAGGAGAAGTATGATCAACATCGACATCTGCTGGACGTATTGTGGAATCTTTGCCTCACGCTAGGGAGGGAAGCGGATCGTAGTGAAGTAGCCAATGCCAACGAGATCACAGCCGCCTTTGGATCGATCCCCGCCGCATTACGATTCATCAAATCCCATCAGCCAAAGGCGGATACCCTGCTTGAACAAGCCCGCCGCTCGCGCATTGATGATCTACACGTGTATTTCGCCCAATGGCAATTCGAACGGCGTAAACCTTACCGCCATCTGGAAAATCGGCTACAAAAAGACGTAAAGGCATTTTTTGGCGACTATCCAGCCGCGCTCCAAGCCGGGCGGGAATTGCTATTCGCGGCGGGACAACCAGAGGCCATTGCCAAAGCCTGCCGCGAAGCCGCCGAGTGTGGCGTGGGCTGGCTGGAAGAAGAAGAGGAATCCCTTCAACTGCCAACCGATCTTATTGTGCAACTCCCCGCGATTTTGCGCACTTACGTTAGTTGCGGGTTACGATTATATGGCGACGCAGGCGGTGCTGATCTCCTCAAGGTTCATAGTCGTTCGGGTAAACTTACTTTAATGCGTTTTGATGATTTTGTTGGCAACCCCCTGCCACGCTTGATTCAGAGGATAAAAATCAATCTACGGACGCAGGATCTAGAGATATTTGATTACGGTACGGTTTATACCCCCCCTTATCTATATCGGAAATCCCGTTTTATCAACGAAGAGTTTCCAAACTACGCGGAGCAACTGGCGTTTGACGAAGCCTTGGATTCGCTTAATCTTTTTGACTTGAGTGGATATGGACCCAAACCCGAGGCATTCGATGCAGATCTAGCCCATGCTCGTTGGGCTATTGATCATTTCCAGTTAGTTCGTAGTCAGACGATTCCTGATCTCGATGCCTCCTGCGGCCGATTTTTTACCTATCGCCAACTCATTGAATGCGGTGAAACCCAGGCGCGGACAGGTCTTGCCAATCTGCCAAAACAACCAGATACCTATACTGCTCTCCACGAACTTGCCACCCATATTTTGGATCCTGTCATTGATTATTACGGCATGGTGCAATTGATTTATGGCTTCTGTGCCCCGGAACTCGCTCGTCTTATTCTCGGACGAATCGCACCGAAACTTGACCAGCACGCTGCCTGCGAACAGAATCGTCTAGGCAAGCCAATCTGTTCCCGGCTAGGTGCCGCAGTGGATTTTTTGGTGGAAGATGAAGATATGATCGAAGTGGGACGTTGGATTGCCCAGACGTTACCATTCGACCGGATGTATTTGTATGGGCCGGATAAGCCACTACATCTTAGCTATGGACCAGAACAAACACGACAAGTCACACTAATGCTATTGCGGGGCCAAGAGGGGCGGCTGGTACCGTCTAGTATCACGGTCGAAAGGCTCCTTTCTCTTGACTGGAGTGGTTTGACTAAGAACGGGTAATGTCTTTAAGGTGACGTGCGAACCAAACCAAGATTCGAGGTCTTGTGTCACAATCCTTTCAGTCGTTCCGATAGCTGCAACAAAAGCTGGCGTTGCCGTTCAGTCGATAGGCGCACGATGCGTTCAAGGATATCGTCCATGCTTATTTGATCAAGATGTGCTGTCAAACCAGCTAATATCGGCGCGATTGCCGCTTGTTCGGCCGGCAAGAGTTCATGAGGCGGCGTACGTAAACTTTTCAAAAACCGCTCCGTATCGCGTTTACCGAATTTCTCAATCTCACCAATTGCAGGAAATCCCTGTTGCCACTTGGCTACGGCATCACGCCGCTGCTGTTCCTCAAGTTCCATACGTCGCTGTTTGACCAGATCTAGTAGTTGCTCGATTTGCTGTCGGTCTTCAGCCGCCAGGTAGGACGGCGCGTTTAAGAGTTCCTGCTCATAAGCGTTACAGTGGGGCAAGTCCATTTTCGGTATCTTTTTTGTACGATCCAGCCTTGTTCTAACCCAGGCCAAGGATTTTTGTCGTATTACCTCAATGCGTTCCTTGGCAATTGCTTGATAAATGCCGTCTAAATTCCAGGCCGGTTCGATATCTTGCTCTTCTAAAAAATTGCCGAGTGCATGTAATTGATGTGGGATGATATCTTTCTGTAGCAGTTCGTCTAATCGTTCCGGGCTGACGTTGTTAGTTTCCCAAGCGTTGATATCTTCCTGGATGCATTCAAGTTGAATGAGCAAATCGTGCAGTTCTCCTTGATCAGGCGTATCGATAAAAATTTCGCGCAATCGTTTGGCTTTGATGAGCGTTTCTTGTAAATCGGTGTCGCTTTCCAATGCTGCGCTATACAGACTGCCAAGTGCTTGCCGATGCCGTTCAAGCATGGCTTTCAACCGATCTTGTCGCTGCTTGATGGCATTGATCCGAACAGCAATCTCTTCGCCATTCAATGCTGATTTGGCACCTTGTACGCCCTCGATCAATCGATCACCAAGCGCAATGCTGTCTCGTAAATCCCTGACAAGCGTCGATTCAGATGGATTAGGTTGACGCGGATAATCTTCGCTTTCGTCTAGTGTAATTTTGAATCTTTGCCGTTCATCTACCAGGGAAATGGCACGTTGTACTTGTTGTTCAAGTATTTGAACCTCGCGTTTAAAGTTTAAATCCTTGAGGCTGGCAATGGCTTTTTCCATACGATGGCGGAAATCGCTAATTTGGGCTGCGGTATGGCAACCTTGTCTGGGAATCCAATCCGCGATCTGTGCGGATATCAGACCACGCAAACATTGCAATAAATTATCACACTCGGTGACATATGTTTGTGGCCAGAGAGGGCTGTCTGCCATCTCCTCGCGTTGCCGTAATAATAAACTGCTAAATTTTAAAAACTCGCCAAAATTATTAGAACGCTCCGCTTTCTCAATTCCCGCTTCCCACTCTTTTCGCTGAGTGTTGGCTTTGGTCAATTTGATTAGTGCCTCGTTAGATTTATCACATAGATACTTATAATTGCCTTCTAAGGATTCAGGTAGAGGATCGGCACGGTGCATACGCTCGGCTTGTCTGTAAATTTCAACTTTCTTCTCATAGTTCTTCTCGTTTTCCCAATCATTCAACAGATTTCGCCAACGACTTTCGGTATCTTCAGGTAAAAATCTCAGAGTGCTACTTTCTAAAATTTCCCGTGTAAGGTAATGCTTTTGCTTCTGAAATGCTGCATTAACCCAATCGCTGGAGGCGACCATTTCTCCGCGTTGTTCAATTCGGCGTGGCGGACTGATGCCGCCTATCAATAATCCCAGCAATAGCCCTGCGGACGAGGCATTCATGCCGTAAGGTGGCGCGATGAGTGCCTGATAAGAAGACCATAGCGTCTGGATTGACTGATCTTGATGGCATTGTTGTAGCCACAAGAGGATCGCCTTGACCTTCGGTTCGATGGGTGTGACCAGCTTGCCGTCGGGCCGTAAAACCTGCCAACTATTGACTAAAAGCGACTGAGTGCGATTCTGTAGTCGCTTTTGTTGCGACTGTAGCCAATGGCCATCGACTTGTTGAGTGGAGAGGCTGCGCATCAACAGCGCCGAATCTGCCGCGCCACCACCATTGGCGGTGGCAAAACCATCAAATGGAAATGGTAGTGCTTGCGGATAAACGGCTGCAAAAATCGCTTCAGCGACTACTTTCAGACGTCCGGCAGGTACTGTCGTAAACCCGGCAATCCAAAAAATGCGTGCCCGAATGGCATCTTGTACAGCCTCCTTTAGCGCTAGCCGGCTGCGTTCTTTTTCTTCCGGGATAAAACGGCGAAAGCGCTCAATATCATCAGGTGCAATCTCATCAAATAGATGCAAACGTCCGATATGCTCGGCGATGATTCCTGTGTCCACGATACTAATGACCCAAATGGGTGCCTTCGCTTGCCCTGTGCGCTCAAGTCCCGATTGCAAGTTGGCTTGGAGTTTAGTCTGGGTGGCTTCGAGGTTGTCGTCGGAATGTAGGTAGAGATAGATCACCTTGCCCTTGGCGTCATTCGGGAAAATTGCATTTCCCCATTCTTGAAATGCGCTCTGAAGCGTATTGAGTAAAGTATGGATATGGGCAAACCGGGCATCGAAGCGCCACTCCGTCGTCGAAATATTGCGGTTATGCCCAAAATCGGTGTCAATATCTCCCAGTTCGCTGTCTTTTGCCACACGCCGGATGAATAAATCACGCACCGCGTCCGCGGTCAGCCCGAGCTGTTTTTTGCGTAGCCATTGCTGAAATTGTCCACGGCTGGCGGCATCGGCGATCAGTTCGTATTGGCCAAGCTCGCGGTTCCATTCCAAAGCGCCAAGTTCCTGGCCCAAGGCGCGAAGCGCATTGGTCACAACCATCGAATCCAACGCGGTGGCCTCACCAATTAGACCATCCATCGCCTCTTGGCTATGTTTGCCTATGCGCATTTTGGCGAGAATCGCTACGCCGGCTAGAACTTTTTGCCGCTCGACACTGAGATGAGCTTGGAATTTCTCTAGCAACAATTGCAAGGTTTCCGCCACCGTTGCCCCGGTTTCACGTTCAGCGGAAATCAATTCGGGCAACATGCTCTGCAATACCAATTCGGCGGCGCTGACTTGGCGTAAACGTCCGTCGACTAGCATGTCTTCGGTGGCAATTCGTTCAATCATGTCCTTGATGAACGTCAGTGCGGAACGGGACTGTACAACATCGCGTTGGCGCGTCAAAAACCAGGTTGCCAGCGGATGCAATGGCCAACAGCCTTGTGCAATAACGCGAGAAAACCGCTCAAATTCGCTCCAGACCGGAAAACGCCCGAATCCTGGCAGACTTTGTGACAGACGTTGCCAACTGGTTCGCCAATACTGCTCAGCCTGTGCTTGTCGCCAGATTGCGCTCAACTCGGTTTCGTTTTTGCCAATCATATGAGCAAAAATCGTTTCCAGATTTGTCGAGAGATACCACTTTTGCGCGGCATCAAAGCGGGTGATATAGCGTTGTAACTGCCGCAGATCCGCGCCGCTAAAACGTTTCAAATAGGCTTTTAGCTCGTACTGGATGAATCCGATGAAACGAACTTTGCCACTATTGTCTTGCACACCTTGGAATATTTGTTGCAAAGCCGCATCACCCGCTAATCTGGGCTTATCGGCGGCGTATTCGAGATAACGCCCAAATTCATCAAAAAGAATGATAACACTGGAAAATGCACCGTTCGGTCCACAATAGACATCGCACAGCGAATTAATCAATTCCTGCGCCGACTCCTGCCCCGTTACTGGAATCGGTAAGCCATTGGCATCCGCATAGATGGCATCGACGGCCGCATAACAGGTTTCGTCGTTATCGCGCAGACGAGTGCAAATAGCAGCGGCGTCTAGGCCCGGTAAGTGCCGCGCAAAACTATCGGCACGGAAGTTAAAATTGCGCTCAACAAACTGTTCCGCTGTTTGAAAACGCGGCGATAAATCACGGATAGCACTGGCATCGACGCCATAACGGTATAACTGGGCGAAAACCGCCTGACTGAGCGCATTGCCCAAATGGAACCCCGCCATTCCATCCAGCGGCAACACCAGCACTGGCTTAGTCAGTTGCGCGACCTGCTTACGAACTTTCGCGCCCAAGGTTTCGTCCGCCTGGTCGATATGCGTTAACACGGATTCCGTAACGCCAGCCTGTTTTCCAAGCAGGGTCGCGCAGGTTAGGGCAAGGTGAGATTTTCCAGAACCATAACCGGCGACGACCATCCAATAAGGATTTTCCTCTTCACCACCTTGGATCGAGCGCAGCAGGTCGTGAACGAAACTGGCGCTATCTTTCAGGCGGTAGCCACTTTCAATTCCGTCATTTTCCGTCGGATCAGCGGCATGGTAGCGCGGGCCATGAAAAACGAAGGACTGGGCGGCCTGTCGCGCCTTATCTTCGTGCGTTTGGACCCAACGTAACTGAACCGCGCCTTCAAAAAACTGCTCGTCATGGAACCGAATCAATTTGCCAATTTCCATCGACCTTCCCTCTGTAACTTAGGGTTCACTCAATTTTAAGTTGTTACGAATGGATTTATTATGCTCAGTTGTTGATTGATTACTTGTCCATGTTGCATGTCTTCGCTATATAAAGTAGTACAATTAGCTTCCATTGCTGCGGCTATTATCATGCTGTCATAGTGAGAAAACCCATAACGTTCCGCAATGGTAAACGCCATCATGAGTGTAGATAGTGTCGTAGGATGAATTTGGCTTTCTCGGATTAATTTTATAATTATGATTTGAATCTCGGATATTTCAATCCTTAGTTTTTTGCGCATGACATTCGATGCCTCGCTCAAAACCTGTAGGGAAAGAACCGGCTTTCTCGCCAGAATTGATAATGACCTTCTACGTTTGATATCATCCTTAGCTATAGAATAAATGAAAATATTGGCATCAATGAATTCAGCGCTCATTGGCTTCGTCTCGATTAAAACGAAAATCACTTAAATCGCAACGATGAGGAGCAAAAATTGTTTCTAGTTCGGAAATTTTTTCTTCTTCATTCATTATTGTTTCTTTTTTTAATAAATGTCGATTTTTTAGATAACCAATAAAATCCAATACTTCAGTGCCAAGATATTCTGGCAATCCCTTTGCTTCTTGGTAGATTAATTCCGCCGTACTCATAAATAAATCCCCCCGTTGAATTCGCGACAAAGATAAAACTCTAGTCTTCAATATGGTATCAAATCAGCTCGTCGTAAAGCGTGGCGAGCACTTGTTCCGTTGCGTGCAAGCGCAATAGAATAGGTGTACCTGTATGGCGATCCAATTGCACAATCCTATGGTTTGCTAACCAGTCGAGCCAAATGGCCACTTGCACGTTTTCCCAGCCTGTCAGGGAAAGAAAGCGTGTTTGTTCGGAGAATTCATCAAATGCCAATTGTAACCGCTTGGGGAATAGTTCATCCCACAGCAGGTAGAGATAAATGGCGTAGGCAGGAAAATACGCTGATTCGCAGGGAGCCACCTGGCGAATAAAAATAGTTTCCTTGTCGCTGGTTTCTGTTTGCAACGCAATGATGCCGCCCCACGCCCGAGGTTCGGAATAACCGCGTAAGACCAGATTGGACAAACCTTTCAAGTAAGCCGCGTTGCCGTGCCGTTCTCGCAAGACGGCAAGATAGTCAGCCTGGGTAAATCGCTTGCCGAGTCGGAAAGCGCCCTCTCCGAACAGTACAAACCAGGGATCGGCAACGCCGGTGGCTGGGATGGTAAGGCCACAACGCCGACTCATCAGAAGATGCAACAACCACAAAGTTACCGATTCACTCAACGCGGCGTCTTGCTTGGAAATGAGACGCCCTAATGGGGTTAGCGTCAGATGCCATTCGCCTGCGGTTTTCTCGGCCTTTACCAAGCCCATGCCTTCGGCGTAGCGAATCATTGGCTCGACTTTACCCGTATATTTTCCAGTCGGGATATTGGTCGCGGTACTGATGGCCTCTTTGCTACCGATAGCCTCTTTGTTATCACGATCGTTTTTAGCGACAAAACGTAGCAGACGGGCCAACAAATCCCGATCCGACAAAAAACCCTGGGTAAAACTCAGAGGAAGCGGTTTTATATCCATTAGAGATTTTGTCATGGATCATCTTTCCAAATAGCGCTTTTCCAGCGCGGTAACAGAAACCAAAAGAGGCTTTTCCTCCAAAGACCCACTAGAGGTTCGTACTGGACCGAGCGACCAGCATTCACCTTTTTTCAAGTTCGCAAGACGTTGGCTCCAATCGTTTTTAGGTAACCCTGTAGATTGACTGAGTAATTGGGCAAACCGGTCAATTTCCGTGTTGGCGGGTTTGAAAAACAGCTTATGGCCTGCCTGGAACAGGCGGTCGCGTTGTTCCTGATCGAATTGGCTAGTCGTTTGGGTCGCCAACAACAATGACAGACCAAACTTGCGTCCCTCGCGCAACATCTTGTCGATGGGGGAATCACTACGATGATCGAGATTCTGAATTTCATCCAGGACCACCGGGATTGGACGATTTTTGTTGCCGCTATTGCAGACATAGTCGTACAAATCCCATAGCGTGAATTCCGTCACCAATTTCTGAATCTCGCGGGCAAAGCCTTTTAGTTGCAATATTTGAACCCAATGACCTAAGTCCGTCAGCATGTCCTCCCAGGTTGAATCGTTCCCTGTCCGAAATGGTTTAGATTTCACCAGTGGCTCTAGTTTGCTGGCCAAACTTTCGCCAGAGGAACTGTTTTCCTCGCGCAGGCGAGGCAATACCTCATCCAAGGTAAAGTCGGAACTTTCCTCAATTCCCGCTTCCACCACCCGAATCAAAGCCGAGATCTGCTGATCGCCCATCGTCTCAAAGACCGAGGAAAAAATGCTCGCGATCCTTGATGCAACTTCAAAGGGATTCTCTTCAATCATCGGACGAGACGGATCGATGAGTTGCCTTTGTCGTCGGAACGGATTGATTGGCAGCTTTTCTGTTTTGACAAAGTGGTCTCGAGGTTTGGCGATTTCTTGAAACCGTGATTCGGTTTGTTGTGGTAGAAAGCCATCGGTGTAATCGATGATGATCGAGTGCAGTCCTTGCCGCGCCATCTCCGCCAATAGGCATTGGATGCCATAGGTCTTGCCGGAACCCGAAGTCCCGAAGATCAACAAATGGCGATTGGGCAGTTGAGGATGACCATATTCCCAATACACCGGGTCGCCGTTGCTACGGGTACCAATCAATAAACGCTCGGGTACCGTCACTCGCGTCGTTGTTTGGGTAAGTTCGAGGCGAGGTAATGGGGGAGTGGGCATAACTACAGGTGGCGGGGTTGGTGATGGTTTCACTGAAGTCGGCGGCGCAACTGTCGGAACGGGTATCGTTGGAGGTTGGGCCACCGGCAACGGTTGAACGGCTAGTGGTGGCACTCCGTTCGCAGACGGTGGCAAAACCTCCGCACGAGTACGAATTGCTGGTTTGTCGTTGAGTATCAACAGCGGGGAGGTTTGTGGTTGCGCAAACAGAAGCGCCAAGCCCTCGTACCCCAAGGCCAGATGCCAGAGCGCAAAACCGTCAGGTAACTGAAATGGCCGCGCCAGAACATCCGCAGGAAGGTCGAGTGGCGTCAACATAGGATTAGGGCCAGGTTCGTTGGTCCAGAACGTGAAGATTGCCCCCTGCCAGGTGATTTCGTAATAGCCCTCGGTAAGATTTTCCAGCGCTCGATCGAGTTTGCGCCGGTCCAGATCCGACAGGTTGATAATGGAACGCGAGGTGATCGCCCGCTGCAACTGCGCCCACCAATAACGCCGGTCAAAATTCATCCGGTTAATATCAGGGCGATTAGGGACGAATAACTGGGTAAGATGGCCGAGGCCGTCACAGACCTGTTCGGTGGCCTTGAGTAAATGGGCGGGATTGTGCTGGGCGAATTTACATTCGATAACCACCGCATGAATCAATGGAAGCTCATCCTCGCCGCGCACGGTCAAGGACAATTGCAGCAAATCCGGACGGTGGACAAGTTCGCTGTCGGAAAACCAATGCCCTAGCGCATCCACCGGTAGCAACTGCGACATCACCGCTGTCGGCACGGCTAAGGCCCGACGAATCGCCGCGAATCCCACCACCTCGCGGATCTTTTCACCATCGCCGACCACGGCATGGAGCGAAGACAGACCAATAATTGCTTCGGCCTCGCCGACAACCCGTGTGGCCATTGCCTCCCGCTTATCTAACGTCTGAAGCGGCAAGAGTTCGTCCAAATTTCCGCGTACCCGATCAGTCAGGTGTTTTAGCGTGTCTTGTTCGGTGGAAACCGTTAGATTCAGCTCGCCATAATCTCCAAGCCCAGAGGCGAAACCGACAATCTTGCGCCGATCTTGAGGATCGCTGCCGCACAGCAAGTTTTTGTCCACGAAGGGGTCGATGCAGGCCACCCATTGCGCCTTGGCGTGCAAACCTTCAACCACCGATTTCCATGGCTCGTAATTGATATGGCCAAAAATGATGTGGTCTTGGGAAGTATTTTGCGGCTGGCGCAGTCTGGCCGAAAGATCGGCATGACGAGTTTGTAGGCGTAAACGGCGGTTACTCAATAGCGTTTGCCGCCGAAATACATCACCTTTTTGAATCGGACGCGGGTATTCGCAGATGGGAAAGGGGCTGATGTTCGCCGCGTTGTAATCGAATTGAAACGGTAACGCTGATTCCACTTCACCCGCCAATTCGCCTTCAAGAAAATGGAACAGGAAGGCTAGGTCGTACCGCCGCGCCTCCTGTTTTAACAGATCGACCATGCGTTCCCGGGTTGGCGCGTAGCGATGGCCGACGGTAAGTCGCAGGGATCGGCCCAATTCACCGTACGACGCCATGACCGCCTCACGCCAAGCGACCAAGCGATTTTCCATCACCATCGGCGAAGACGAGGTCGAATACACCATCAACGTGCAATAAAAAGCCGGCCAGTTTTTGGCACTGTGTTTCAAATAATCGCGCAAAAACTGGTCAACGCCCGACAACACCGTGGCCAGTTCTTCCACATGCACCGCCAGTACGCGCAGGCCATCCTGGGCGAACGGATAGAATCGCACATAATCATCCAACACTTGCCGCACCACCCCGCTTTCCTCGCTCTGGCGCACACTATCGGCGACATCGTCATCGTCATCGCTCTCCTCCTCGCGCAGCAGGGTCTGCACGGCCAAACTTTTTTCGACGGGCGGCCGGGCACCGAAGTGGTGAATCAAGCCAAAGGATTTAATCTCCGCCGATATGGTTTTATGCGCATCCACCACCAGCCCGGCTAGCGGGCGATGGATCTCAACCATGTTTAATAATTGGCTAAACGCGGTACTGCCATCACGGCCCAGCGCCAATTCGCTTGCTACCTCTGGGAAGCTATCGCGCAAAAAACACATCCGTGCATGAGTCAGTTCCAGTACCGGTAGGCTAACCCCCCAGGCAACGGCCGATGGTAGATGATCATCGTTTGGGTGCATTTTGTTATCGACGATCAAAAACGCCTTATACAAACGACGTAGCATTTCGGCGCTGCCCAGGCGGTTGGTGTCGAGTACGGCTTCGGCTAGGGTCATGTAGGCCCTAGACAGATCCAGAAAATATGTCGCGTTGGCGGTGTGGTAACCTTGTTCTACATGGCATTTCAGCCAAGTCAGGTAGTTCCGCGCCACATCGCCCACCAAACCCCGTAAAGGTCCTTCCACGGCGTCAGGCTCAAGATTTTCCAACAGGTTCACTAAGTGCATTTCCGACAACGCCTGAACGATAAGACGGTTGGCCTCGTCGGCATCGGCGGCGAAATAAAGCGCCGTCATCACTATTGAGGGCAAGCGGAAGGCCGGTAACATCCATCGTCCTGGCGTTGCTGCTTCCCAGCACGCCAACACCGCTTGCGCGCATTGATAGCGCACCCGCTCGGGTTGAGTTGACCCGAACGCCCAGAGAAACACCTGTCGAAACAGTCGCTGCCCTGCCTCGTCGGCATCGTCATCAACCTCCTCTTCGTCTTCGTCGCTGGGTGCCGGTGGCAGTGTTTCAGTGGCATAGGCCAGCTCAACGCGCAATTGGACATGCGGACGCGCCCGACTGGTCCCAAAGCGCATTGCGTTTGCATCAAAATCCAACGTCAACGGGATGGACTTCTCCCACTGTTCGCGTGGCCTTTGGGCCTGATCGGCATCCACCGGCAACCGCCAGTCGATTTGCTCGAAAATCTTGTCAAGCCCGCCGAGGCAACCCATTAACATGGCACGGGCCAATTCATCGCCATCCAGACCCGCCTCGTTGTCATCGGCGAGATCGTGGTGGAAGCGCACCACGACGATCCTTACCCCAGACAGTATTTCAGCCAGTGACCGGTTACCGATAACCGCTTTAAATTTCATCAGGCTATGCCATATCGCTTGTAGCATGACTTCCAGGCTCAACCCAGACAGTCTGGGTATGGCCTCCTTGGTTTTCTTTTTGTCCTCCCGACCTTTCAACACCTGCAACACCGGCAATAAATCGGCCCCTACCAGTCTAATTCTGGCCTCGGCATCGGCGTTGAAAATAAAATCATGTAGCGTATTCTGAAAGGATTTCACACAGTCATAAAGCGGAGCATTGCCAAGAGATTCTGTTTCTTCGGGCAATGTCAACTCGCCATTGGCAAACGCCCTGGTTAGTTTTTTCCATGCCTTGTTCTGTTCGTTTTGGGTTTTATAACGCTGATGGGCAATAAACGTTTCAGCGTCTTTTAAAAAATTCGCACCCTTTTTGCCGTTGGGTACATTCCGCAATGGCGGAATTCCCCAAAATGGTAGTCGCCAATAAAAGCGCTGCACGAATTCGCTAAACGAATGTAAATCCTTGCCACCGTCGGCCACGATTTCTAGAAATTCCGCCAGTTTAACCAGTTGCCGCGAACGGGTTTGGAAGAGTTGCTGAAGTACCGCGTCGAATTGCTCGATTTCGGTCGCGGAGGCCGATAACGCGTGGCGTTCGCTCAATCGGCCGATCCACTCCGCAAAACATTTTCCCATCGTCTGCCATACTCGTTGTTCGTCCACCTGATGAAAATCCGCTAGGCCACCTTGATCGGAAGCATGATCCAGACCTACCAGCACCACCACCAGACCGTCGACATCGATGGGACGAGTACGGTTGCGATACCAAGTGAGTCGGTCTTCCTCGTCTATCCAATCGTGTTGATGCAGTTTGGATAACACTGGATTTCTTAGAACAGGCGCGGTGGTTCCTCCCCATGCCTGCCATAACCCCGTAGCGACACGAAAATGGCATTCGAGCGTCTTACCTTGCAACCCTATCAAGCGGTGCTCTTCCAGCGCGGTAAACAGATCGAGGGTGTTTTCAGGGTTGAGGCTTTGCAGGATAAAACGTGCTTCTTTCGGGCTATCCTCGGCATTAAGCGTCCGATCCCATTCGTTTTTCAGATAATCCGCCAGGCTTTCGACAAAAAAATTCATGGCTAGTCCTTATTTATTATTATTCAACCGGGGTTATGGACAATGGATACGGCGTCGGACAACTCGACGAGAAATCCACCTTGTTGTAATGCCTCCTCGATCCAATTGGTGCTAACCGCTACCGCGTAATTTTTCGTGCCTGTCTCACCGTTGTTCCAATCCAGAGCAATAGCCAACGATTGACCGCCTAACGCAATGCCATAATGAGCAAAGACACGCTGATAAAAATCAGTCATGCGTATCCGTTCCCCAGGGCGCAGCAGCGCGGAAACCAAAAAGCGCAACAGATCTGGCGTTAATACAAAGCGTTGCCCACCGCCGGTACGTGGTATGACTAGGCCGATTTCTTTTGCTATTTTTCTGAAAAGCTGAAAGCCGTTTTTATCGGCTTCTTTTTGGCTAGATGTTCCACCACTATCGGAAAGGGCTGTATTTCTAAGAACCCGATAAAGCAATGCTTCAATATGGCTAAAAGAATCTTGCGCCATCTGGCGGATGGATGTGTTGGTAGTAGCTTTTGGATCAGCAGCAATCCAAGCATAATTACCAATGAATCCAAATGTGAACGTTTCCGCACCATCAATCCTGCGTGCTTGAAAACATAGACTCCGCAATACTTGCATAGAGCAGAGCGTTTGCAATAAATCTAATTTTTCTAGCGCGCTAAGATTTGCAGCACAGAGATTATCCATTTCCTGCGCGAATAATAGCGCCTCAATGCGACTAGCTACGGGCACCCAACCTAGATTGGAGGATTTAGTTTGTGAATCGATCTGATAGTCTTTTAGGGTTTCTTCAATCAATCGCGCCAGACCCGATAACGGCGCAACAGCTTCTTCCAGCAATTTCCGTAACTGTTGTTCCAAACGATTCGCTAACTTGATTACCCGATTTTCTCCAAGATGTTGATAAGGTTTCTGAGCAAGCATCTCCGTCAGTTCGGGAGCATTCGGGTCGGAAAATAAATTCGCCATTTGTAAGAATAGTAATTCTCCACCCCTTGCCATAAAGATATGGTGATTTGACTCGAAATATTTTTTTGAATCATCCCAACAGTTAATCGAACTATTTTTAATAGCTCTCGGGTGTAACCAAACCAATTCGCTTGCAAGTAACGCGGTTGAAACTGGGAGAAAAGTATGAGTTACCCAAGTACGATTCTTTGCTACGCCGATAAAACCGCCAAAAAGACTTTGCAGCAGTCGTACCATTTCGTCTTTTTTATCTTCGGAACAGCCCAGGTTACAGGTTCCTTTTACCTTCTCCAGTGCATCTAAATATGCCTTTTGATGTGCGGGGTGTCGAGTTTCTAATTTTGAGCTAGGAAAAAATGAAAATAGCTTCAGTGCTACCCGATTTTCTGGCCAATAGCGTGGTGGTGTTGAATTAAGGGATAAAATAAAGCTGTACCTACCATCATTTTCCTTCGATGACTTTGGATCTTGTTTTGGTGAGGTGAATACCAATAAGAACTCGGCAAGATATTCCACGGGCGTCTGATCTTTATAAAACCGCCGCCCATAGAGACGAATCGCAGGATTAGCTTTGTCTACTGGAATTTCTTCACGCTTCTCTGGAAAGGGTCTCAGCACATCGTCGGGCCTGTTACAGTCATTGCCATTCATCTGTCGATCTCCAAAGTGTTTTGTTCCAGGTCGAAAATGTAGCGATGAATACATACTTGTCCGTCAATACGAGCACGTAATAGGGTAATTTCCTCTAATGCCCTGGCATGGTTTTCCATCCGTAGCAGCTCGGCGCGAAAGGCTTCCAATTGTGCATAGTGAATCCGTGCCAATTCACCACCGAGTTCCCCCTCATTACGAGCTTGGATGTAGTCCAGCAAAGGCAGGCTCAACTTCAGCACTACCTCGCCCCCGCCTGTGCGGTAGTAGCGTAACGTCGGTAGATGCTGATGCCGGTCGAAGTCAATGTCGAATGCGTCGAATGGCAACTTCGCGGCAACCCACTGAGTCGGCTGCACAACAGCACGGTCGGCGCGGCGTAAAGTCAGGTAAAGATGATCTTGATCGTGAAACTGACCGGCGCTGAAGCCTGAGTAAAACTCCAGCAACACCCGTAGACAGGCTTTGCAGAACTTCTTTTTCTCCGCAACACTAAGTGTTACACGGTGCTCTCGTTGCCAGCGGTCAAAATCGCGCAATTTGGGCGAGCGTAAAAAAGTATCGAGAAAAATATTCGTTGACGATCCTGTTGGTTGCCCGAATAAATACAGCATCCGGCGTAACGCGAAACGCCAGCGTACCCCGGTGGAATTGACGGCCAACATGCTCCAATGTCTACTTAGCCCTTCCAATTCCTTGGGCAAATTAGCCCAAGTCATACCGCTACGATCCACCAGTTGGCGCTCATAATCGACCGCCACTGGCCCGCCAGCCGCCAATCGTCGTGCTAACGCAACGGCACGCAACCCCTCGGCCTCCACCCAAGGTTCGCCATTACGGTAGCCAAAAAAGCCCTCGCTAAAGATAATTTTTGCCAAGCCCTCAACGCCTTTCTCCGCTCCTTTGGCAGTTGAGTTCTCGACATAACGTTGTGCCTCCGAACAATTCATACCCCCGGTCAAACTCAGTGCCAAGTGGGCGACCATCTGTCGCAAGGTTAACCGTTGCTCGTAGTGGGTGAGACGTTGATAAACCCAGCGTGCCCGGTCTTCCACCATGGAACCCAGGGATTGCAAAGCCCGTCGGTTTAACTGCAAAGGACAGGCCGCTTCAGCAGGACAATCTATACAGTCAGCCCATGCCGGGTGATTCAGCATTTTGGTTAATACCCGTGACCCCAATACGACGTTGTCTAGTCGGGTCAAATTCAAAATCACCAAATCCTTAGGGAAGCCGGGCAAAGTGTGACGTTCTAAGGTTCCTTCCTCATAAGGAGTGTCCATTTTGGCTAACAACTCGCTTTCGATGTCGCCGGAAATCCCATGCAATTTGGAGAAATCATGCAAACTATTAAGAAGTGGACCAGTGTTGCTGATCACTAGCCAGCTACCCGATTGATTGAATGCGTCATCTAGCCATTGCAAACGTACCTGAGCGCTCAATTCGCTCATATCCTTGACAACGGTGACTGAGCCACCCGGTAGTAGGATCACTTCCCGTTCCTTGATTGCTTCCTGTAATGGTAGATCGGGAGGCAGTTCGCGCAGACGTTTTAATACATCTAGGGCGACAGTAGATTTTCCATCCCCGGCGTGACCAGTGAGTACCACTACTCGATTGCAGCCATCTCGTAAAGCTGACCATACGGCGTCCACAATCGGGAAAGGCTGGTAAAGCGGAGCAAAATAGTGGTTTAAGGCTTGCGTTTCGGCCAAGGCATTCGCACCGCCCGC
Source organism: Gammaproteobacteria bacterium (assembly GCA_963575685.1). GTDB lineage: Bacteria > Pseudomonadota > Gammaproteobacteria > CAIRSR01 > CAIRSR01 > CAUYTW01. The sequence continues at coordinate 3,687 of CAUYUB010000332.1, read as the reverse complement.
GCCGAGGTTATGTAGTGAATTCAAATAGGCAATAAAGCCATTGTGTGCATCCAAAGCATCCTCCTCAATAACCGTTTTAGGCAAACCTACCGCTGCCAGCAATGTGGCATGTTGTTCTAGTGGAAAATAACGTTGAAGGAGTTGGTTTGCGATATTAATAATACGTTTTTTATCATTTTTTAGTGTGTAATAAATATCTTCTGTAAAACCAGCATGAATGTTCTTTGCTAAAAGTTCACTTTTGGATAAATGACCAACACTAGTCCTTTTCAATTGTGAGCTTTGCTCTATAATCCAGAAATTATCGTTTTCTAGTTTTCCAAATGGATAATGCGTATTTGAATTTTCAAGAGCTATAGCATAAAAATCCTTAAATAATTTTTTTAAAATATTATCAATAGTTAAGAAAGAAATCATTCTTTCCCTGCCGAGATAGCAATATCCAAGAGCAAATAAAACTAGCAAAGGCTTATGAAGCGATGATTGTCCTGCCCCATGATATACTTTCATGTTGAGAATTTTATCTTCTATACTGTTCATTCTATATTCTTCCTTCCATTAAATCATGCAAATCAAACAGCCATCATCATCTTTGTTGTTTTCGTATACAATAGAATCGATTAATCTTTTAGATACTTTTTGCCTTTTAGATATATATTTTGAATTTTCATATTTTGACAATAACTCAGTTAATGTACCAGTTTGATTCCATGTATATTTCTTCCCAGTTATCTCATCTGTTTTTTCATAATTCTTGGCTTTTTCAAAAAGGTCTGGATGATTTTTTAAAAGTCCTGCCCATTCTTCTAATCTTTGGAAAAAACAAAAATAACAACCTGACCTGCTTCTCCATTTATAATAGTCTGGCAAACCTAATCCATGTGATTCTAGTATATTAGTAACACCTTCCTTATTTATTCTGTCTTCTTTGAATGGAAAACAGGTTTTTATGTTTTTCTTAGTTGAAAGGTATCCTGACCTAGAAGGTTCGTCTGCGCGAATAGCTATATAAGAAATAATATTGTCATCGCCAGCAAATTTTTCAAATGGAAGTAGTTTCAGGTTAATCGTACACCATCTTTGATGAGGTGATGGAAGAAAATTGTTATGTAATTTTAGATAATAATCAAAATCACGATCAGCATTTAATCTCTCCACCGGCTTCCCAAGATAATCCTCCAGCATATCGATATAGGCTAAAGTTTCCGGCAGTTCGGCACCAGTATCGGCAAAGAAATATTCCATTTCTGGTACTTTGTCGCGCAGATAAATCGCTAGAGCCGAGCTGTCCTTACCGCCGGACAAGCCTAATAAATGGCGAACAGGTTTAACGAGTTTTTCGTCGGTCATGGGGTAATCTCTCAGAGCACAGAGCATGTTATAGGTTATAGCTGCTTCAGTATCGCGGTTTTGATATAAAAGTGTGTCATGCTGAACACCACAATCGACTGACTCCATAGTTATCGAAAATAGAATCACTACTGACCACTGCTACGTTTTCCACGAATGCTTGGGCAATAATTAAACGGTCGAACGGATCACGATGGTGCCAGGGTAAATTAGATTGTACGTCTGCGGTTTCGACCGTAATAGGTAGAATAACGAGACCCAGATCGGTAATTGCTTGTTCCATCCAGGCACGATAAGGCAAGGAGAGCGCAAGTTTTTTAAGCCCTACTTTAATAGCAATTTCCCAAACCGTTGCCGCACTCAATAGCAAATCGTTGGCTGGATCGGTAATGGCACCATGTGCGATTGGACTAAGCAAATGATCTTGATCGACATACCAAATCAGAGATTGCGAATCGATGAGTAGCTTCACTCCATGTACTCCTGAAAATCGTCGAGCGGCGCGTCAAAATCAGGATCCATGTATAGAACCGTTCCACGCAAGGTGCCTGGTCGCCTCGGTTGGCGTTGCCGCAACGGTGCCACTAGAAGCCTGGCAATAGGTTGATAGTTCTCGGTGATGATGACTTCTTCGCCTGGATTGAGGTTGTGAATTAATTCTGGGAGCTTCGATTGAGCTTCCATGATAGATACGGTGAGCATTTTAATATCACTATAGTGAGTTGAAAAATCGCTTGAATAATTCGGCAACAATAGCAAGTCGTTCTGCTTCGTCCAGCCCGTCGAATTGCTGGGCAATGCCGGTATGGAGGCGAGTCTCCTTCAGTGCATGCGCGGGCTTCTAGATCTTCGGCAATCTGGTCATCCAATTCAATGGTGACGTAAGTCATGGTTTATCTTTAGCATTAACGTTAAGTGTAGATGTTTGAGTCATTAGCAATAGCATTTAATAATTATTATGACGAAAATTTTGCTACAGGTATTTATCAGTTATCAGTTTTAATATATCCATTCACCAAATAGTCCTCACCGTGTAATTCGAAAATACATGATCGGCGGACACAATAGCCATACCTTCAATAATAGCCTGGGCAATGATGATGCGGTCAAAAGGGTCTTTATGATGCAGAGGTAATTGTTCCAAACAACTGATGTGCGATAAATTTATAGACAATAATCCGATACTGTTTTCTTGTATATTTCTATTTACCAATTCCTCAATCGGCATAGCCAATGATAATTTACCAAGTTGTGTTTTTATTTGAATTTCCCAAGCTGACGCGATACTTAGATAAAAATCATGCGCGCCAGAATTACAAAATTCTTTGATAGTTTGCGAAAGCCGATCAATGTCATTGTTAATCCAAAGAAAAACATGGGTATCTAATAATAATTTCATAACTGCCCTTCCAACCAAAAGCTATCGGGCAAAGGCTCATTAAAATCATCGCTCATTTGTATTTTTCCTTTAAATAGTCCTAAAGTGATTGATTTTTGATATTGTTTTTCTTCTTCATACATGATGATAACTTTAGCTTCCTTTGTTTTAATGTTCTTAGGCAATTGCAAATGAATTTGTTGGTTATGATCAATCTTTGCTGGTAGTTCAATGGCGTACATGATTTATCCTTTGAGAATTGATTGGGATGAAAATAACCAAGGGCTAGCCAAGTGTCCACGATCTATGCATTGCGACTTAAGTGGGTAGCGGAGATTTGCATTAGCCATTAAATTTATCATCATTCTCAGGAGTAAAACGTTTGAATAATTCGGCAACAATAGCAAGCCGTTCCGCTTCGTCCAGCCCGTCAAATTGCTGGGCAATACCGTCCACCCGTCCAACGGCCTTGGCGCGTTGATCCGCAGTCAATTGCACCACGCGGCTACTTTCTCCCCTCTCGACATCAACAATTTTTAATAACACCGCGCCCTCCGTGCCACCATCCGCAATCGCCTGACGCAATACTTCCAAATCGCGCAATTGTTGAGCCATTTCCCGCAAACGCAATTCGGCGTGCAGGCGAGTCTCATCGCGCCACTTTTGTGGTGGGACTCGACCTAGCAAAGTGGCGAGCGATTCCAACCAGGGCTGATCTTGGTCATGAGCAGCATCGGCGAGGCGACGGGCCAATGCCCCCACGCCTAGACGATCCGGGGTGTAACGCTCCATGCCACGGTAGCGTTCGGCGAGTGCCCGGCGCAGGCTGGCAAGATCGGGGACATCTGCATTAAGCAGGGCACGATTGACCTCCCCCTGCCAATGTTCCAGCAAACGTGGATAGGCTTTTTGTAACTCGCGGAGCACACCCACAAGACGCTGGACGAATCCCTCGACAA
>CAUYUB010000331.1:0-2066 GCA_963575685.1 Gammaproteobacteria bacterium | reverse complement strand
TTAAAAATCGCATTACTACATTATCGTTCCACCTGGGCATCCGGTCCGGCTTCGATGCGCATGAAGTTGTACATCAGCATCACGGCATCAATGTCCTTCGGCAAATCGGGCGATACCGTGAAACGCAACGGCATCTCCACTCGCTGATTTCCTTCAAGCGTTTGCTGCTGGAAACAAAAACACTCCAGCTTGTGGAAAAAATTGGTTGCCTGCCAAGGTACGATGCTCGGTATGGCCTGCCCCGTCACCCGCCGGTTGGATCGATTGACCGCAGTAAAGCGCACCTCATAGGTCTCACCCAACCGCACGTTGAGAGTACGCGGTTCCGGCGGCTGAAAATCCCACGGTAGATTCGGCTGTACCGCACCGTCAAACTTAACGGTGACCCAACGCGGTGCTACCGGTATCCCTACGATAACGCCCGACGAGGTAGTCTCCGCATTCCGCGGAATCCCTATCGCACTGCAGAAAAGTCCATACAGCGGTACCAATGCGAAGCCTAAGCCAAACATCCCGACCGCCAGGACAGCCAATAGCCACATAGTGCGGCGTTGCCGCGCCTGGCGGTCGGTGGGGGCTTGGGTCATCCCCCAATCATTCCCGCGATGAGCTTAGCTATTCCCTTCCAGAAGAAAATGGAAGAGCCCATAACTGCCAGCACCACCCCCCCGAGCATCCAGGCGATACGGACATTCTTGCGGTGGAGCATGGGATCCATGGTTAAGCTACCTTGGGTGCGGTGGTCCAGCTATGGAACGGCGGCGGCGACGGCAATTCCCACTCCAATCCCTTTGCGCCTTCCCATGACTTCGCCTCTGCAGGCTGACCACCCCGAATGGTCTTGATGATGATGTACAGCAGCAGAAGGTGACTTAGGCCGAAGACAAATGCCGCAACGCTCGATAGCATATTGAACTCGGTGAACATCGGGTTGTAGTCGACAATACGCCGCGGCATACCCGCCAGCCCTTGGAAGTGCTGAGGGAAGAACGTCACATTAAAGCTGATGACATTAACCCAGAAGAAGATCTTGCCAAGACGTTCGTCATACATATGACCTGTCCACTTGGGCAGCCAATAGAAGACCGCAGCGAACAACGCGAATACCGCTCCCGGCATCAACACATAGTGGAAGTGCGCCACCACAAACATGCTGTCCTGATATTGCAGATCAGCGGGAACCACCGCGAGCATCACCCCGCTCAACCCACCGAACGTAAACATCATCAGAATTGCCACCGCAAACAACATAGGCGTCTCGAAGGTCATCGCACCACGCCACATCGTTGCCATATAGTTGAACACCATCAGGCCGACCGGGATGGAGATGAGGATGGTACCGATCATGAAATACTTCACCGCCCCCAGCGACATCCCGATGCTGTACTGGTGATGGGCCCAGACCACCATGCCGATGCTTCCGAGGAGAATCATCGCGCCTACTAATGATTTATATCCAAACAGCGGCTTGCGGGAAAAGGTCGGGATCACCGAGGAGAGCACCCCCATCGACGGCAGCAACAGAACGTAGACCTCGGGGTGACCAAAGAACCAGAACAGATGCTGGAACAGCACCGGATCGCCGCCACCAGCCGCGTTGAAGAAGCTCGTCCCAAAGTGGCGATCGAATAAGAGCATCGTCACGCCCCCTGCCAACACCGGCAGGATCAGGATCAACAGAAAGGCGGTAATCAGCCAGGTCCAGACAAAGATCGGCATCTTCATCATAGTCATGCCGTGGGGCACGCATATTGAAGATGGTCACGATAATGTTGATGGAGGCCAGAATCGAGGAAACACCGAGGATATGGACCGTAAAAATAAGGAAGTCCATCGACATACCCACCTGTACCGACAGAGGAGGATAGATGGTCCAGCCGGTGTTGATCTGGCTACCGCCGCCGGGAAAGAACGGCACAATAAAGGACAGCACCAACATCACCGCAGCAGCAGGCAAGAGCCAGAAAGAGAGATTGTTGAGCCGTGGCAGGGCCATATCGGGCGCCCCAATCATCAGGGGAATCATCCAATTGGCGAGCCCTGCCGCAGCCGGCATGACGGCGCCG
>CAUYUB010000330.1:0-2072 GCA_963575685.1 Gammaproteobacteria bacterium | reverse complement strand
TCAAGTTGTTGAGTAGGAAATTGCATGGTGGCGGTACCGCACCGGCGTACCTGGTCTCCGCACCGTTGGCGTACTGGTCACCGCCTTCCTTAGCTTGGGTTGAAGCAGTCGTCAGTAGTAGTACCGCAGCCAGGATTGAAAGCTTTAGTGCTATGGTTTTCATCAGCCTTTCTTCTCCGAATGATTGGCGTTTCCGCCCCAGTTTGATATCACTAACTTATTTGTGGAATGGAATCGGCTACCCATTAACCTAATGACACACCAGATAATAATGGGCGAGAAATACAATCGCAAATATGAATAGGGAACCAGCTACAGGTACAAACATGAACAGAAGGTAGCATCTCGGTAGGGGGAGGTTCAAGAGGATAGAGAAAGCTTTCTTATTTTTCCATGGCGGGATCGATTGGGCGGTCATACTCCGAGGCGCGGCGGGCACTGCCGCGTACCCGGTGCGCCGGATATTTCAATTCATTCATGGCAATCTTGTCACGAGCGGCATCTAGGAGGTCGATGTCGAGCTTGTCGGCGAGACGTACCAGGTAGATGAAAATATCGGCAAGTTCAAGACGTACCGCCTCGCGGCGGGAAGGCGGCAATGTGCGGCTCTCGGTATCGGTAAGCCACTGGAAATGCTCCAGCAATTCCGCTACCTCAACGATAAGGGCCATGCTCAGGTTCTTGGGAGAATGAAACTGGTCCCAATCCCGTTCGGCGGCAAAGGCGGCAAGGGTCTGACGTAGGGCTTGGATACCATCGCTATCCATTGAAAATACTCCACCGTAGAAGAGAAGAAAAAATAAGGAAACCTCGATCCTCAGAGATCAGAGGAAAACCGCGAGGACACCAGTGTACCCATAGATATCATTGTGGGAGATCTGTCCATTGGCATAAAAGCCAACCAGGGGGATGTCCCCAAGATGATGGCGGATGATACGTTGTTCGACACCGGGCGCACCGAACATCTGGTGTCCGCGGCCGAGGCAGGAAAAATAGAGGGCCGCCTGGGGGGGGCGCGGTAGTCGGCCGAGGAGATCGATCAGCATCTTCTCCATATTGTCCCGAGCACGGTTGGCATCGCGACGGCAGAATAGAATGGATTGCCCCTGATGTAGCCATTCACCGATGGCGAGCCATCCCTGACGGCGGTCGATGGAAAGTAGATTACGCACGGTGTAATCACCATTCTCGGTCCCGAGAATCGGCAGTCCCGCAAAAATATAACCCGTAATCCGACTGAGATTCCGGGCCAGGAGTTCACCGATATCCTCGCGCAAAACATCCAGGGCGGGACGGCCATCAAGGGTGCGTATGACATTGCGCTCGCAATCGGTAATTCGGTGCAGGGGACCAATGGGGATGCAACCCTGGGTAAGGGAGGTATAAATTGGGGCAAGCTCGTTGAAGATCACTCCCGATAGCGCCCCCTGGATTGGGCTGTTGGCAATGTGGACATGGGCGCCTCGGGAGGAAATGATGCCGCCCACCATAAATCCACCCGGAAGTTCGGTAGCCAGGGCACGCAAGAGTTCGGGGGTACGGGAATTATTGGGATCGCCATGGACGATCGCCAAATGGCGTTCTCGACGACGGTACCAACTCCCATGTGCCCGAACCACCGGACCAAAACTTTGGGCACCGGTCGCAAAAACCCGAAAGGCGTCGGCGGGAAAGGCCCCAACCAAAACCGCGAGGGCGGGAGTATCGAAATACTCTTCGTCGCCCGCGGTGATACTGATACCGGTCGTCCCTACCCAGTGAGGGATACCGGTGCGGCCGCGTAGCTCCGCAACCAGGAGGTCCAGATCCTCCGCATAGTGGTCGGTAGCGTAGACGAAACCAAGATTGGCACCGGGAGGAAGCGGTTCCATCCGGCGGCAAACCGTGACGACGGCGGCACTGCGTTCGGCAACGGCATGACCCATGGAGAAACGACGCACGACGGATGGTCCTCATCATTGGGGATTATGGAAAGGGCACGTAGCGTAGCCGTGCAACTCACCATTCGCTATAGAACGCGCGCCTAACTCTAATTATATTCTTTTATAAACATATAGTTACAATATGTCATG
>CAUYUB010000329.1:0-2097 GCA_963575685.1 Gammaproteobacteria bacterium | reverse complement strand
CAATATGCAGCCGCTACAAAAGCCGAGATTGCCCATTTAAAATCGTTGTTAGGAGAAGGTCAAAATAATCCCGTTGGCGAATGACAAAATAAACCCCTCTCTCAAAGGGAGAGGGGAAAAAAACATACTGACACAACCCCTTTGGGGTTGAAATTTATGTCTTGAATTACAAACCCGGGCTAAAAGATGATGCCCCCCTTGGGGATGATCTTCATCGAAGGATGATTGTTCTAAAGATGGCGGAAATACCGTTCACTCCGTCTTTGTCGCACGGATACGTTTCATGATGTTGCTGGAACTGCGCCCCTCTTCCAACGGGACGAGGTAGACCCGTCCTCCGTGGGACTTAACCTCCGTTCCTCCCACTACTTGATCCTCACGATAGTCCGCTCCCTTGGCGAGCACATCAGGACGCACTGCGCGAATGAGGGTAAGCGGGGTCTCCTCATCGAACAAAATTACGGCATCGACAACGGCCAATGCGGCCAGCACTCGGGCACGGTCGTCCTCATGGATGACGGGACGGCCCTCGCCCTTGATAGTACGTACCGAGTGGTCGGTATTGAGACCTACCACCAACCGATGGCCGGTCCGGCGTGCCCGTTCCAGGTAGGTTACATGACCCGCATGGAGCAGATCGAAACAACCGTTGGTAAATACGATACGTTCGCCTCGGGCACGCCAGTGGGTAATCTGGGCCAACAGTGCCGGCAGGGTGAAAATCTTTTCGGATTGAGCCCGAGCATGGTCACTGGTGAGGGCAGTAGCCAGTTCTGCGGCGGTGATGGGGGTAGTGCCCACCTTACCGATGACCAATCCGGCGGCGAGGTTGGCCAAACGCAAGGCGTCCCGGATAGGAAGACCCGCCACCAAACCAGCAGCGGTCGTGGCAATGACAGTATCGCCGGCACCAGAAACATCGTAGACCTCCTGGGCAACGGCTGGGATATGGATGGGGGCGGCACCATCCAGCAGGGTCATCCCCTGGTCTCCCAAAGTGACCAACAGATAACGCAGGTCCAACGTAGCACGTAACTGTTCGCCGGCGGCCAGCAGGGCGTCGAGGTCTCGGGACGGTATACCGGTAGCCAGTGCCAGTTCAGCACGGTTGGGCGAGAGCAGCGTGGCACCGTAGTAGCGGGTGTAGTCGCGACCCTTGGGATCCACCAGGATGGGAATACCCGCTGCTCGTCCAGTAGTAATAATGGCTTGGCATAAATCCGGGGTCAGCACCCCTTTGCCGTAGTCGGACAGAATCACCGCAGCGGGTCCCTGGGCAAGCAAGGACTGAAAACGTTCGCTGAGGGCCGCCGTAATGTCCGTAGTGAGTGGAGAAATATCCTCCACGTCGATACGAAGCATTTGCTGGTGCTCACCGATTACCCGGGTTTTGCAGGAAGTGGGACGATCAGGAAAAGAAACGATACCGCTGTTGTCGATCCCCGCAGCGGCAAGGAGAGCTGCCATGCGTATCCCTTCCGCATCGGTACCGATGAGACCGGCGAGAGTTACGGGTAGGCCCAACCCCCGTAAATTGAGGGCTACATTGGCGGCACCGCCGGGATTTTCCGATTGCCGCAGCAAGCGCACCACCGGTACTGGGGCCTCCGGTGAGATACGTCCGACCTCTCCCCAAAGGTAGCGGTCAAGCATGAGATCCCCCACCACCAGTAGTGAGCGATCACGTGAGCGATCACTGAAGTTGCGTTGGGCGGCGGTAACGGAATCGTAGTCATCGAAAAGGATGTGCATGGGAGGCAGTTAGGAGAAGAAATTTTCTGGTCCTGCATGGGCAGCCCGCAGGAGTTATGGAAGCACAGAGGCATGTCCGACATTTGGCATTTGGGTCTCAATTTCACGAATCTTCCGCATTAGGGTCGATGCCCAGTGCCCGTAATCGTTCAGCGAGGCGTTCCGCGCGTCGGCGTTCGAGTTCTGCACGTTGCTCCGCTTCTTTAGCACGTTGCCCTTCTGCCGTGGCACGTCGTCCTTGTTCGAGAAAGGTCTCAAACCTGTGCCCGTCCGGTCGGTATACCACCAGCTCGATACCCTCTAAATGAAAACGAATTCCTAATCGCGGACTGACCCAACCCTCCA
>CAUYUB010000328.1:0-2098 GCA_963575685.1 Gammaproteobacteria bacterium | reverse complement strand
ATGCCATGGATACTATTCCGTACCTGAAGAGCATTACTTGTGTAGCACTACCCAACATTGTGGGAGAGAAGTTGATAGTGCCGATGGTCTGGCTGCCCTTGCCGACGGTGAAATTCTTGGTCACCCTGGGAGCAGCGCTGTAAGTGGCGTTACCGGCTTGATCGGCGGCCACCGTGCAAGTACCAACGGCAATGGCGGTAATCGTGCGACCATTAGTCCCACCGCTGGTGCAAACCGCCGGGGTGGTGGAACTGAAACGCACCGTCAATCCCGAGTTTGCCGTGGCGCTGGCGGTAGTGGTTCTGCCTGCCGTTAGCGTGGTGGAGGTGAAATTGAGGGTAACGATGGTTTGGTTGAGTTTGGCGACCGTGAGATTCCGGGTCACCCGAGGAGCGGCGTTGTAAGTAGCGCTGCCCGCTTGGTCGGCGGTGATGGTGCAGGTCCCCGCGGCAATGGTGGTAACCGTGCGGCCGTTGGTCCCGCTGGTAGTGCAGACCGAGGGCGTGGCGGAACCGAACCTCACCGCCAACCCTGAGGTTACGGTGGCACTGGCGCTGGTGGTATCACCGATCCTCAGCGTGGCGGGAGAAAAGCTAATCGCGCCGATGGTCTGATTGGCCTTGACCACAAGACTCTGGGTCACCCGGGGCGCAGCATTGTAATTGGCGTTGCCGGTTTGCTCGGCGGTTACCATGCAGGTCCCGGCGGCGATAGCGGTCACCGTACTACCATTGGTTCCCCCCGTTGTGCAGATGGCCGAGGTAGTGGATTTAATTCTTACCGGCAGTCCTGAGGTCGCCGTGGCGCTGGCCATGGTGGTGCCGCCTACCGAAAGCGTGGTAACGGGCGTGAAATGGATGGCGCTGATCGTCTGATTGGCCTTGGTGACGGTAATACTCCGGGTCATTCCGAGGGCTGCGTTGTAATTGGCATCGCCTGCCTGATTAGCGGCTACGGTGCAGACACCGATGGCAACGGCGGTCACCGTTCGACCATTGGTTCCAGCAGTGGTACAGATCGAAGGCGTAGTCGCACTAAAAGTGACCGGAAGTCCCGAGGTTGCCGTAGCGCTGGCCGTAATCGCGCCATCCACCGCCAACGTGGCGGGGGTAAAACTGAAGCCGTCGATAGTCTGACTGTTCTTGTCCACGGTCAGACTCCGGGTCGTCCGTGGGGCGGCGTTGTAGGTATTGTTGCCGGCTTGATTGGCGGCCACGGTGCAGGTACCGGCGGCGATAGTGGTCACGACGCGGCCATTGCTCCCACCCGTGGTACAGACCGAGGGCGTTGTGGAACTGAAAGTTACGGTCAACCCCGAAGTTGCCGTGGCGCTCGCGGTAGTGGCGTCCCCGATCACCAGCGTGGCGGGGGAGAAACTGATGAGACCAATCGTTTGACTGGCCTTGGTCACGGTAAGGCTCTGGATTACCGGGGGGGCGGGGTCATAACTGGCGTTGCCGGTCTGATTGGCGGCAACCGTACAGGTCCCGACGGCGGTAGCGGTTACGGCGCTCCCATTCACTGCGCAGACGCTTGGGGTGGTGGTGGTGAAAACTACCGAAAGTTCAGATGTCGCCGTAGCGCGAGCGGTGGTCGTGCCACCCACTACGAGCGTGGAGGGAGTGAACGTAATGGCGCCGATGGTCTGACTGGCCTTGCTTACGGCGAGACTAAGATCGAGTTTGCTGACAAAGGCATCGCTGTTGCCGCCGCTGGTTTCCTGCGCCCCATCGGTAGCACTGGGAAAACCGATGGAAGAAGTCCCCCCCGCTACGTATACCGCGTCAGCGGTTACCCCCAAAGCGGAGGCATAATCATCATTACTCTCGCCCAAATACGTCGCCTGGGTCAGGGTGCGGAGGTCAAGGCCGAGCTTGGCGACGAAGGCATCAACATTTCCCCCGAATGTCGTTTGCGCCCCATTGGCGGTGTTGGGAAGACCGGTATAGGTCTTCCCCGCCAAGTACACCCCGTTGCTGGTGATGGCCAAGGCGGATGCCTGGTCATTGAGGGTCCCCCCTAGATACGTTGATTGGGTCAGGGTATGGGTAGTGCTACACAAGTAATGCCGCCTCCCTTCTTGTCTGATTGTAGTGGC
>CAUYUB010000327.1:0-2099 GCA_963575685.1 Gammaproteobacteria bacterium | reverse complement strand
GTGGGGTGTGCGGCTACTTTAGGTGGTCTCTGTCAAAATGAGAATTGCTGAGCAGGAAGCAGCAATTCTCATTTTGAGAATCCTTTCCCATCAGGTTGTTAGCATGTATTCAGCACTCGATCCAGAATGCCACGGCATCATCCCGGCGAGGAGCGCCAAAATCCTGGGCGCAAGCTGGTGTCTCGCAACGCTTCTGTGTTCCAAGGTCGGGTATTTTCTATACTAGGACTCGTATCCTGTTGGCAAGCGCCGGACAAAATCCATTCCAAGCGATTGATCCCCATGACGAAGTCAAAATGAGAATTGCTGACACCTACACCGAGGGCGACCTCGACCGCATCGTCGCCAATTTCTCCTCTAATGATCGGGCCGCACATACGATTGGGCATGACAGCCCATTCGCCTTCGGCTGGGTGGAGGGTCTCCGTAGGACTGGAGAACTACTAGAGGCGAAAACCGATCCAGCTACGCTCTCCGCCGAATTCTCCGCGCTACTCGACTCCGGAAAGCTGGCCAACCGCTCAGTGCGTCTGGTGAATGGAGGCGAGAATGGTTGGCGGCTTGGACATATCGCATGGCTAGGCGCTGAACCGCCCGCGGTTCAGAATCTCTCTCCTTTGCGTGCTGATCATGCCGCGGGCGAAGTCTGCGATTTCTCGCTCTACGGCCCAACTATCGAAGATACCGCGCTGGCCTGGGCGCTTGGGTATCCGCTCACGACCCTGGCGCGCAATCTCCGTGAATGGCTGATTGCGAAATATTCAATCGAAGATGCCGACCAGGTGGTCCCTTCGTGGCTCGGTGATCAACTCGCTCAAATCCGCGATACCCCGCCCGAGTCAGACGAATCCTCTTCCTCTTATTCAGCAGCAGTCACGACCATGCCCCAATCTCCCGAAGACGCCGCCCGCATTTCCGCCCTTGAGGCGGAATTGGCCGCGGCCAACGCCCAACTCAAGACCGCTGCCGAAGAAGGCCGCAAGCGCGACTACACCGCGAAAGTCGAGGCGATGATTCTTGCCGGCAAGCTGACCCCGGCCGAATCCGCCGGGCTCGTCGATAAATTGATGAAGATCCCGGTCGGGGAATCCGGTACCGCCGATTTCAGCGCCTCAGGTGCTGGTACGGTCCTGGACATCCTCGACAAGCTACCGACCAAGATTCACCTTGGCCCCTACCCAAACCAACCCGCGACCGGGACCACCGGGTCGGGACACTCCGCTGATTTCTCCGCTCCAGCGGGATTCTCGGTTGACCCCGACGCCGCCGCCTTACATTCCAATGCCTTGGCCTATCAACGCGAACATCCCGGCGTCGGCTATCTCGAAGCCGTCCGGGCCGTGACCGTGTAACAGGAACCGAACCGAAAATGAGCCGCCAGTCCTATTCCCTTCTCACCCTGACCTACTTGTCCGTCGGCGCGGTCGGCGCGTGCCGATTTGTCGGCTACGACGGTGCGCAGGTCTCCGTTGCCGGAGCGTTGGTCCTCGGTGTTTCCGCGTCGTCCGCAGGTACCGGCGACGCCTACCCAGTTGACATCCTAGGCACCACCTTGGTCGAAACAGGTGACGCCATCGGCATCGGCGATGAAATTCAGAGCGACGCCAGCGGACGCGCGATTCCGCTCGCCACCGGCGGAAAACGCACGGGGCGCGCACTGTCCGCGGCCACTGGTGATGGGCAGTTCATCGAGATCCTCCTGATCCAATCATAACGATCAGCCATGGCGAGCCCCGGATTCTTTCAGAAGCCAATTTATCGGGGAGACACTCTGACCCGGAAAATAACCATTACCGCGGGCGGATCCCCTATCGATATTACTGGATGGAAACTCTGGGTAACCCTTAAAAAAAACTTCGACGATCCTGATTCTTCGGCAGTCTTGCAGTTTGGAGCACTGGCCGGAGATAACCCAGGAGATAATCCAAGCGCCGGGGAGATCTGGTTACAGATTCCCGCAGCAATGACTACCGAAATTGAGCCAGGAAAATATGTTTATGATGTCCAACTAGTTGTCCCTGGGTCTCCGCCGGAAGTGGGGGTAGGGTAGTGCTACACAAGTAATGCCGCCTCCCTTCTTGTCTGATTGTAGTGGCAAA
>CAUYUB010000326.1:0-2102 GCA_963575685.1 Gammaproteobacteria bacterium | reverse complement strand
CAAGAAAATTAGTTGCCGGTCTTTCCCGGCTGTCAGCGCTTACGCGCCTAGTGACCCTCTCACTCACGCATCAAGCGTAGATCCGCTTCCGCCTGTGCTAAATCCTGCGCCGCTTCCATCAAGGAAGCGTACAGGGCTTGGCGGGCAAAGATGGTCTGTTCATGCAATTGTCGTAATTGGGCAGCGCCTCCCCCCAGTGCCGCTTCAAGCTGATCACGACGGCGCGTAAAACGTTGGACCAGCGCGGTAATATCTTCTGACGCGGGGTTATGATCGAAAGAGAGACCTTCCTTTTTTTTTCGTTGAACGGCTCCCGCCGCACCTTTGGTCTTTTGGGTGGGCTTGGGGTCGGGGGCGGCAACAGACTTCCGTCTGAAGACAATCCTCAACAGACGCACGAACGGCTTGCCCGGTGTCTGTGGCTGAATATGCTCGCGTTCTATTTCAAAGTCGCGCACCAGTCGTTCATAATCAAGACGCAGATGATAAAGTTCGCGGAATTTCAGATTAAACGCCTCATCGCTGGCGGCTTCCCTCCACTTCGCGAGATGCGCATCAAAAGTACTGCGCGCATTTTCCACAGCGACTTCACGTCTTCTCAGTTCAGCGCGATATCGTTTACTCTTGAAAATGGAAAAGGGACTATTCAATTTAGGCGGGAGTGGGGTCGGGTGTACTCGTAGCGTTGCGGGATTGATGGGAGGAAGCGCTCCCGGAGAAGGAATTGAGTTGATTTCTTCCCATACTCTGGCAAACTCGAATTTACTAGGCTCAAGCTCGATGCTGACGAAACCAGCAACTGGGGTATTGAAAAAGAAAACTTTAGATTGCTGTTCGAGTGTACACCAGGGGCAGCTCGTCAGTGCGTCGAAATATTGGTGAGTGGCCACCCGGCTGCAAGTCTGCAACTGCCCCTTCAATGCATCCAGAGCGCTGAGCCATTCTCGGGCGGTGGGACGATGTTTGTTGTATACACTTTCTTCAGAGAATGCCCGCTCGAACAACCAACCGATCGCAGGGGGGAGTACAGTGAGCGGTACACTGTTTGGCGGCGGTGCCATCTTCTTGGCCGCGGCATTGCTGCCAAAGGCAAAACGGAATTCCTGAATGGCCTTTTCAACCGGCATCTCCCCGCTTCCTGAATAAACACCACTATAAGGGTGACGCCCCATCAGCAACAAATGAAAAATTAAAACCGCCAACCCAAAATTATCATGGTTGCGCGTCCGATGGATCCCGTGAAAGGAATGTCCTTGTAATTCCGGTGGCGTAAAGTGGCCAACCCCCACCTCACACAAGTAGTGTTTGGTGGCGGTCGTAATCTGGAAGGAATCACAATCGAACAGTTTGACGATACTGTTGCGCGCTACTACGATGTTGTTTTGATTGACATCGCCAATAATATGGTGATGCGAATGAATAATATCGAAGGCGGCAGCCACATTCCTCGCGGTATTGACCAAGAAGGCCCAATCCGCGTTCGGGAATTGCTGCTTGCGGTGTCCTGGTCCATAGAGATGGTGGACCGGCTCGTAGCCGATGACTTTCGGCATGACAAAACCACAAATCGCTCCGCGTAAGGTCGCAGACAGCGTATCCACCGGCCATGCCGCAATCTTGCGCAAGGAGTCAGTGCCCCCTTCCACCATCGCCAACAGTTTAGCCTGCCGGATTGGGGACAGCGGGTGGTGATAGACCTTGGCCACAAAATCCACACCATAGACCGGCGCATCATAAACAGACCCTTCGCCACCGGTACCAAGCTTCTTGCCGAGGGGCACACGCTGGCCGGAAGCGTCAAACAAATCGATCATTGAATTGCTTCCCCCCCTCAATCAAGTCAAAAAATTAAAACCATGAAGACCAACCTCAAAATCAGAATCAAAACAATAAAAGATTTTTCTTTTATGCTTAAAAGAGAAAGTTTTTATTGTTTTGATTCTGATTTTAAGGTTTCGACTTTATCCTTTCACCGGCATTGGGGTAAGTCGCCAGATCTCCCGGTTATAATCGGTAATGGTTCGATCCGTGGAGAAACGGCCACTGGCGGCAGTATTGTAGATACTCATGCGCGTCCAAACCTCCTGGTCACGATAGATAAA
>CAUYUB010000325.1:0-2110 GCA_963575685.1 Gammaproteobacteria bacterium | reverse complement strand
CTCCCCTCGTAAAATTCTCTATGGAAATAGTCATTTTTGGCCCCGGTTTCCGATGACCATAGGCTATCTGTGAGATATAGTCAGGCGCGGTCCCTAGGGAAAGCGCCATCTCCCGAGCGCTAATCATGTTTTCTTTAAGATATTGCAGAAGGTTCATGTGGAGACATTAGCATGTAGCTATTCTGGTGGCAATAGCGCGGAGCGCGTTCTTTCGTCCGTAGCGCACTGCTATCCTTCTGGGATGATAGGGTCTACTGAAATCAGACGGTTAAACCTGATCCGGCTCATTGATTCGCATGGGGACGGACTACAAAAGATCTTTGCCGAGAGGGCTGGTCTTGCGCCTGCCCATGTAAGCCAGGTAGTTAATGGAACAAGGAAGATGGGTGAGAGTGTTGCGAGACGCATCGAGTTGAATTTGCATATTGAAGCAGGGTATATGGATGTTGCTCATAACGATCTTTTAACTATGCAGACTGCGTTAGGTTCTAGCGCTCAGCGTCGTACTCTAAGCAGCCTAATGGATGAGTTGGTTACTCGGCTGCTCTGCATTGATCCGAGCATGCGTAACGAGGTGACGCGATTAGTGTTGCGCTATATAGAGAATCCAGAAGCCAATGCAAGGATTGCCCAAGCTGTTGATCTTCTGGTTGGGGATTCCCCGCCAAGCCATATCACTAACGCTAACCTACCCCCTTGACTTCCGGTATATTCTCTATTGTAGATTTTAAATAGCAAGAAGCTATTGCGCTACGGATAGCTACTGGCTATTCTACTTCCCATCCTCTCCCCAGTTACCCGGCCGACGGCCGAGGCCGAGACTCCGGAGAGAGGATGGGAAGCCACCAGTCCGGTCTTCCTGCTCCTTGAGAAGACCAGACCCCGCCCAGGGCAACCGGCAATGGACGTGCGGCTTAACCGGAATCGCCTGCGCGGGGAGCGGATTTATCCGCAAGCTTTCAGTACCGGCAGCGGCTATGCTGTCGAGAAGTAACCCGAGAGGATTAGCCATGACCGCCATTACCTTCGCCGCGACCTCGGTCGCGTTAAACCATCCGTCCTCCGTGAAGCTGACGGCGAGGCCCTGGTAGTTGGCGGTCACTAGCTTGAGCACGAGGCGTCTCCGGGCGGGTGGTGTGGTGCTGTTGCCACGGCGTTATGATTCTTTTCTAAGGCAGCGCCTATCACTTGCAACCTAATCCGATGGGGTAACTCATCAGGCCATTGGTAAATGGCCTCACGAGAAATCTTTAGAGCGCTAGCTAGAGCGCTGACAGAACCGTGGATTTCTATGGCTTCTTTCTTGTTCATGCCGCATATCCTAAGTGCGCTTATAGCTTGAAGTCAAGCACTCTTATTGACGCTTAACCTAAGCTGTCTTATATGAACATCGGTGAAAAAATCAGACAAAGAAGAGTGGAGTTAGGGTTATCCCAAACCGCTCTCGCAAAGAAGATCGGCATCAAGGGTGCCGCTGTCTCTCTATGGGAGACAGGGGGAACCAAGACGCTGAAGGGGGATAACTTACTGAAAGTTGCTAAAGCTTTAGAGGTTTCACCCGAATGGCTAATAGGATCATTACCTAGGCCAGCCCCAGCCCCAGCCCCAGCTAGAAAATCGATACCTGCCACCTCCGATCTAGTGGAGTCGCTGGACGCCCTCGTGCATCTCGCCGATCCTGACGAACAAGAAACCGTGGTTAGATTGATATTTGATTGTATTAGAATTCCTAGCGCGCGCGGGGGGCTGGTCCGCGCTATAGATGCCATAACATCATCCCATCGCGCTTCCTGACTACGTACCTACTATGAGTTTTTTCGCCTTAATTCTATAAGCGCGCTTGACATAGCTTATAAGCGCACTTATAGTACTTCCCATCCTCATCCCTAGTCCCCCGGCCGACGGCCGAGGCCGAGACACCGGAGAGAGGACGGGAAGCCGCCCCGTTCGGTCTTCCTGTTCTTTAAGAAGACTGGACCCCGCCCAGGGCAACCGGCACATGGATACGCGACTTAACCGGAATCGCCTGCGCGGGGAGCGGATTTATCCGCAAGATTTCAGTACCGGCAGCGGCTATGCTGTCGAGAAGTAACCCGAGAGGATTAGCCAT
>CAUYUB010000324.1:0-2118 GCA_963575685.1 Gammaproteobacteria bacterium | reverse complement strand
TGACGCCCAGCAGGTAATCCTCCGAACAGTCCGAACCGCAGTTAATCCCCGTCGGTGCGCTCGTCACGGTTCCCGCGCCATTGCCTGCGTCGAGGACGGTGAGGGTGTACGTAGTGGGAACGAAGGTTGCCGTGACCGTTTGGTCCCCGGTGATCGTCACCACGCAGGGGGCGGTTCCCGAGCAGCCGCCACCGCTCCAGCCCGCGAAAGTGGAAGTTGGCCCAGAAGGCGTGGCCGTTAGCGTGACGGCGGTGCCGTAGGGGTAATCTTCGCTGCAATCCGTCCCGCAGGTAATCCCGACCGGGACACTCGTCACGCTTCCCGTACTCGTGCCGGTTTTGAGAACGCTGAGGGAATAGTTGATGAGATTGAAGGTCGCCGTCACCTTTTGGACGGCATTCATGGTCACGACGCAAGAGGAAGTTCCCGAACATCCGCCACCGTTCCAACCCGAGAAAGTCGAACCCACTCCTGGTGTGGCTGTTAGCATCACGACAGTGCCGGAGGCGTAGCTGCCGTAACAACTCCCGCCACAATTAATCCCAGCGAGATCACTGGTCACCGTACCCGTGCCATTTCCTGATTTGCCGATGTTGAGCAAATAGGTGGAGGAATCGGCGCGTAAGTCCGGGGTGAGCGATGTCACGAAGGCGTCGTAGGTGCCACCGCCGTGAACTGCCTGGGCGCTGCCGGTTGTGCCGGGGAAATCAGTTGAATTGCTATACCCTGCCACATAGAGCGTGTCCGCTGTCACTGCCAGGAAGTCCCCAGAGTCGGAACTACTCCCGCCCAGGTAGGTGGCCTGGATGAGCGTTGTCAGGTCAGGGGACAGTCGTGCCACGAAAGCATCCGAGCCACCGGCATTCGCTGCCTGAATACCGCCAATTGTGCCGGGGAAGTCGGAAGAACCAGTAGGACCTACTACGTAGACGGAGTCTGCCGTTACAGACAAAAAGCACTCAAGCCCATAAGTTCCACATTCACGACCACTCCCGCCCAGATAAGTAGCTTGGGTAAGGGTTTTTAAATCGAGCGACAGTCGTGCCACGAAGGCGTCGTAGTCGCCACTTTTCGTCGCCTGAACGCCACCGGCCGTACCAGGGAAGTCGGTGGAGGAAGTCGGCCCTGCCACGTAGACGGAGGAGTCAGTCACCTTCATTGCGTTGTAGAAGACATAATCCTCACTACTCCCACCCAGTTATGTAGCCTGTGTAAGCGTCTTCAGATCGAGCGACAGCCGCGCTACAAAAGCATCCGCGCCACCGGCATTCGCCGCTTGAACGCCACCAGCCGTACCGGGAAAATCAGAGGAAAGGGTACTTCCTGCTATGTAGACGGAATCTGTCGTCACCGCCAAGGCGCTAGAATGGGTGTTGGGAGTCCCCTCATCATCACTCCCACCCAGGTAGGTAGCCTGGGTAAGCGTCTTTAGATCAAGCGACAGCCGCGCTACAAAAACATCCGAGCCACCGGCATTAGTTGCCTGAACGCCACCGGCTGTACCGGGAAAGTCAGTGGAAAGGGTGCCTCCCGATACGTAGATGGAATCCGCCGTCATTGCCAAGGCGTTGCCACCTTCATTACCACTCCCGCCCAGATAGGTAGCCTGAGTAAGCGTCTTCAGATTGAGCGACAGCCGCGCCACAAAAGCATCCCAGCCACCGGCATTAGTTGCCTGAAAGCCACCGACCGTACCGGGAAAGTCAGTGGAGGAGGTAATCCCAGCCACATAGACGGAGCCATCCGTTATCGTCAATGCGTTGGCCCATTCAGTACCGCCCCCACTCCCAGCCAGGTAGGTGGCCTGAATAAGAGTTTTCAGATCCGGTGACAAGCGTGCCACGAAAGCTTCCGCGTTGCCGCTGGCGTTAGCCGCCTGAGCGCCGCCGGCCGTACCAGGAAAATCGGAGGAGTAAGTGGTACCCCCTACGTAAACAGAATCTGCCGTCACTGCCAGGTTGTCAGGATAGTCATTACCACCCCCACCCAAATAGGTGGATTGGATCAGCGGGTCGATGAAGACTGGATGGGAGGAGTCATGGCTGCCGAGCGCGAAACCATAACGATCATGGTGCTCGCCGGTGATCTGGTAGGCGACTTGAACGGGCCTGCGTTCAC
>CAUYUB010000323.1:0-2125 GCA_963575685.1 Gammaproteobacteria bacterium | reverse complement strand
GTATCCCGTAAGAGGTAGGAGGGTGCAACGTATTGATGTACAGCGCGAAGCCGATATCAGTGCAGGTAAGTTAGGTCGTGCGCCTGACCATTCGTTCGGGGAATTACTCCAACGCTATTTGGATGAGGTCTCCATCCACAAAGACGGATCGCAGTTCGAGCGAGTGCGGTTACTGTCCCTGATTGGGGCACCAGGAAAAGATGGGACACCACGTGTCCCAGACCCATTGTCCCAAGTGCGGCTCCCAAACCTGGGTCCTGAACACTTCGCCGCATGGCGTGATCGGCGTCTTGCTAGCGTCTCAGCAGCGACAGTATTGCGAGTGTGGAATCTCCTGTCTTCCGCTTGTACCAGGGCGGTCAATGAGTGGCGCTGGATTCCTTCAAACCCGATGTCTGGGGTATCCCGCCCCGCTGAACCACCCCCGAGAACCAGACGGAACTCTCAGGATGAGATAGAACGCATCCTGCACGCATGCGGTTATTCCCGCGACGAACCACCAATTAATCAGCAAGAACGGGTTGGGGCGGCATTTCTATTCGCAATAGAAACCGCTATGCGCGCTGGCGAGATTTGCGCGTTACGGTGGACTGATATTGATGGTCGCGTCGCGCGCGTCAGGTCGATTGAGAAAGGGGCACGTAAGACAAAAACCGGTAGGACTGTCCCACTATCTGGTGAAGCTATGCGCATCCTTGAACAATTAAGAAGCATAAACAAGGATCAAGTATTCGCAATTCGCCCATCATTGCTAGATGCGCTATTTCGTAAAGCAAAGTCGAGGGCTATGATTGATGACCTTCATTTCCACGATACTCGTGCTGAAGCGCTCACCAGATTGTCTAAAAAAGTTGATGTAATGCAACTAGCGAGGATATCAGGTCACAAGGACATAAAAATATTATATAACGTATATTATCGGGAAAAGATGGAGGATATAGTTAATCTACTTGACTAGCATTTCACAACCATCTTCGTTAATCTGTTCTTCACTGTACGGATATCCTCTGCAAACCTCTGGCCTAACATCATAAATTGTACATTTATATTTGTTTTTGTTTGGTAATTTTCTCAACCAAGGGCATCTTTTTGTGTCTTCGTTCGTGATAGGGGATACCCATAAATCTGGAACAAGATAATCTATGTATTCTAATATATCAAACCTTCCTTCTTCCTCCCACAGCGCTATATCTTCTTCAGTGGCCATTCCTAACCCAGCGCTATTGGTCTCTGAATATTTAATACAGCATCTTCCACACTGATTACAGTTTTTCATTTCTGCCTATCCGCCCAATTACGTATCTCAACAGGATTCCATCTCCTCTTTGCTTTCGGTCCAGATCCAAGAACTATAGCTTTCGGGAATCCGCTACGGGACGACCAATCATCTAGTATAGTTTTTGAAGATACCCCAAGGTACTGAGCTATCCTCTCGGCATCCCAAAGATCGCCATGGTTAGAAAAAGTCTCGATAACTTTTTCTGCCGCCTTAGTAGCCGCGGTGTATATTATCTTTTCTAGATCTTCACGAGAGACAATAACCATCGGGTTGGTTATCTCAAACATTCTGGTTTTCCTTTTTTATTTAGCGGATAGACGGACAGTAGCGGTAGCTACCTAAATTAACTCGATTTGCTTTTGAGCATCTCCGCCGATTGAGTACGATCCGGTTTTGCGGATGGTTGGAAGGACCGGCGGTCACCCACTTACGAAATGGTTTTGCTTCTGGCTTGTCGCTACGCAGAACCAGCGTGTACAAACCTGATTCGGAAATAATATTCGCGTCTCCTTGACGACCTATGTTGAACATAGACCGTTCATCCTCATCGAGACGATCTACTGCTTGCGTTGCGTTTTTTATTCCAAGCACCGCGCACACATCGTTTGCTACGAACCACGGCTCGCCATCCTGATGGATGACGCGTACAGTCTGCTTTGTGACAGGAAAGGTATAAACAGCAGGGACAGACATCCTTACCTCCTGATTGCTTCGGTAAAACCCGGCCTCGGCCGGGCGGGTTTGCAGACCGGAGATCAGGAACCGGCAGGGGTTTCCCCCTCCCGCTCGACCCCTAAAACTGGAGCGTGGCCGAGCGCGCACGAAAAAGCCGCGATTGAGGCGCGG
>CAUYUB010000322.1:0-2133 GCA_963575685.1 Gammaproteobacteria bacterium | reverse complement strand
AAATTTCCCGGCGGACTTCTGTTTCAACTCATCCAGCACCCCGTCCAAGTCCTTACGTAAGGTCGGTAAAGGGTCCGGCAAACGCTCGTTCGGGGAGATAAAGCCGCGAAACACCACCGGCTTACGTAATCCGGAGAAGAGGTCGCCACCAGCTTGATAGGCGAACAAAACCTTTTTAATGGCGCGCGTGAGATCATATTCCGGATTGCGCAGACGTACCTCCAAATCACGCTCGCCATGGGCCTTGAGTTCGATAAGGTCACGGAACCCCAGTTTTTGGGTCTGGTCACCATAGCTGATCAGGACATCGAAATAGGAGCTGATCACTGATTCCTGGTACTTGCCGGAGTTTTGGAAAGATACCGGTCGGATGCCATATTTCTCGTTGGCCTCGCGTTCGACCTCCGGGGATTCCTGTGGGTCCACGAATTCCACGCGCACCTTGCCATGGCCCGCCACCTCATATTCCTTGAGCAGGTCCCGAATCTGCGGTACCAGTGGACTGAGCAAGGGATGGGTCTGGGCGCTGAAATAGCCGCGGATCAGCAGCGGTTCTTGAAGTTCCGTTAGATAACGGCTGGTAGCGGCGGAGATGGAATAGACTTGGCCTTCGGTAAGGTCTGTCCGCATCCAACCGATCTGGCCCAACCATAAATTGCCGGCGAGGAAGTTGGCGGCACCGAGTAGGGCCAACCATCCCCAGCGCCGATGGTGTCCGAGGTCCTTGCAGTCCGAACTCCAACGCAGTCGTTCCAGGGTGTAGACATTCAAAATGAGGAATACGCCGACGAGGTTTAGGTAGTAATACAGGTCGCGTAAATCAATCACCCCGCGGGTAATGGATTCAAAGCGTGAGCCGGTACCCAGCAATTGCAGAAGTTCCCCGGCACGGTGGCCCAACAGGTGGGTCAGGGAATCCGCACCGATCAGATAAAACAAACTGCAAAGTAATGTCGTGCCGATTAAACTGACGATGGCGTTATCGGTACGCGCCGATACGAACAGACCGATGGCGATTACGCTGCCGCCAACGACAGCGGGCGTAACCACCAATCACTGGGCCGGTCTAGTGGCCCAAGGATACTCACGGTCAGCGGTAAGGGTAGGTCAGCAGCAAGGCAGCCCCCACCAAAACGAGGCTCGCCAGAATTTACCGAGTACCAAATAGGGGGTCGGACCGGCAGAGTCATCAGGACTTCCAGCGTACCGCGCGGCGTTCCTCACTCCATTGGCGCATGGTAAGCGCAGCAACCAGAAAGATTAGCAGCACCGGCATCCACTCAAAGAGCGGGCGTACGTCGGCAATATTGCGGGCAAAAAAGGTATCTACCCAGAAAAAGGCAAACATCGAAACGGCCAGAAATGCGCCGAGGAAAAGATAGGCCACGGGTGAAGAAAAGAAGGACCACAATTCCTTGCGCGCGATGCGAATCATATCAGGCATGACTCACCTCCTTGGTTGAAAGATGGTTGGACGGAACCGAAGCGAGGGGATCGTTGATCTCACCGAAGATCGTTTCCAGGTCGCGTCGTTCCGGTTGCAGGCGGTACAGTTTCAGTCCGCCGTCCAGCACGACCCGAGCCACGAGCGGCGCAGCGGCCACGGGATCGGCCGTTTCCAGCGCATATTGATGGCGGCCGTCGATGGCACCGGGCAGGTAGCGAATGGCGCGTACCCCATTTATCCCTTTAATTATGGCCTGCACCTTTTCCGGCCCGGCATCTACGTCCACCAGGAGATGCTGGGCGGTATCAAGGTCGTTCAGGCGTGCGTCGAGGGCCAGCTTGCCGTTGCGGATGATCAAGACCCGGTCGCACATCGCCTCAACTTCGTGAAGGATGTGGGTGGAGAGCAGCACAATGGCATTTTGCGCCAGTTCCCGGATCAGCGAGCGCATGTGTTGGATCTGGGTGGGGTCGAGTCCATTGGTGGGCTCATCAAGGATGAGGATGTCCGGTTCATGCAAAATGGCCTGCGCGACGCCCACCCGTTGCCGGTAGCCGCGCGAGAGGGTCCCGATCAATTCGGCGGCCTTGGGTTCCAACTCAGTGCGGGCGATGGCGTGACGCACCGCCGCGAGTCGTCGGTTTTCCGGGATGCGATGCATGCCCGCCTGGTATTCCAGGAAGTCG
>CAUYUB010000321.1:0-24185 GCA_963575685.1 Gammaproteobacteria bacterium | reverse complement strand
TTCTGGCCGGTGTTCGCCGTGTTCGCGGTCTTTTGCCGGAGCGCTTCCAAGTCCTGGTTGCGGGAAAGGTTGAAAGAGTCCATCTGGTTCTGATAGGACGCGGCATCGTTCTGTCCCGTGGGATTGTTCAGCATGTTCTGCGTTTGCTGTGTCACAAGCGCGGCCGTACCGCTTTGGGGCTGATTCAGAGCAAGGGAACCCGCCGCGTTCGTTATCTGGCCGTTCAATGGCGCGTTGGGGTCAAACGCCCCTGGCCCGCCAGAAGCCGCCGCCGCAGGGTTTTTAATGTCCAGGGCAGGCACGGATCCATTCTGAGGCAGGGACAGGGGTGAGAACGTACCGGGAGCCCCAGTTGTGCCCGCAGCAGGCACGCGCTTGAGGCCCGTTGCCGGGTCAATATCATCGTCAGGGAAAAGGTTATTTGAAATGCTCGGAAGCCCGTTTGTAGAACCTGCCATATTTACCCCGCAATCAGCCACACGCCCGCCCGGTCAGATACCAGATTGAGCGTTCCGTAGGCCGTTGTTAAAACTTTCGTATTCGCATTGTCGATATATTCGCCCGGCTTGGCTTGCAGTGTAACTGCAGCCGTAAGCCCCTTGCACTCCTTGAATATCAAGATGATGTTCTTTGAATCCCTGGCGCTCGGCAGCGTAACCGTGAACGCTCCCAACGTGGCATCCAACGTCACGACAATATGTTCAGCCGCCGCCCGATACTTCCCCGTAAGCCAGGGTTGCGCCGTGGAAAGGGTCACAACGTCAATAAACTCTGGCCGCTCAAGCTTGGTCACGCGCGCGTAAAGCTGGTCAACAAGGGCGTTCAGGCCGTTGACTTGGCGGGTAATTTCTCCAATATCGTTATTCATTTTAGTGGACATGCGTAAAAGATAAAACCCGAATAACAGCCCTTACGAAACTAGCGTATGTTGGATTGGTGCCAACACCACAAACAATCCTCACGCCTTGGGCCGCGCTATTAGCTTCGGCCCCGCTCCTCTGTATGGTCAAATTAAGCGGAAGCTCGTTTTTGGTTCCGCCCGCAGTTGTCGTAGTAATAGAATATTCACCGGCGCCTATAATTGAATCTAAGACCACATTCGAACCGCTACCATTGCGAGCAACACTAAATGTTTTTTTTGCAACCTGCGAAGTACCTATATCTGTTGCTGGAGCGCGAGAACCAAAAGCAGTCACTTCTATTACAAAAAAACGCACATCCGCCGATACGCTTAAACTACATAGTGTTGCTGTTCCGCTTGTCCCCGTAACAGAATTAAGAAATGTTTCGCTAAACACCGGGAAGCTATATGATTTGTCGCTTATAAGCATCTTACCATCGACAACGTGCAACGCTTCCACCGCACTACCCCCAACGCCGACACTTCCGGTCGTTGTTAATCCGGTTAGCGCCCCCACGCTCGTTATAGATGCTTGAGCCGCCCCGGTCACCGTGGCAGCGGTACCGCTACAATTACCGGTCAGATCGCCAGTGACATTACCCTTTAAATTCGCTTCGACCTGTTTTGTACTTTTCAGGCTATCAACAATTACCGTACCGGATGAAGTCAACCCCGTAAGCGTGCCAACGCTGGTAATGGCCGACTGAGCGGCCCCGGTAACGGTTGCCGCCGTTCCGCTACAATTACCCGTAACATTTCCCGTTACGCTCCCAACAACATTGCCGGTAACCCGGCCCCTTATACCATTTGTCACCGCGATTGTATCCGCCTTAAGCAATGAAAGCGTGGTATCACCACTTGTCAAATCAGTGAATCGGATAAACTTGTTTTCCGTGGTGTCCTTGTTTCTGTTCAGCGCCGCCGCCAGACTGTCGAAATTCTGATTAAACGGTGTGGCCGTGATAATGCTCGCATCCGTGAAGCTATTCGGTGTGGTAAAATTGGTAAACGCGCAGGCAAAACAAGCCAGCGCCAATAATATTTTAATCATGTCATCCTTCCTTGTGCCGGTTCAACATCAACGGACGTTTTAAGAATCTGCAATCCAATATCATTACCGGCCTGTTCAAGATACACCCATCCAGAATAGCCGTTAAGGTTCTGTTGCAGGCCGCGCTTGAACTGTTGAAAGCCTTCACTCGCGAACCTATCAACGCCAAAAACAGCCGTGCCAAAGCGCGCTATTCCGGCCCCATCCCCAATCGTGCGCGTGCCGCTTATTCCGTATTTTCCACCAGCCGTTATTTTAATGGTAATGGGGGTTGTTAGTTTTGCAGCGCAGCGCAATACCTGGAACCGGCACCGCGCATTCATGGCCGGAAATTCCGTATGGGTAAACACTTTCAACGCCTTACTTGTCTGCGCGGTCAAGAATGTTCCGGCCTTGTTGTAAAAATAGCGGTCATCAGCATTCGTTCCGCTTTCCCCATAAATTGTACTTGCCCCGGTCACGGACTGCCCGCAGTACATGTTTCCAAGGCTATCAACCGCGATATGTTCCGCGCCGTGGTCGTGAAGCTCCCAGGAGGCCGCGATATTACCTTCACCGAGATATTGAAGGGTGTCTAGGTTCAAAATAAGCCGCTGGTTATTATTCGCCGTGCCAATAGTCGTATCAATGTAGGAAAGGTGGTATTCGCTTCTGTTCGTGCGCTTCTTATATGCCCCACAAGGCCCATGCCCGGCGACAACGGTATAAATGCCGCTAATTATGTTCTTTATCTTGGCCGTGAGGTCAGGCGAGAAGGCTTGACCGTCAAAAACCCGTACCCCATCATTGGTAAGCCCTATCAGTTTCCCGCCCCAGGTCACAACCGTGTTCATGAAGGCGAAATAGTAGCGCTTGTCCACCCATTCGTATTTGACCGTGGGGTCACCGTAAGGCTGCACAATCAGCCCGCCCTTGGTGTTCACATACAAATGCTGCCCAAGGGAAATTACGCCCAAAACCTCAAAAGGATAGTCAATGTAATTGTTCTGTAGTCCCTGCGCCGGGAAGCGCTCGAGGTCATAAACCGTTCCCATTTTATTGGAGTACCAAACCCGGTGTTTCGTGGTAGGGTCAACGCCAAACATGCGGTTATCGTGGAAATCCAGCCAAATGAAATTTGCCGGAAGTTGGTTATAGAGGGCTTCAACCTCCATGTTCAGGCCCACGGACTTTCCCGCCGCGCTGGTGACGTCGAAAACATAGGCCCCGGCCCCGTCCAGCGTGCCGTAGCTGTAATAAACACTTCCGGCCGCATCCGTCATCCAAAGCACGGCCCCGCCCACTTGCGCATCCGAAGAATCCGGCACGGACACGGTAACGGTGTTATTTCCCCCACCCAGAGTGATATTGGCAACGGTCTGGGGCGCGGAATAGAGGACAATCAGGCTCGAAACCTTGCGGTAATAGCTCAAAGCGGCCTTATAGACCCCATCCGGCAGGCTTCCCCCGGCCTTTGCCGTGGCCGTGGCCCCAACGGGCGCCACAATGCCCACCCGGTAGCCCACGTTGTTCTCAATTTTGCAAATGCCCGTCCCGTTGCACACCCAAAAGGCGTTAGCGAAGGATTTCATACACGCGTTACCCGTGCCCCCAAGCGCAAACCGTACTGCGAGTGCCCCCGTGGTCTTTGTGACCTCCTGGACGCTTCCCGCACCGCTTGCCATCAATAATTCCGTGCCATCCTCTTGCAGATAGAACTTTAGCCCTTCCATCAGCGTAGAAAAGACCGCCGTGGACTTGATACCCAGCGCACCCGGTAGCCGCTGAATGCCCATTTTGGTCAGCATGGCGTTCACCGTCCCAGCCTGCACTTGGTTCTTGGCAATGGCCAACGGGTCATCGACGGTGTTTAAGCCGCCATCGACCTGGCTGTAGTCCAATATTACCTTTTTCCGGCTCATTATAGGCCATACCTCACATCAAGGGAGGGCGATATCGCGCGCGGGTTGTTGTATTCCCCGCCAAGGTCAGCGGTTTTAATGCGGATGATGTTTCCGGCATCGTCCTTGATATCCTGGCGCTGGTCCGCGTTCACGCCCTGTACCTGCGACTTGTACCGGTTCAATTCCTTCAGGTATTCACGTTCAATAAGCTGATATTCGGTGTTGCCTATCCCGTTTTCAGTGATATGGCACAACTGCGCGGCCCGGAGTATCAGTTCTTCAGGGAAAAAGGTGGCCTCGTGGCCCACGCCAGTAAACGCGGCCAGCGTAGCCTTGTAGACTAACTTCGGAGGGAAAGGAACCGCGAAAAAGAATGTAAGGATTGGAGCCGTGAATCCAGACGTAACAACCATCGGATAATCAATCTTGTACCCATATTGAAGTGAACCGTCCTTGCTGTAGTACCCAATAGCCTTGCCATACCCCAACGGGTCAAAGTTGCAGTTGATTATCTTCCCGAAATCGGCGGGCAGAGTAACCGACAAGGCCGCGTCAAGCGTCAAATCGACACGCTTAATGAGCGGCTCCCAGTCGGCTTCCTGCCAGATTTTCACGCGGGCACGGTTGCACAGGTCCAGCGCCAGGTCTGCAACTTCTCCGCCAATGGCGTTCAGCCAGTCGTTAAGACGCGGCTTGACGTTCTCGTACAGACCCGTATAAATCACGCGCTACCCCTTTGTGTTTTTCTTTTCCTTTTCGGGCTTGCCGCCCGCGAACTTCGCTTTCAGTTCTTCCAGCTCCTGCTGCACGGTTGCCAGCGTACCGTTTTCGGCCCTGAGCGTTTCGTTCTCGCTCTTGACCTTTTCCAGTTCCGCAAGCGCGAAGGCTTTTTCCGGGTTGCGGACTTTCGTATGCTCATCCTGCAGCATACAGAGTCCTTCGCCATGTATCTTTTCCTCGACGTACTTCGCCACTTCCGGCGCGGTCTTTTCATCAACGATGAAGATGAAGGTTTTCACCTGTTCGCCATCGTATTTCTTGACCTCAAACGGCGTGAACTTGAGATAGTGCTCCTCAAATTCGCCCGGCTTCGGGTTGCCGTAATCGTTCATAATCGGGATTTTAAGCCCGTTCGGCCCTTTTTTGGGGCAGTAAAACGAAATGGCCCTTTCAGCGACATAGACTTTCTGATTCTTTTCCATTGGTTTTCTCCGTATAGAGTTTTTGGTTTATAATAGGGCGAGGGTCGCATAACGGCCCCCGCCCCCCGAGCGTAACCTTTCCGGTCACTGCCAGTTTTTCATAATCATCACGGGCCGCCTGTTCTGAATAATGCAACGATTCGGCAGGATAACCTGTGTACCCTGCAAAGTCGCTACGGATTTCAGGACAATACTCGTGTAATAGCCGTAAGCCGTGCGATTAATCGGCAGAAGTACTGAGCGTCCAGCAGAACCGCTGAGCGTATCGGCGCGAACCGAGTACAGGAAATTCTTATTCGCGTCATAATAATCAACGCGAACAGCCAGAGACACGCTTTCCGCAGCCGTTCCCGTGCAAGGGCCAGTTCGCAGAATGTACTCGCGCCCCGTGGGGAAGTGGTACTTGGTCACCAGCAACGTACTGTCATTGCTTGCCAGGGTATCCGGCAAAGAAACGCCGATACCGCTTGCAATCTGAGCCGCGCCGCCGATATCAAACTCTGTACCCCATTCGTAGACGCCATCCACCACGGACGCGCCCGGAATGCTTGAGCCGCCCACGGCAAACGCCGCAGGGACCATCAGCAACTGCATTACGCAAAGCAGCCGGGCGACAAAATGGCCCAACGTGCTGTTAAGAAGCTTTTTCATTGTCATATTTCCTTTCAGTTCAGTTTTCGTTTATAAACAGGAGGCAGACCGGAACACCCGGCCCGCCCCCGTTTATTATCTACCACAGGTCCGTCAGTTGCAGCACGGACTGGCCACCGCAGCGCACGCCCAGGCCGATTTCGCCCATAATCTCGTCCATGTAGCCGTCGAGTGACGGAACCTGGATGTTGTTATTGGGCTTGAGGTCGCGGCCTTTCAGGAAGGCGTAAAACAGCTCTTCGGGATTGAAAAGCAGCGCCTTGTTCTTGAGGCCGGTCGCGTTGAAGGCATCATGCACCATGACATTCACCGAAAAGGTGGAGGTCATGAACTGCTTGCACTTCAGGCCGAAGACATCAACTTCGCCACCGGGCTTGTCCGTCCGGCTGATGAGGTTGACCCAGTTCTGCATCACGCCGCTGGTCTTGTTGCCGCAGAACATAATCATGGGCGACTGGTCGCCTACTATGTTCGCGGTGTTGTCGGCGTAATACGAGGGAATGTCCCGGAACTTTTCGGGAGTGAACACGCCGCCGAAAGGCAGTGCGCCCGCCGCCCAGTTCCACAGGCCCCTGGTCGTGCCGAAAGCGGTTGAATACACGGAGCCGCCGCTGGTCGTGTTCGCGGAACCGGAAGCGCGGTTGCTGAAAAGCAGCGTGCGCTCGGTTTTCCGTTTGCCGTTCTTGAAGTCCACTTCTTTCATACGCTTGAAATAATCCCCGAAATACGACACGGTGGCCCTGGCGCTACCGGAAATCTTCACCGGGAAACGGTGAATGCCGGTTGTATTGTAGAGATTGTCCTCATTTTTGTAGAGGGCAATAGGGTCCTGGCTGGCTTCGCCATAGCAGGGCGCCATGACAATCAGCGTATCCCCGGCAACCGCCGAAAAGGTCGTTGTGCCGAAGCTGGTCGTGAGTAGGTCGCTGGTGGAAATGGAGTCCACGCGGGCAGTGGTGCCATTGCGCGGGTTAAAGACGCAATACGGCGCCACGATGTTTGTCGCATCGGCAACCGTGTATTGAGCCGCGCCTACCGCAACCGTCACGGACAGTTCAACGGCAAGGGGCGTATAGGAGTAGCATTCAAAGCGCATCTGGTCCACGGACTTTTTGCTGATACGTCCGGCCTGTTCGGCCCATCGGCCCGCATTCACGGAACCAACGGCCACAAGCGCCATGAGCTTGGCGGATTCAGGGAACATGTCGCGCACCTTGTCCTCGACGCTTCTGGGGATATTCTGCGTGGTGCTGGACGCAGGAGTGGTATAAAAGGCACTGGTAATAGCCATGAGAAATTTCCTTTAGGTTATGGCTCTTGCTTGGTTTCTCTCAATTCGCCTGGGGTCATAAATTCATCCAGGACGTTCTGAGCGCCAGCCGGAGCCGGTGATTGTACTGTTCGCGTTCCCGCCGTAACCGCTGCCCGCCGCACCGTGGCCCCGCCCGCCTGTTTCGCCTTGATGTGGTCGATAACATTAGGAAAGTACTTGTCGCGGTACGCGTTCATGCCGATTTGGGCGATACGCCTTATATTATCCGGGTTCTGAGCTATCGACTTCACCCACCAATTATCAATGGTGGCCTTGAAATCATCAGCCGATTTGTACTTTGCGCCCGGATTCTGCAAATTGAACAACCAAAGCACATACTGCCCGCCAAGCGCTTCATGCGTCAAAAGCCTGTCCAGGTTTTCAATGCCTCCAAACTCCTGGGCAACAATGGCACGGTTGGAATCGGCAACGGGCTTTAACCGCTCCATTTCCAACGTCCCGGCCTGCTGCTTAACCGCCTCCTCCTGTTGCTTGGCGCGATTTTCATAATCGCGCTCGGTCAGGTGTTCGTTAAGGCGGTCTTGAACCTGTTGGCGCGCCCACTGCCTGGCCTGAATGTCGGGATACCCGGCCTTCAATGCCTGGTCGTATAAACCTTCAAACATGAAAAGGCTTTCCTTCATGGAGGTTTCATACTTGCGGCGGTCATCCAGCTCCTTGCGCCATGCGGGCTGATTTGCATCTTGCCCAGGCACGGGAGCGGGAGGCGGTTCAATGGTAGGTTTGTAAGGCGTGAATTGCGGAGGCTTTGCCTTGCCGAAATATTCAACGAATTTATCGGCAGAGAAAGCGCCCTTGTCATCCTGGAACGGCTTGATAAGCTCGTCAGGCTTGGCTTGTGCGGCAGGAGCTTGCGCCCCGGCCCTTGCGGCGGGTGCCGCTGGTTGTTCGGTCTTTACGGGTTTTGCCGTGGGCTTTTGAGGCTCTATTTTCCCCTTTTCGGGTTCTATTGCCTGGCCGCTTTCCTGGTCAACAAATTCCTCTTGGAAGCTGTCAACAATAGCGTCCTGGCTAATTCCCGCGTCTGGCGCGGGAGGTTCAATTACTGTGTTTTGGTCTGCCATAATGTTACTCCTTTTTTTTCGCTGTTTAGCGTTATTCGTTATCTTTTGGGTAAATCAGATTATCATTCTGTACGCTGTCTTTAACCACCATGCGCCCGCCATCCGAAGTTGTAACCGTGGAAATGAGGAAGTACTTAGGGATAACCCCGCGCACAAAAGACACCTCACAGGCAAGGTTTCCGCGTGCGTAGCCTATTTCCCGGAACTTCCGTTTCGTCCTGGCATCAATCATCTTGGCATTCAATTCCTTGTCGTGGAATATGTCGTCAAGCGTCATTTCAACCGGAGTATTCACGTCTTCCGGCAGGGGCTTGTTGCTTTTCTTCAACTCGTAGAAATTGTGCTTCATTTCGCCCTCTGAGAATAAGCCATAATCTTGGCTTCCAGTAATGCGCGGACGATATTAACCGCCTTCAGTTCCCCGGCAAGTTGCGCCCGCAGTCCTTCCGCATCCGGCGCCGCCTTTTCCAGTTGCTCAATAATGGTTTCGCGTATCTCGTACAGGAAAAAGCGGAAATGCTCGTTCGTGCCAATGGTTGCCAGTTCCCGCAGATAGGTTTCGTCCGCATCCTCGAACCGCGTGACCTCGACATAGCGCACGGGCAGTTCAATGGTTTTAAGCCGCTCAATCTCGTCCTGCATACCCCGGATTGTTTCAGCTACCACCTCGGGCTTCAAGGGTACGCAACCTTTCTTAAAAAACAGGTCAAGCAGCGACATTCATGGCCCCCGGTTGAGGTATGCCCGCGCTCTGTACCTGCGCCCGGCCCATGGCCTGCGCCTCTTTTGGCTGGGCGGAAGGCTGGGCGCCCGGCTGTGCGAACTTGGCGTTTTCGGGCAGGATTTCGTCAATATCTTCCGGTAACTCCATCGTCTTGATGAAATTCCGCACAATCTTGACCACGTTAATGGCCGCGAGTTCCGGTATTCCCGTACCCTTGAAGTTGATAAGCTGGGTGATATCCGCGAGAAGTTTCTGGCCCTGTGCAACCGTATTGGTTTGCAGGCTCGTTTTCGGCAGATAGTCGAAATCCCCTATGATATTCCCCTTGCGGAGAACCTTTGACCGTTGCTTTATGTCAGGGCGAACGATAATGTCACCGTCAAGCATTTGTTGCAGGATAATCATGTCAATCTTGCCCTGCTTGCAAAGGCCACCACTGAAGGACTCCAGGAAGTCCCCGGCCATCATGTCGCTTTGCTGTTGGATGTTATTCGCCGCTGTGGCCGTCTTGTTTTGCGCCCCGCCCTGCAATGCCGTGCGAGAAAGGTCAGGCTTCATGCTCATGCGCTGCATGGACTCTTTTACTTCCCGGCTCATGTATTCCGTGGGTTGCAATGACCGCTCGTTGTACTGAAGCTCCTGCACCAAGTCCGAAAGCTTTTCGTTCATGCCCAAGTTATCCACGGGAACAAAGCCGTTATTAATCGCCATGTTGTTAATGGCGGAAACGTCAATCCGGCCCTTCTGGAATAGGCGTATTCTCTGCGTGCTTTGGAGCGCGGAATCAGCGGAGATTGAAAGGAGCAGGTTTAGATAGGCTTCATGCGGTAACAGGCTTTCACTATCCAGGTTGCCCCACCAGAAATCATAGCGCTTCTCGTAATTGAAAATGGCATAGGGCTTAATCCCGGCATCGTACAAATCCGCCTGCATTCTGATAATCGTATCGCCAATCCATTCCACGTAATAAACTGTATCATCGTCCTCGTTGCCCTTGATGTTAATCTGGCCGAAGAACCGCGACCTGTCCAGGCCCATGCGGTTCTCGTCACGGTCTTTCAGGTTGTCCGTATGCAAGCGCGGGTCACGTTCAATGCCACCGGCGCGCGCCTGTTTTATCACCTTGGCAAGATTTTCACGGATATAAACGTCAGGCTGGTTGTTGTAGGCGTTCACAAGCTCGGACACCAACACCGTGTCGATGTGGCCCTGGAAGTCCGAAAGGTCAGGGTCAAGGACCGTGGGATTCTGGAAGTAGTTCAGAACGTCCAGGTTGTCATGGCGCACCTGCTGCACCAGCTTGGGAACGGCCACGCGCTGGTTAAACCCGAAGGCGTCCGACACCGTGCGCTTGACAATGCTTTCGTCCTCGTAGTAGTACGCAAATTCAACCGCCGTGCCGACAATGGACGCGCTATTGACCATGGGCCGCCACACGCGCGGCCGCCATTCCGTGGCCTTCAGGTTCATGTTAAGCACAAGCTGGCCGTTTACCGCGTTCTCGTAGCTGGTGTCAAGGATAGGTTCAAGGGAAATGGGCGGGTCTGGTCTGAAGTATTGCATTGTCAGGGCACGGCACAAGCGCATTTGCTCTTTGACCACCGGCAGGACAATTTTAGATTTCCAGTTGCCAGACCCGATTTTAAGATTGTACGAGTCCTTTAAACGTTCAACGCGCCGATTCAAGCGCTGGTGGCAATCGCTGTTGAAATACCCCTCTTTGCGCTCTTGCACATAGCGGTAAATAGCCTTCTGATGTTTGCCGAAATCGGCGATAAGGTCAAGGGCCATTATCCGAATATTCCCGAATGTTTTTGAACCGCCGCGTCAATGCGGTACTTGTTATTCTGCACCTTCAGCCAGTTCTTGCGCTCGTTATGCACAACCTGCTCTGCCATCCTATGCGTACCCTCAAAGCGGTCTATCCGGGCCACGGCTTCACGCGCCAGCGGATTATCCCGCATCATAATGGCAATATCGCGCACGGACAATTCGCGCACTTTGCTATTGGGGCGGACTTCGTAGGGTTTTTCCTGTGGCATTATTTCACCCCTCGCGCTGTAAGTGCATCCATCCGGCAAAGGTCAACGCACCCGCCGAACAAGAAGGCCCTGTCCATACCGGAAAGCCCTTGCGCAGCTTCAACGCTTTGAATGCAATAGCGATAATCGGAAGTATTCGCAGGAGCGGCACACGAGGAAAGGGAAATAAAAAGGCCCACGCCAACCGGCATGAGCCTTTTTAGGAGCAGAGATAGAGAGGGAGTTATGGAAGGATAGAGAGGTTTCAATTTACATAGTCTTTTCCCCTTCCATAATTTCCCTTTACGTTAATAAATTAGATTACTGTTCTGATTTGCTTGTCACTCTTTAAGGCTTTTTTGACCTCTTTAAGCATTCCACCCCTGAACGCATCCAAGAACACGCGCCGCACAACGCGGCCCATCGGCCTATC
Source organism: Gammaproteobacteria bacterium (assembly GCA_963575685.1). Taxonomy (GTDB): domain Bacteria; phylum Pseudomonadota; class Gammaproteobacteria; order CAIRSR01; family CAIRSR01; genus CAUYTW01. The sequence continues at coordinate 12,922 of CAUYUB010000321.1, read as the reverse complement.
CTCTTCCTCGGCAATGCTCTTTATCGCGTTGTATTCGGCCTCCTTGAACGGTACGCCTATAAGAATGTCCTTGGTCATCGTGCGGCCTCGTCATAAGCGGCAATAATTTTATGCCATATTGATTGGCTGTCCCAATAATTAAATTTCATAGAAAGCGCCTGAATAAACCGCTCCCTTGGAGTCTCCGGTTTTTTCACGCGCCTTGATGGCCACGGGCAGCGCTCGACAATGCGAAGCTTTAGACTCTCACGTTCTTCGCTGCTTTCAATGGAACACATAAAACGATTATCACCTATTGCGAGCCTGTTGCTGCACCCCTTACAGTCTTCACACACCATCAAAGCCTCCTTTTTAGATAAATGTCGTTCCAGCATCTCAAAGCACGCGGAACCCCACCACGCAACATTAGCCATTCTTGCCACCCATCTTGAAAAGAGCCAATAGCTTTTCGGACTCTTGCACCAAGTCGTTTATCTTGCCCCCGCCCATCTTCATGTCGCGGTCAGACACGCCCCACTCGTCTCGGATAAGGTCAATAGCCTCCCTAAGACGCAATAGCGCAAGCGCTGTCATTCCCTTTAACGTGGCTGCCTGGTCTTCCGTCATCGCTTCATCCCTTCCCCGTATTTCCCCGCCCCGACATCCTCGGGCATGCCGTAGACCTTTATGCAGGCGTCACGCACAAGTTGCGAAACCGTTGTCTCGTTCTTCCTGGCCAGCTTATCCATGAAAACGGATTGGTCGACAAAAGCCTTGAAGCCAACCATAACGCTGCGTTCGTTCACGGGAACCCCCTTTTAAAGTGATAAGTCCTTTATCTCGTCCACATGTTTATTCTTAACCTCTGGCGTCCGCACGTCCAGCGACCTATTGCGCTGTGAGGGAAGCACCACCTGCGGCTTATGGTAAACTATTCGGCCCACACCCGCCAGGAGATACCGCAACGTGTCCACCTGGTCCTTGAAGTCCTCGGCCTCATCCTCGCTAGATTCTTTGTAAAAGTGCCTTTCAAGCGCCCTGATGAAGTTTATACAATGCGGCAGTACAAACAGGCGCGGCTCGGTTATCAACCCGCCCGGCCCCTCCTTGTAGTCCAGCAACTCAGCAATGACCGTGCGCTGCTTGTCTATGCCCTCAAATGGCGGCATGTTGAATTTAATATCACATCCAGGCTTGGCATATTCCTCAATCATCCCCGCCGTGCTACCACCCTTCCAACTGTGTTTTGTCCCGGCCGCGAAGCGCGGGTCAATAAACCGCTTGATATCCCCGGGCCGCCCGCAGGCGTTATCAATTATTTTTATCACATCGCACAACTGCGGAACCGTGTAATGACAATGCTCGGTTGTTCGTATCTGGTCATAGAAATTGCTGTTCATCGTCCGGTATGTCGGCCACTCGTTCGTTATCACCACGTTCTCATCCGCCGTTACACAGCCCCACAGCATGAACGGGTAATAGGCATCGTGTGGGTCCATTGCCATGTAATGGTTGGCGCTTCTCAGGTAATCGGAATTGAGGTCATAATCACGGACATGCACCGTCCGGCTAAATTTCGGGTAAACCTTACCGCTCTTATGCGTTGCCTTGCCCTCCACGCGCTCGGGACGTTCGGCCAGGGGAATGCCAGCCACATAGTTCTCTATTTCCTCGGTTGTCATTATGCCGCGCCGCGTGCCCTTCTTATTGCTCTTTCCCTTTTTAATGTCGTTGTCGTACACGCTACCAAACACATCAATTATCCGCTTACCTTGCGCCCGTAAATCGTCAAGGGCATCCAACATGGCCCCGGCCTTATACGGTGTCTGTGAAAGCAGCAACACGCCGCCCTTTTGAAAGCGGGTCATAATGGCGCCGGTCAGTTGTGGAGCGAACGGCTCATCAATCCACATCCAAGACAACAACGGCCCTTCATGTTCCTTGGGCTTCTGTTCGTGCGACAGAATGTCTATCAGCCATCCCGTATCTGTGGTAATTTCCTTGCAGTACGAATGCCCCTTGTTCTTGCGCTCAAAGCGTCCCGCAGGCCACCACTTCGTTATCTCGGTCTGTATAGGCCCCGCGTCCTGCACGTTCTCTTTCGTGCCAAGGATACGCCCGCGCTTGATAATTTTGCCGTCAATGTCCTTGTAAGGCCATTCGCGGAACGATGGATAGTCGAAGTATTCCTTATCAAACGGCCACATGATGTTGCGGGTAATGTTCGCTACACCGCTCGTCTTGCCGGTCTTGTTGCCAAGGGACATATTAACCACGTCCCATTTACCTTCGCCCACGGCGATAATGGCAGGCTCAATTATGCCCGTGGGAATAAACGGCGACTGCACCGGCGCGCGCAAGCCGGAAAGAATCTTCTCGCGCATGGTTTCAAGGTCAGGAGTTGTCACGGCTTTATCTCAAAGTTGAATATGTGGAACGGCAAATCAACATACCTTTCACGCCTTATAATCCTTCCGCGCCTTACCCAATAGCGCCACCAATAGCGTCCCTTCTTTACCCACATTTCAATTACCATTGCGTGTACCAATCGCCAAGGAAACCACGGTCTTTTTTCCAATCCATATACATGACCCACCGTTTCATTTGCTTCAACACGGCTTTTCCACAATACATAACCATCGGCCCCTTAAATTTCTTCGTGGTCACATATCCAGGCGGAAGCCATGCGTATTTAACACGTTCGGGCTTGAACGTTGTCGTCTTGACCCACTTAAATAAACCCCCCGTCACCCTTCCCTCGCCCTTTTAAACTTCTCTTCCGCGCTCAGCCCATCGTCAGGCCCCGCCACTGGCAACACCTCATCAGCGTTCGCCCGCCGCTTCAATTCCTCCTGGGCGTGCGCGATAATGGAATCCAGGCCACGGGCGGACATGTACTTGAACAACTCCACGCTCTCGCTCTTGAATAGCGTTTGTTCGAATGACGCAGCGGACTGTTCAAAGTACTGCTTAACGGACAGGTCTTTTTCGCGTTTGCGGTTTTTGATGTTTGACATTATTTCATCCCCCTTACAACTTCACGCATTATTTGTTTTGGGCTTGGCATCGTAAATAATGGTTTTTTAGAAAGCCTAGCCCTATTATCTTCCATCTTCCGCCAGTTCTTCCAAAAAGTCTTACTCAGTTTACGTTTTCGCGGCTTATTATCGTCGACAAGGATAGTGCCAAGGTCTATTCTTGCCCCCTGGCCAAACGCCCTATCCCACCCGCGCCTGTACGCTTCGGTTTGCGGTTTGGTGCGTATCATTTCGCCCGCCTGTTCCACTCGGAATATCCGCCATCAATCGCCATTCTCGGTACGAGGAGATGCCCCTTGCAGTTCCGCAAGAAATAGCACCCCGGTTCATGCAAGATTACGAATACTTTATCAAACACAGGAACGGCTCCACAGAAAGGGCACGGAGCGAGAACTACCCTCTCTATCCGCTTTGACGGAACCGGACAACGCTCAATATCCTTGCTGTTCCACCCGCAAAATGCGCCCTTATCACACCCTTTACAATCCTCACACATCGAAGCCTCCTTTTTATTGATGATGTAATCAAAAAACTTATTATACCATAAGTCCAAAGCCTCACGGTGTTGACGGGCGGCTTTTGCAATAGCCAACGTATCCATTGCGTTAAAATATTCCCGTGCGCATTCCGTGGCGGTCTTGTTTTCGCCACCACCAGGCCGCTTAAGCACGCGCTCCCAAAAGTCCACGAAGTCGCTCATCCCTGCACCTCCTTGAATATTCCTTCCACTTCAACCGCCAAGTCCGCCCGCCTATCCGCTGGCACATATTTCATCATTGCCGCGAGCAATTTGTCCGTGATGTTCACCACAACGGCCTTAATATTCACCTCGGACTTTTCAGCCGGGAACGCATCTATAAGCTTCAGGTAGTCCTGGAGATATCCGCGAATGGTTTTATAGTCCTTGCACACGGTCGCGATGGTTTGCTCTCCTTGTCCATCGAATTGTGTAAACTCCGGCTTCGTCATGCCCTCGATTAAAATCTTTAGCGCCTCCTTCTTCGGCATCCCGAGCTCCGCAAGCTCGTCAATGGTCTTAAGTTCAATGGCCGTAGTAATAGCAGGAGCAAGAGAACCGCGTTCGGCAGCAACTTCTTTTTTCCACCCGCAAATTGTATTTCGATGAACTGCATACTTTTTGCACAGTTTGGCCGTGGTCACGCCCGCGCGCAATTCGGCAATAACTTTCAGCTTGGTTTTTAAATCTTCAGCCATATTCTATTATTTATCTCCAACCTATTTTACTTTTGCCAATCGCGCATTGTTTTTCTACCATTGACATATTGATAATTTCTCGCTCTTTTAACCAAAACTTCAAAGCCTTTTATGTCATCTGATTTTGATGCGGCCTCATATTCTTCAACAGCCTTGAACACAACACTCATCTCTGCCAAATTAATTTTCTGATATCCATTTAATTGTCTCGTAAACCTTACATAATCAACACCGGCTAAACTTGCGCATTCTCGTAAAGTTAAATCTAAAAGAGCAAGCCTACCTTTAAGGGAAATAGCATCAACCATCGTAACTCCTTTTGTTTATCTCCTCCAAACCGTGTATTTGATATCCGGGTATATCGCCTTGAAAGTCTTCATCTTGACCACCCATGCCTGTGTTGCCAGCCCCTTGCTTTCTATTACTTCCCGGCTTCCGTCAAGGTGCGTTATCAGGAAGTCCGGGTAATGGCTCACACCACCGATAAGCGGAAACTTGACCTGCCTTTCAACGGCCCGGATTTCCTTGTGCTTCAACATGTCATGGATTACCACGCAATGGCCAGCCTCCAATCCCGAATCGTGGACATGCCCAAGCAGGCACCTGCAACGCCTGGCGCGGAACTTGTTAGGTTTGCGCTTGCGCTTCGGCTCATCCTTGGCCCTTGGATGCTTCCGCTTATATTTGGCAATGGCACGTTGTAGTCCGGTCATGCCGCCCACCTTTTTAAAGGACACTTCCTGATATCCGGCCCTGGTCCAGCAGTATACCACCAAACCACTACTGAACAGTCGGGGGAGCGAGATAAATTGATATGCCTGCATTCGCATGCGCTTATGTCCGACTGCACTCTCTGGCCATTGTGCGGGCATCCCAGGCCCAAAGCCTTATCGAAAACCATGGATATTTGGCGGGGCTCCGCGGATCCGGTGGATCTCACGCTACCCCCTTAAAAGAAGAATCCCCGGCAGGCCATGAACCTACCGGGGATTTTGTGTGAAGAGAGAGAAGGGCAACCCGGCTAAAGCCTATTACCGCGCCTGTTAATTTTTCCAGGTTGTGCCCGATTTGTGCCGTGAATACGTGCGAAAAACGCCATTTCGCTTGCCGTATAACCCGCTTTATCATTATATTTCCCCTCTTGGCCCGTTCGTTCAGCGGCTAGGACGCAGGATTTTCATTTACGTTACTTTCCCGATTCTAGCCTAAATTCGCCACTTTCACGCCCTCTTGTGGCGGACTTGTGTCACGTTTCTGAGATTCAAACTCAATCACATTGGGATGCTGAGAGGCCCCTACCACCCGGCGCATATCGTCGATTTTGTCCAGGCAATACCGCTTAATCGTGGAATAGGTCTTGTGCCCGGTCACGGCCATTACGTCAGGAATAGGGATTTTCTCTTTTGAAATCTTCCTGCTTACAAACTCCTTGCGCGTGTCACGAAACCAAATATCCGCATCTCCAATGGCCCTACGGATAATCGCCATGTCCCACCGAATGCCCTGCCGGGTATACCTGCGCCCCTCATTATTTGGGAAAACAATAGGGTTTTTGCGCTTTACGTGCAAATCCTTGACCACATCAAACAGCATGTCACTTATCGGGACAACCCTATCCTCAAAGGTCTTTATGTGGTCCGCTGGAAAAATGAAAAGTCGCTCCTCCATGTCCACATTTTCCCATTCCAGGCCGAACAGTTCTTCTGGGCGACACCCGCTTTCCCATGCAGCAAAATATAGCGGTCTGAAACATGGCCTGGCCGCCTCGAGTTCTCTTTCAAATTGGCCAGAAACCTTTTTCTTTTTACGAACCTTTCCGCCCCTGAGCGCCTTTACGTTGAGAATTGGGTTAGCGTCCAATCTTTTATCAACCTGGCTTTCTCTCAAGGCCCAATGAATAATGGCATGGAAATATGCAAAACGATTGTTAATGGCGTTGATTTGATATCCATCGTTTTTAAGCTCCTCCATCCACAATATGACATCGTTGGCGTCAATCCTGCTTGCAGGGGTACGGCCCCATTTTTTCAAAAGCGAAACGATTTTATATCGCTCTACCTTGGCACTCTTTTGCAAAGACAGATGATATTTCCAGTAGCGCCCAGCAATGCGCCAAAACTTCGGGTCATACCTCTTTCGAATGTCAAAGAACTTGTCCTCTACGATTTGAATATCGCGCTTGTGCAAAACCTTCAGGGCCATAATCTCGCAACGCCTGACCTCTTTCGAGTCATCATTGCGCCGCTTTAGGATAGGTTCCCTGAAGCGTTCGCCATGAACGCTGTAATCAATCCATAGGGACCGCCCGCGCCAATAATAATTGCCCACTATTCCCTTCTCTTCTGGCGCGGAAATAGGCTTTGGCATAGAAAGTAACTTCATTCAATCAGTCCTTGCAAATACTTATGAGCAATAACGGCGGAGGCCGAAGTTTGCCCGACAGGGCAAATTTAGGGGAATCCGGCAATGCGACTATTATCTATTTACCATTGACGGATTCCCCGGCCTCTGGTTTGTTGTCTGTAGTTGCTTGCTCTGCCTTTGCGGGCGCGGTCTTAAATTTGTTTATTATCAGCATCCAAGTATCATAGAGCGTTCTGTAATGAATGTTATTTTCGGGCCGATGCATGCCGCTCATTTCAAAACGCTCTTTCGCCCACAATAAAAGTTGTTTTTCACAATACTCTATCCCGGCTCGAAAACCTACATTGGCGGCCTCGATTGTTGACAAGGGTTCATTCGTGAAAGTTTCGGCGACATCTTTCTTCCATTGGTCAAAGCCTAAATTTATTTGATGATTTTCCATTTTGTTTTCCTTCTTTGATTTAGCGCCCGCTCTTTAGTCTTGAGCAAGCAATTACAGACAACTACTTCCATGTCGCTTATAGTTGCGACATATCACCCTTTATCTTCAACCCGCCAGCACTCGTTTGAGCGGGCTACTTATTTTCGCTGTCGTTTCATTGGCGACCTGGGTGTATAACATCGTGGTCTTAATGCTGCTATGTCCTAGCATCTTTTGTATCGCCACAAGATTCGTACCCTGTTCTAGGTGATGGGTTGCGAAAGTATGCCGGAGCTTGTGAATATTGGTTTTCGATGTTATCCCGGCTTTCTCGCAAGCCTGCTCCATGATTGCCTCACCCGTTCGCCTGGTAATGTGATTGCCTGGGCGCATCTGAGATTCAAACAACCATGCGCCTGGAAGCTTGCCCTGCATCTCCGCGGTCAATAGGTCCTGTGGTATATCACGGATGCTCATGATTCGGTCTTTGCCGCCCTTGCCATCACTGACATACAAAACACCACGGTCAAGAAACATTTGACTCACCTTTATTTTCGTAGCCTCTCCCACGCGCAAGCCACATCCGTATACCACATGTAAGAAGAGCCGGTGCTTCCGGTTGTCATGCGCGTTGATTATGTCGTATACCTCTTGCTCTGAATAAATCTCAGGAAGTTTTTTGCGCTCCTTCATCCTGGGTATTTGGTCAATGCTTATTGGCTTTCCAATTTCATTTGATAGGAGCATAATAGCGGCCCTGGCGATGTTGATGTAGCTCGGATCATTTCCCTTCATCCGCATGTTTACGAGAAAATCTTTAACGTATTCCTCATAGCTCGGGATGTAGTTCACATTGGCGGGCTTTGTTTTGCAATACTCGCAGAACTTATTAACGGCCCCCATGTAATTCTTTTTCGTGGCATAGGAATAGCCACGCAGTTCACACGCTCTCGAAATTGCGGCCAGGGCTTCGGATTGTTTCATTTACGCCACCTTTGCCGTATCAAACAAATCTGTTTGCAACTCCACCCCGAACATCGCCTTGGCCACCTTTTCTACCACCGCGCGATGTATGCAAATCTTGCGCACCCTGTTATTGCATTGCTGATAGTACCGCCGCATCTCATCCGCGTTTACCGCGATAAACATCCCAGGCTTAATCCCGCGCTCGATATCCGTCATAGACTCGCTACACAACGGGACGCGCTGGCTTTCGCGGATATCCTCAGTTGCCATTTCAACTGCCCGCTTTGGGATTGACAGCGCCAAGGCTATGCGCTTTAGCGTCACAGCGTTTTCGTGGCCATTGGCGTTGGCCGATAGATATTCCATTACGCGGATTGCGTTGTCTGTCATCTGTGAGCGCTCCCAGGCTTAGCCGCCACCTTGCCCATAGACCGCCCGGATACCCCGCCGCCGTTACCACCGCCGATGGACTCGTAGAGTAGCGTTTCGTGGCGCTCACACGTTGCCGGGTTGTCGTTGCACCCCTCTAGCGCCTCCTGGCAATCCTCACAGCGCATATCAACCGCCCTATCCGTTACACATCGTTCGATATCTTCCAGTTTGTGCTTAATGGTAAGGGAGCGCGAATAGATTCCTTTAGGCATTATTCGACCTCGCTTATGTCCAGGGGTTTACGGCCCGTCATGCGGTCACGGCGGTTTCGCTCCACGGTTTCCCATATAACCTCGATAACCAACACGGCCATGAGGATTGTGATAATTGCGCCCATCATACCATAACCTCGTTTGGTAAAGGACAATACGCACCCATCCGCGTCAACGTTCTACGACAATTCTCGTGGTACGCCTCCCGCTCAACGGTTGATAGGTCGCGGTACTTTTTTACCGTCTCAGGGAATCCATCGGCCCTAGGAATGCGCAGGTGTTCATACTTCAGCGCCCAATGCGCCTCATCCTTTTCATAACCAAACTCACACAGAATTGGTATGATTACACCGAAATAATAACCTTGCTGCTTTTTGCTTCCAGCCTTGCGTTCGCGTTCAACCGTGACCTCAACACGCTTACCCTCATGGCCGCAATATACCACAGCCCATTTTTGGGCGTTGTCAGGCACAAAGCGCCCCTTTTCAACGTGCCCATGATGAATAAACGTGATTGCCATTATACCACCAACCTTACTTTGTTGTAAAAGCGCACATCTTCCACCACGCGGACACCGGGCGCGGACCACTGGCCCTCATTGGCCGTGACCTCTTTATTCACAAGCGCGTCCTTGATTTCCAACCAATGAAACTTCTGGTTTGCCACGGCCCACCGGATAAAGGCTACGGGGTCAAGTATCTCTACCTTGTAGAGCTTCTTCACGGTCTGGCCCTTGGGCTTTTTGTAGCCCTGCAATACCACGGTGCTTTGGTCTGCCGCACGCGCACCAGCCTGGGCAGCATCCACGGCCTCGGCACCGGCAACATCGGCAACCCGTTCAGCCGTGTTAGCCTTTTCTATAAGCGCGTCCCGTTCCGTGGCGGTCTTGGCATCTTCCGCAGCTTTGGCAAGCGCCGCCGCTTCTTCCCGCAGGCGTTCCTCTTCCCGCAGCTTGGCGTCCTGGATATCAGCCAGCCGCTTGCATTCGGCAAGGCGCTCATCTTCAAGGCGCTTTTGCTCCTTTTCAACCTCAATGCGCCTAGCTTCATCGAAAGCGTACACGCCCTGGTTCAGCTCGTTTATAGCAGCCTTAAACGCCGCCAGCGGGTCACGGAAATAGTCGTCAACCTTGCGCCAATTATCAAGGTGTGGCTCTTTCAAGTCCTTGCGTTTGGCCTCGTACTCGTTATAGGTGCGCTTCAAGGTAACAATGGCGTGGCCCGCGTTCTCGCGCTCGATTGCGTTGGTAATGGTCACCTTACCGTAAGACAAAAGCCCGGCAAGGTCTGTTTTAATTTGCGCCTTGATACCGGCGGGAATAAGTTGTGTTGTTTCCATTGTGTCCTCGTTAAAAAGGTAGGTCGTTGTCACCGTTAGGAGCGTTGCCACCAGAAGCAGTAGGGGCCTCACTATTGGCCGGAGAACCAAGGGGCCGCGCACGGTGGACCTGGATAGACTGCGCGATAATTTCCGAAACGTACCGCTTGTTCCCGTCCTTATCGTCATAGCTCCGGTTGTCAATCTTGCCCTCAATGATAACGAGGTCACCCTTTTTAATCCCGGTTTCGCTTCCAGCCCATTCACCCAGCTTATCCCACGCTACGATGTTGTGCCAGACCGTCTTTTCCTGTTTGGCCCCGCTCGCGTCCTTCCAATGCTCGGATGTTGCGAGTGAGAAATTGCAGACGCCCTTGCCGGAAGCCACATATCGAAGTTCGGCATTTTTTCCGGCATGGCCAATCAAAACAACCTTGTTCATATTAGGCATTCTTAACCCCTTTTTTATTTGCGATGATAAATTTAATTAAGGCATCAAAATCGTTCTCGGATAACTCGTCAAGCGTCTTTGAGTCGGCAAGGAAGGCATCAACGACCTCGTTGAATTTCTTTTTCGCGCCTACCGCGAAAGCCTTCTTTTGCATTTCAAAAAAGACTTCTTTCCTGCTCAAGCCTTTTCCGTTTGAAGCAGGGGCCGGAGGGGCCTCATTGTTATATTTCCCGTGGTCAAACTGGCCCTCGTAAATCAAAGACGCAACGCCAAGGAATTTAAAGGCAACGCTTAGCGCGTCCGTGGTGGCCATTTTAAAACACTCATCGTTGTTGCGTAAGCCCTTGGATTCTTTTTCAATCAGCTTGTTTCCGCCAACCCCAGGTATAGGCTCGGACCATTTATCGCCATCCCTGGTCCACACATTGACGCGCACGAAAGCGAGAACCTCATCACCGGCCTGGACGGTCCATTCTTTTACAATATCCCATTTCCAGCCAATACCGCACTGGCCATAAACTTCGGTCATAGCCTTAATGCGCCATTGCGGATTGATATCTGTTTTACCGGACATGCGGCCACCCTTAATTTCCTTTAGGGCGGCAGGGGGCGGGGCTTGCAGCGCGGTCCATTTCTCGTTAATCATTCGAGACTCCATTCTTTGTTAAAAGTTTTCAGCACTTATCGGTATTCGATTCCGTATCCTCAAAAGCCCTGTCCGCCTCAAGCTCAATCTTGCCCCTATCCACCACCGCGCCCAGGCTGTCCGCCATGTCCGAGAACATGTTAAGGTTCTCAAACCGTGGCCCGCGCAAGAAGATGGACTTAGTCACAAATACACCCATCGTCATTGGTATGTACCCGCGCCATTTCGCGCTTGATAAACCACTTCTTTTCGTCCGCAACGGCCATCTTGTTGGCGTCCGACATTTCCCGCGATATGCGCTTGTAGAATGCGTCCATTTGTTCAGGCTCCTTTTTCATATGGTAAGCTCTGCAAGTGTTTGCTTTCCAGGCTCAACCGTCCTTACTACGCCTTTACGCATATCCTCAAGCGTCTTGTCTCGGCACGGCATACAAATACCATGCGTTATCTTTACCGGGTCGCCAGCCCTTAAAACCCTTCCACACCACGCGCACACTACTTGATACTGCATGTTACCGCCTTTTTAATTTTCGCCTGCCAAATACCTCGACATTGCACCCACGTCACAGCCATCTTTGCCTTGCCCTTGATGCGCTCCCAGCACAACCGACACTCATCATTTGTCATCTCGCGGCCACGGGGAAAGTCGGGCGTTGGGCGCTGGCAAAGGAAGCTCATGCGGACACCCTGTGGTACGTTTTATCAACACGCCTTTTATTATTATCATAACCCTCTTCGTTTTTGTATCCAAGAGCTACCATGTTTCCTGTTTCGCAATTGCAAGGAACATAAAATCCCATTTTGTCGTATACCGTTCCGTTCGTGTAGCGAAGAAAACGCATACCAGCGTAGGGGCTCATTCGAAAACCTTTAAAAAGATGATTCATAAGCGCATCATGGGCAGAACATCTTTCGGATACTAAATCTTTTTTGTCTATCGGGTCGCATTTTTCAATAACATCGTCGAGATAACAAGCGCAGTTTGGGCAGTGCACTCGCATGGGCTTGGCTATTTTAACCGCTTCTTTTTTACCGCGCATAAGCCCCATCTTTCGTTTTGACTTTGTAAACCTGATTCGATTTCATGGAAATCGCGTTCAGTATGGTTTTTTCCCAATCAATCGTTTTAACGTGCTTTTTCTTTTTATGCTCCCATCCAGCCCTAGTGCCCCAAAACTCCACAAATGCCTTTTTCATGCTTTGGTAAATATCCAGGTGTGGATAAAACTCTTGGCGTTGAATCATCCAGGCAGGGTTAGCGGCGAAAGAATCAAACGCAGATTCACATTCTTTTTCGTATGTTGCGTAATCCTCCCTCCATCCAGTTTCCCCCACTCCCCCTTCCTTATCCTTTACCTGATCCTTTTCCTTATCCTGGTCCTTGTCTTTATCCTTAGCCCCTTGTAAGGGGCTTATTAGGGGCTTACAAACCCCTTCTTTTTGATGGATCATTATTATGCTAGAGTGAACCCTGTTTTCTGGATTGAGTTCTCCGTATTGAAAATCAATGAACTTTGGAATGAACCATTTTGATTCAGATATTTCATAAATTCTGTCTTTAAAGCTTTCGGCCTTATAAAAAAAACCAGCAATATGAAATTTTATTAACCTCCAATTTACGTCCCAAATCCCAGCGTGATTACAATTGTCAAGAAGATAAATCCAAAAAAGCTTTTCCTTGTCCGATAGGTCGCTAAACCATGGGTCGTTCCACTTTTCCGTAGCCGTAAACCTTTTAGCCATTTTTGTGTATTTCCCGATGACAGGCAAAGCAAATTAATTGATAATTTTCAACCTTATTTGCTCCTCCTGATGCGATAGATTTTTTATGATGTAATATCGGGGAGTCGCTTTCACTTAAGGCGCTTCTCAATTCCCCCA
>CAUYUB010000320.1:0-2135 GCA_963575685.1 Gammaproteobacteria bacterium | reverse complement strand
CCTCGGCCAAATGTTCATCGAAAGCGTGGAGGGTTACCCGCGCCCGTACCTGTCCCTTGAGGGCGTTGATCTCGGCCAGGAATTCCTGCAATTCGGTGTCGCTGATCGAACCGCTCACGTCCAAGACCACCACGATCTCCAATTGACCGCTACGTAGGCTAGGCAGGATATAAGGCCCTTCCCGGCGTGAGGGACGTTGAAAACTGTAATCGTCCCGAGCCGTGGCGGAGAGATAGCGGGCGAGCAACATCCGCCACGGGAGCTGAGGCTGGAGGAGATGTTCGACGAGACGCGCCAGATCTCCCGACAATTTGCCCGCCTGACGTGCGAGTTGGGCGGCTCCCGCTAAACGCTGCCGCCACTGGATGGCCAGGGTGTCACGTTCGACGGCATCCAGGGGGGAAGGCTGAGGCGCTCCGTTTGCCTCTTCCTCACCTTCCGCCGTAGCCGCTCCCGAATCGGGTACCTGGTGGTTGTCCCCCTCCCCTGCTCCTTCCTCGGGATCATGATCCTCTTCCTCTCCGCCGGGAGATTGACCCCGCGATTGCTGCTCTTCGCCGTCATAGACGTGACGGTCCATGGGCTCGTCAGCATCATTTGCTTCTATGTAGGGATAGATCTCCTCGGCGGTCATGCCGAAGAAACTCTCCATCACCAGCCAACCCGGCGGCGGACGCAGTCCGTCACGGACCAGCAACGGATTGATGGCATGGTCACAGGCCAGGTCCCAACGCTGCCGATTGCGGTGCAAACGGCGTGCAAAGTGAGACAGGGCGCAGTGCAGCGCCTCATGGGCAAGTACAAACTGGACCTGATTCGGACCGAGCGCAGCGATATAGTCAGGGTTGTAATAGAAGGTTCGGGCGTCGGTGGCAGTGGTTCGACACCACTTGGGGTCGGCCGCGACCATTGGCAGGCGTAATACCAACGCCCCGAGAAAGGGCTTATCCACGCCCAGCGCGGTACGCGCCCGACTGAGCGCGGTGCGCACCTGCGCCTCTTGGTCCGACGCGGGGATACGGTCATCGGTCATAGTGGAGGCTCTTCAGCGCCGCGCTCGAGCGGTAGCGCCCGTCTTTTTCGGTTGTACCTCCGTCATAATGTCAACCACGAGCCGCGACCACTGGCCGAATTGCGGCACCTTAATTAACTCATCGGTTTTAGGATGGAGCGCCCGGAACAGGTCCCAGACCAGCATCACCCCAATCTCTCGATCCGGAAAACGTCCCGCGTAGTCGAGCACACAGCCGTATACGGACGCCGCCGCCGGTGTACCCCGAACCCGGAGGGCGCGCCCCACCAGGGCTGCGGCCACCGCGTATTGCAAGTCAACCTCGCGCGGTACCACTACCGCCTCCCCTGCCAGAATGGCGCTGATGTCCGGCATCTGGTCCATCTTGGCGACGAAGGTATGGAGTTCCAATCCTGCCGCCGGACCTACACAAGCCTGCAATACGCCGCACAGCAGCATAGGGTTATTGTCGAATTTTTGTAGGGCGCGGTGGGCAAACTCCCAGGAACGGGGCGAAGGAAAGGCCACGGGGTTGTGAGCCGGATCAAAATCGAACAACAACTCAGGCTTAAACCGTAGAAAAGCAATTAGGCGGGTGTCGATACCATTGGTATTGGCCCACACCACCCAGTCGTCCAGATGGGTATCCACTTCAAAGTGGGAGAAGCGATTGGCTAGCGGCGCGGGCATGGTATAGGTCACCCCCCGATCGCCTTGACGGTTGCCGGCAGCGAACAGCGCCCAGCCCTCCGGTACTTGGTAGTGACCGAGACGTCGATCCAAAATCAGTTGATAGGCAGACGCGGAGACCGTGGGCGGTGCCGAGGTGATCTCGTCCAGAAAGAGGATACCGTCGGGACCATGGCGGGTAACGTCGGGCAAAAGTTCAGGGATGGCCCACTCCACCAGATTGCCGACCCGAAACGGAATGCCGCGCAGGTCGGTGGGTTCCATCTGCGAGAGACGAATATCGATGACCGGCACACCGTGACGGGCACCAATCTGGGCCACCATCTGGGATTTGCCGACACCGGGAGGACCCCACAACATCACCGGGGTATGGTAACCGCTCCGGGTACTCAGAAACTCGCTATCGAGGATGCTCAACAGATGGGCAGGGCGC
>CAUYUB010000319.1:0-2136 GCA_963575685.1 Gammaproteobacteria bacterium | reverse complement strand
CCGTCTCCAATGCGTCCTGGTGGATGGCCTGTAAGGGGGTATCTGGGCGTCGCACCAGAAGGTCAATACGACGCGCACCAATGCGTCGCCATACCTGAACGAGAAACCGCCCTTTGCGTTGCGGAAGGTCATCAGCGAGGTTCGTTTCTACATATAGATCAATATCGCCGCCACGGCGGGTATCGTCCGTGCGTGAGCCAAACAGCCATACTCGCGCTTCGGTACCGAAACTCTCCGCTACTGCAGTGATAATCGCTTGGCGCTCGGTCTCGGATAGTCGCATGATGGTGCTCCAGAGATTTATTTATATTTCAATTCCCATCAACAGTACTCCGTACCAGGTACACAAGGCAATGAGCAACATGGCCCCAATCCAGATCAAGAGTGCCTTCCCTCGCGCCCAGAGGATGGATTTTATGTTGTCTTGGTAGAAACCGTTATAGTTATATTTTTTCTCCTTTTTCATGTAGTCCAGGAATTCTTCTGGGGTATTAAAGATAATGTCGTCATCGAGATTGGTATTAAGGCATGTACTTTGTGAATATTCTCTACAAACCTGCGGTCTTTTGTCATAAATTCCGCAAAGTTCCTTCTTTAATGCCTTGCATGGAGTCTTAAACTCAATAAACCAGACATTCTCGTCGTCAATCCAGATGGAAATGTTTTGGTGAAGTAAAAACCAAATAACGTAATCGCAATCTTCATCGTTTTCCGGTGGATCGATTTCATGGTTGATGTGCATGCAACATTTGGCGCAGCCATTACAGAGTTTTTTATTGGTCTCTGGATCGTTGATGATTGTTTTATCTTCAATGTCTCCTTGTATACTGTTGGTCGATGGGTTGAGATGACTATCGATTGCCCTGTTTCTTATCGTTAGTTTCATGGGGGTGCCGATGAGACGGTTGGTAAGTCTGGCAACTGCTGCTCATATTTTGGGTATCGACCGGTGCAAGCTCCAAGAGCGTATCAAGCGTGGGGAGATTGTCACCTTTGAGGGCAAGATTGAGCTTGCGGTTCTGGAAAACATCTATCCTACCCTGCTCCTCCAGGGAGACGGTATGGTGGAACGACTCCAACTCCTGAAGGACACGGCTTTTAGTCGAAGGATTCGAGAGGTGGTGGAGGCGCCCAGTCAGGAAGATCAGGTCCACCAGTTACAATGTCTGACGGCTGAACTGGAAGTAGAGCGGGCGCGCTGCCGCAAATATTTGGATATTATCCAACTCCTTGCCCAGGAGTTGGCCGATCTCCACGAACAGTGTAATAATCCAATGCAGAGGGAAATTTATTCCGAACTTAAAAACGGTATCCTACAACGTATGCAAGGCTAGCCGATATTTTTCTCTGTAACCCGAATAGTTCTATACTTTGCCTTGAAGATCTTCCGGTTCCTCCTGTGGGGTTCCTCCCGATGAATATAAACTCCAATTTTAGCGCCATTTATAGTAATGCCTCTCTAGGTATTCAGCGTGGCATGCAAGGGGCGGCTCGTAATGCAGCTCAGGTAGCAGGTGCCGAACAACTATCGGGAACGGCTGATCCGACCCAACCTCTCCTTGACAACAAGAGCGACAGCATCAGTGTCCGCGCGAATGCGAAGGTCCTCAAAGCTGCCGATGATACCCTCGGTACCCTCCTGGATGTGATGGCCTAAGACCGGGAACGGTGTAACGCGGGTAATTACGGGCCATCCCCCTGGCGTACTACCTCCAACAATTCATGGAAGGCATCCATCAATTCCGGCGGAGGTTCGGTATCGTGGGCCTGATGGTAACGGCGAGCAAATACCGTGCCCGGCTCCAGAGTATCCAGACGCAATTCGGGAAGGGCATCGGCGAGGGCGCCACCATCTCCTGGGGTATGGCGTACGGTATTGAGCAACCGCACCGGGCGTCCCTCCAATGCCTCCTCTAGGCGCCGACGCAAGCCCGGCTCAGGGGTGGACAGCAGTACTGAGACCTCTAAAAAGGGATAAGCCGCGGCAGGCAGTTGGTCATCCCAGGGATATTCGCGCAACTCATTCACCACTTCATCCAGGGGCAGTGGTCCGGCAGTAGGCAGGCGGAGCAGCTCTACCGTCCGAGGTACGGACAGGGCCTGTATCTCGGTGCAACCGCTGTCTGCAAGATCCAC
>CAUYUB010000318.1:0-2152 GCA_963575685.1 Gammaproteobacteria bacterium | reverse complement strand
AGTGACCGCCTGGTTGTCTGGACTTGGCGCAGGATGCTACAAAAAACACGGGTGATATGGCAGAGATAAAATTCACCGCTGAGGTTATCAAGGTTCAGACGATGGAGAGGGATTATGCTATCCGGCTGACTCTCGACCTGGCTGAGGATGAAACCCAGGTTATGGCGATGCTTGCTGAGTGCAAACGGCAGGGGATACCACTTACTTTTATAGCGAAAATCAACGATGACAGACCAAACAACACCGAACAACACCGGAAACGCAAATTCTGAGCGGTTGGCCGAGATACTTCAACGGCTGAACATGACTCAGATCCGCTTCTGTGTTGCGCGACTTGAAACCAAGACAGACAAGCAGGCGGCGCTCGATATTCAGATAACGGATAATGTTGTAAAAGGATGGAACGATGACGGAGCTAAAGCGCTAGTCGATGAAGCAGTAAAACTCATGGCGTTTGACGGAGTTATTACAGCGCTCGAACTGCGCCGCCGAAGCCTGGCTAAAGCAATGGCTGTGAAGGCGGCTGGATTGGATAGCGAGAGCGAGAAGATACAACAGGATGCAGCTACTGAGTTGATAGAATGGGAGTTGGGCAAGGCAACCCAACGGGCTGAATTGTCCGGCCCAGATGGAACAGCAATCCCGATAGACATATTTGATAGGGCGGTAAAAAAGGTATACGGTGGATGAGGTTGCGTTAGAACGATACCTTGAAGCAGCGAAGAATGCCGGATGCTCACCAGATCAGCTCCGGTTATTCGTATCGTGCGGGTATGTTGCTCTCCCTGTTATGCTTCCCTTTCACGCCCTTGCCCGCCAGATAGACCAGCACAACGGCGTTACAGAGGTTCTACTGGACGGGACACGAGGAAGCGCTAAATCTCATGCCGTGATAGCTCAGGTGTGTATTGACGACTGCGAGCGAGCGCCTGGTATCAAGGTGTTATTCCTTCGCCAGACAGAGAGGGCGGCAAGCGAGTCGTTTGAAGATTTGATTGGTAGAGTACTGCGAAACAAGAAACATAAAGCCAACTCAGAGCGGATCATGTTCCCGAATAAAAGCCGGGTAGTCATCGGTGGTTACAAAGACGAAAGCGATATTGATAAATACCTGGGTATTGAGTATGACGTTATTGTGATCGAGGAAGGGACACAAATTAGCGGGACGCGCATAGAGAAACTACGGGGCAGCTTGCGTACCAGCCGTGAAGATTGGGTTCCCCGCCTGTACATGACAACCAACTCCGGCGGGGTGGGACATGCCTACTTCAAGCAGAGGTACATCGACCCTCAGCGCCAGGGGAAAGAGACAACCACCCGCCGATTTTTCAGCTCATACAAAGACAACCCGTTTATCAATGACGAATACAAAACCTACCTGGAAGGGCTGACCGGCGACCTTGCCCGTCAGTGGAGAGATGGTGACTGGGATATTTTCGTCGGCATGGCATTCAGTTCATGGAGATATGAGAGGCACGCAATCAATCCAATCGAGATACCGGCTCACTATATCAGGATGACCGGGACAGATTGGGGATATGCCAATCCATTTAGTAACCACTGGGCCGCAAAGAAACCTGACAATGGACGTATCATTGTCTACCGTGAAGTGTACGAGAGCGAGCTAACAGACCCCCGCCAGGCTGAATTGATTGTATCGAGTGAAAGCCCTGGTGAGAAGATACGAAAGCGCTATGCCGATCCTTCGATGTAGGCGAAGAAAACACAAACCAACGTTGCCACTTCAACCGCTACTGTTTACAAGGATCATGGATTGTATCTCACCCAGGCTGTCAATGACCGAATAGCGGGCAAGCGCAAGGTAGATAAGCTGCTGGGTGATCTACCAGACGGACGGCCCGGATTGCTTGTGTTCTCCACCTGCACCAACCTGATCCGAACCTTGCCCACCTTGATATATGACAAGGTGCAAGTCGAGGACGTTGACACCAAAGGCGAAGACCATGCCTATGATGCGCTTAGATACCTACTCACCGACGATAGGGACATAAAATCCCCGCCGCCAGTTCTACCCCCTAATCCCTGGTTAGTCAAAGGACGCTGAAATGCCAAAGACATTCGCTGAAATCAAAACCTACGCCGAGCAGCTCAAAGCCACTTATGCCAATCGAGACGCCGACTACGACAAGAT
>CAUYUB010000317.1:0-2155 GCA_963575685.1 Gammaproteobacteria bacterium | reverse complement strand
CCAGGTGGGGGCTACGCTGACTAATCGCTCCGGCGCTTTATGTGAAACCGGATCCGTAGTGAAACTTGACCTGACCCATGCGTCCAGCTTTACCACCACCACCACAGAGGGAGATGTAGCTGTATTCGGGGTCACAGGGGCGGATATTGAGGATACCGCATCCGGCTCTGTGTTGTTCGGCGGGGATATGGCGACGGTCCTTGTAACCGGCGCGGTGGCGGTTGGCGATCAACTATCCTCAACCACCACAGCAAAACGTGCGGTAGCCAGCAGGACTAACCCATTCGCCACTGCTTTGACCGCGAACGCTTCAGGTGATGGAACAGTGACGGCGATTATCCACGATAAATCAGCTCCGACAATGTGCTCATGGCTGGGGCTGGATATTGTCACGTCTAAGACGATGGTGCCGTCATATGTTGCCGGGCAGTTGTGGATTCCCTGCGTGACAGGGGCATCATCCGCTTCAGACGGTGACGAGTATTTCTTTTACGGAGCGTTCGGGGCGGGGTTGTACAAAATCATTACCTACGGTTCAACCAGCAACGCGCTAGGAAAACTCGACTATTACATCGATGGCGTTGTGGTTAGCTCCGCACAGGATTGGTACTCATCCGGAGGAACATCGAACGTGACAAAGACCATTACCGGCGTTGTTGTCCCTTACTCCGGCCACCACACTATCAAGTTGAAAGTGAATGGGAAGAACGGAAGTTCGGCTGGTTATGGTATCTCGTTCACCCGGATGGTGATATGCCAGACACCATAAGCCGCGATCAGCCCTACCTATCCGACACGCCCGGGCTGAACATTAAGCGTGCTGTCGTCATGGAGTTCTGGTTCTCTGTGTGCCGTGACGCGGATTCCAGGATCGTGAATTACCCGTGGTATCGGCTGATGGACTGTGATGTGATGTGGAGCAGAGTATGAGACCTTACTGGCCTGTTGAGATGCAGTACCCGATATTCCAGAAGTTCGGAGAGCACCCGGAGATTTACACCAAGCGTCACGGGCATCCGGGGCTTGACTTTGCCACGCCGATGCGGTCAGAGTTGTTCGCCATATGTGATGGCGTGATCACAGCGGCTGCCTACCGTGAAGCTGGCGGGTACGGGCGCGAGGTGTTTATCAAGGCTGGTAAGTACACAATAATCTACGGCCACCTGTCCCGGATTGATGTCAGGGTCGGAGATACCGTAAAGCGCGGTCAGGTCATCGGCTTATCCGGCGGCGACCCGAACGACGGTGATAAGCTAGACGGATTCAGTTCCGGTCCGCATCTCCACTTTGAGGTCAGGGACACATCGCTACCCTACAACCAGTTTACGATCGGCGCGGTTGACCCTGAAATATGGCTCGCTGCCGATGTAACGTTACAGCCTGTCAGCAACGTCCTTACGGGTAGCAACGTTACCACAGGTGAAAATACTCAGGTTGTGGGGGATGGAGGGCTAGAAATCAATCCTGTAGCCCCTGGGGGGCATTGTGTGACCACGTCAAGATGCTGGCTACGGGATAACTCGTTAGTGGACGAGGATAGCAAGGTTCTGCTGCTTCCGGCCGGGACAAAACTGCCCGTTGGCACTACGATCACGGCGGGCGGGCGCGAGTGGAACGTGATGACGCTGTACGTCGCAAAGGAGAATTTGAAATGAGCGATTTCATAAGACGTTCGATGTTGGGGCTGATGGATGCGCCGGTAAACTATATTTTCCGTGATAAATTTCTCGGTACGATCGCGGCTGGATCGGTAAACGGTACTTATTCCACCGATGCCAAAAAAATAAGAAATGTAACCGACACAAGTAATCTATTATCGGTTGCAGATGGTTTGAATATTGTCGGTACAGCTCCCGCTGATTACAACCCAAGATTAGTTGAGGGAGGGGCTTATGCGCGCTCAACCAGGCTTGCGATTATGACAAGGGTTGCCGTTGCATCCGGTAAGAGAATGGCTGGATTTGGTTTTCTTGGTAATACCGGATATTTCAGTTTGGTTTTTCGCAGAACTACTTCCGATTCCGGGTTAGTGGTGGAATGTGGCGCTACCGTTTCGCCCGGGGATGCGCTTGCCAGCGCGACATTTATAGATTTAGCGGTAATTTGCCGTAGCGTTGGTGCGTATTTCTTGTCAAGAAATGGTACGACGTGGAAG
>CAUYUB010000316.1:0-2158 GCA_963575685.1 Gammaproteobacteria bacterium | reverse complement strand
CTGCTCCCCGAACTGCTGAAGGTTCAGGGCTTTCAGTTTTGCGTTTTTGGCCTCCTCGGCGCGCATGATGTCGTTGGCCGATGCCTTGGAGCTGTTGGCGATCATGTCGAACGAATTCTTGATCTTCGCCCGCATGAGGTCCATCTCGGCCGAGGACTTGACGCCGAGGTTTTTAAAGTTCTGCTCTATGTTGAGGGTGGTCGTTTGTGCGTCGCGAAGGAGGGTCTGCTGTCCCTTGGTGTAGCGGGAGGCGTCAAGGTCGAGCTCTACGAAGATTGTCCCGACGGGTTTGCCTGCCATCACTCGGCCCCCATGATTGATTTGATTTTAGTATGTGAATTTATGAGCGACACTCGCAGAAACGGCTTGACGGCGTGCTCGACGACGCTGGCGTAGTAGACGAGATAGTTGCCGGCGTAGACCCGCACGTTGCTTTTGCGCTTGAGTGGCCTTCCGGATTTGGAAAGTTTTTGAACTACCCTGATTGATTTTTTAAGCGCCCCGGCGTCCCGCGCCGTCCAGGGTTTTCCGGCGTAGGGGCCGCGCTTATACATGGGACGCGACAAGGTGCCGACCGGGCAATTGCTGCGGGCGGAGTTCGCCACGACCTCGGCGGCCTCTACCAGCCTTTCGACCGTGGCATTCTCGAATACTTCGTCATACATTTCCGGGTTCCACCCCTCAACCCTCATCGGTCTTCTCCAAAAAATGATGAAACAGTTTCCGCACGCGAAGCAGGCAGGTAGAATCTGCTTTCAAGATCATGGCCGACTCCGCCGGTGTCAATGCCGAGCACATGATCAAAAGCATGAAGGAGGCGACGAAGGAGACCATCGACGATTCGGCCATGATGCAGAAGGCCGTCAAGTTGATGACCCTCGGATACAACCCCGAACAGATCGAGCGGTTTTCAAAGGTAGTCATAACGGCCTCCCAGATCGCCGGGACGTCCGCCGCCCAGGCATACGACGAGCTCGCCGACGCCATCGGGAACCGCGCCCCGAAAGCCCTGGTGCGCATGGGCGCCGTCACCCGAGAGCAAATGGGCATTGTCAATGCGGCCATAGCGTCCGGGGCGGACGAAATGGCCCTCTACGAATTGGCCATGGCGAACCTCGAGCTGAAGATGAAGATGCTCCAGGGGACACAGGACTCGGTGGCGATAAGTTTGCAACGCATGAAGGCCAGGTCCGAGGAGACGACAGAGGCGATCGGCAAGGGCTTGATCATCGCCCTCGATTTTGCCTACCGCAGCTTCGAGTATCTGGCCGCGGGCGTAATGGGTCTGGTTTCGGCCTACGCCCGATACCGGGAACTGGTCTACATGGTGATGGGGGACGAGAAGCAGGCGGCTGACAACCGGTTTGTCGCCAACGTCGCCTGGGAAACACGCATGGATCTGCTCAAGCGGTCCACCGAGTCGATCCTGGACAATGCCGATGCCGGCAAACGGGCGACGAAAGAGGATATCGACGGTTCCAAGGCTAAAGTAAAGGCCCAAGAGGATTATTTGAAAGCCACCGCTGATGCAGCAAAAGGGAAGGCAGCGGCAGATGCCGAAGCCAGAAAATCCGAGGCGGTCAACAAAAGTTTCTGGGAGCATTACAAGAAAGAGGTCGAGGGAGCCTTCGAGTTCGAGAAGTTCAAGCTCGAGGAGCAGCTCAATGAGTTCGACAAATACGTCCACGACAAGCATGCGCTCAATGTCTGGTATGCGGCCGAATCGCGCAAGATCGCGATCAAGGAGTACGCCGAGACCGCCGCGACGCAGTTTCCGGCCGATGACTACGACGCCGAGTCCATGCGCGCCAAGTCTTACGGCGACAGCATGAAGAACGCCCAGAAAAATGCCGAGGAATTTGAAAAGGCGAACCAGGAGCTCTGGAAGAATTCCGTCACCTACGGCGAAGACGCAATGGGTGAGTGGGTGCAGTTGACCGAACGCACGGCATCGGCCATGCAGGAGAATTTCAGCAACCTGTTTTTCGACGCCATGACCGGTAAACTGAAAACATTCCAAGACTACTACAAAGCGGTATTTGACTCCATTGCGCGGATGGCATCAGACTTGGCCGCGCAGATGGCTACCGAGGCGATTTTTGGGAACTTGAGCAAGACGGGCGGCGGAGGCGGCGGCGGCGGTCTAATTGGATGGCTG
>CAUYUB010000315.1:0-2164 GCA_963575685.1 Gammaproteobacteria bacterium | reverse complement strand
GTTTGGAACGGAAATTCTTCGGGAACCCCGACAGTCCCGCATCTGACAAGGCAGTCGGCAGAGCAGGAAGCCGTCAGGCTTGCCAGGACTTACCGCAACGGTGACCAGCCATTCCACATCATGGAGGTGGTGGCCAGCGTCAAGGTTACTGATGTCCAGTGGTGCCATTACACCGGAAACGAATCAGAAATTCCCTTTTAAGGAGGCACCACAGATGAACGATCTCATGACCACGCAGAACCAGGGCGGAGCACTCGCCCAGGCCGAAAGCAACCGGGCCATTGCCGAAGTACAGGCCGCCATGATCCTGGCCCGCCAGTTCCCCCGCGACGAACAGCGCGCTCTCGATAAGATGCTCGTGGCGTTCCAGCGGCAGGGCCTGGCCGAAGCCGCGCTTTATAGCTACAGCAAGGGGGGCACTGAAGTCTCTGGCCCCTCCATCCGCGCTGCCGAAGCCATTGCCCAGAACTGGGGCAACCTGCAGTTCGGCATCCGGGAACTCTCCCAGCAGGCCGGCGAGAGCACCGTGGAGGCCTTCGCCTGGGACGTTGAAACCAACGTGCGCCAGATCAAGGTTTTTCAGGTCCCGCACGTCAGGTCCAAGCGCACCGGCAACGTCAAACTGACCGACCCCCGCGACATCTACGAACTCGTTGCCAACCAGGGCGCCCGCCGGCTGCGCGCCTGCATCCTGGGAGTCATCCCCGGCGACATCATCGAGGCCGTGGTTGACCAGACCGACACCACGCTCAAGGCCAAAGCCGATACCTCCCCGGCGGCGCTCAAAAAGCTGGAAGAAGCATTTTCGACCTACGGCGTGACCAAGGAGATGCTGGAGAAGAAGATTCAGCGCCGTATCGACGCCATCACCCCGGCCCAGATCGTCAGCCTTCGCAAGATCTATAACTCCCTCAGGGATGGGATGAGCCAGCCGTCCGATTGGTTCGAGGGATTGACTCCGGAGCAGGCCCACGCATCCAAAGCGGCGGCCACCGTGGCCAAGGTCAACGAGGCGGCTGCCGCTGCCAAGCCCGCCGCCGACCTGGGCGATCCGGCCACCTGCCCGACCTGCGACACGATCCTTCGCGCCAACGGGACCTGCCCGGAGTGCTTCCCGGAGGTCGCGTGATTACCACAGACGGCCTGACCACTTCCTCTGCGGTTCCAAACTTCAAGGTGAAGCCCTGGCGCAGCCAGACCTATCGCCGGTTTGTCGGCTCTCTTGGGTGCTGCGTCTGCGGTAAGCCCGCGGTCCCTCATCACCACCAGGAGGATGGCGAAGGGAAGATGGGCGGCAAGGTTAGCGACGAGAAGTGTGTCCCGCTCTGCCACTGGCACCACACCGACCTTCACAACTATGGCCGGGAAATGTGGAAAGCCTGGGGCAAGACGCCGGCCACCGTGATCCTACTGACGCAACGGGCCTGGACCGCCAATCACGGCACCGAGCCCTGGAAATAACTACCAGTTGCCGCCCCTTCTGGGCACCTCCCCCTGGTAGGGAGGGGCGGACTTTTTAACCTACAGCAGCGGCAGCCTAGAAGGGTAGGCAAGGAAACGCGGAGTGAAGGGAGCCCAATCGACCTCCCGGCCCAGAACAACGAGTCGTTTCCTTAGGGGTGAACCCGGCAGCCGGTATCAAGCCCGGCCCGCTGCAACCAACGAGCATTCTAAAGGAGCCCATCATGGGAATTTTAGCCAATACCGTCAGTATCTGCCATTTCCGCGTTGAGGGCCAAATGCCTCTCGACCTCACCACCGCATCCGCCGAGAACCTGGCCCGTACGGCGTTCAGCCCGATTGACGAGAGCCTCGACGAACTGTCCATCGGCTGGGTGCATCTCGACGATTCCAAGCTGCACACCTTCGCCAGCCCGGCCGATTTCCAGCGCGGGGATTACGTCGTGTTCTCCATGCGCCGCGATCAGCGCAAGGTGCCGGCCGCCCTCCTGAAGGAATACACGGAGAAGGCCTACGCCCAGTTCCTGGCAGACAACCCGACCTACACCCGCGTGCCTAAGCTGAAGAAGGAGGATCTCAAAGAGCAGACCCGCGTTGCCCTTCTAGCGAAGACTTTGCCGACCCCGCAGACCTACGACCTGGTGTGGGATGCCAAGCGCAACCTGGTCACCTTCACCACGCTGTCCAGTAAGACCATCGAGAT
>CAUYUB010000314.1:0-2178 GCA_963575685.1 Gammaproteobacteria bacterium | reverse complement strand
TCTCCCGTCGTGGTGGCTTGGTGGTGTGCAACGGCTATAAAGACCGCGAGTACATCCGTCTTGCCTTGCTCGGCGAACGTTTGGGGGTACGCACCCACATCGTGGTGGAGAAGCCCTCCGAACTCTCCACGATAATCGCTCAGTCTGCGGAGCTGGGGATCCGCCCACGGCTGGGGGTGCGGGTGCGGTTGTCTTCCATCGGCGCTGGCAAGTGGCAGAACACTGGCGGCGAGAAGGCCAAGTTTGGTCTTGAAGCCGCCCAGGTCTTGGCCTTGGTGGAACGCCTACGTGCGGTAGGATGGTTGGATTGTCTCGTGTTGATGCACTTCCACCTCGGATCTCAGGTGGCCAATATCCGCGACATTCGGAACGGACTGCGGGAAGCGGCACGTTACTACGCCGAATTGCGTCACCTCGGCGCCCCCATTGTCACGGTGGATGTAGGTGGCGGTTTGGGGGTGGATTATGAGGGGACTTCCAGCCGGAGCTTCTGCTCCATCAACTACACGCTCCAGGAATACGCCAACAACGTAGTTCATGCCTTCGCTGAGGTCTGCGCCAAGGAAGGGTTGCCCCATCCCGAGGTGGTCACCGAGTCCGGCCGGGCCATGACCGCCCATCACGCCGTTTTGCTCACTCACGTCATCGACATCGAGCGTGCCCCAGCGGAAGGCCCGGTAGCGCCGCCGGCTCCTGATGCGCCCGCACTTCTCCATAGCCTCTGGCAGGGCCTCACCGATCTGGACGCCCACAACGCCTTGGAGATCTACCACGACGCGGTTCATTGGTACGAAGAGGTTCAATCCAGGTTTGACCATGGTCTATTTGACCTCGCCCAGCGCGCCGCTGCTGAACGGCTCTATACCGCTACCTGCACGCAGGTGCGTACGTTGCTCCTTGCGGAGGCCGGCTCCCGACGTAGCCGGGAGGTCCTGGATGAACTCAATGAGCGTCAGGCAGACAAGTATTTTTGCAATTTCTCCCTGTTTCAATCCATTCCCGACGCCTGGGCCATCCAGCAAGTCTTTCCGGTGGTACCGCTACACCGTCTTGACGAGTCTCCTACCCGGCGCGCCGTTATTGAAGACCTCACCTGCGATTCCGATGGACGCATCAATCTCTATGTGGACGCCGCCGGGGTAGAGACCAGCCTACCCCTGCACCCTTGGGAGCCAGGAGAACCGTATCTGCTCGGCATTTTTTTGGTAGGCGCCTATCAGGAGATTCTGGGAGATATCCATAATTTATTCGGCGATACCAACGCCGTAAACGTAGAGCTTACCGGCGAGGGGACTTGGCGTTTGGTAGAGCCAATCTATGGCGATACCGTGACGGCGGTCCTCGGATATGTCCATTTCGATGCCAAAACCCTTTTGGCACGCCTGCGCGAAAAATTGGCGGAGGCGGCCAAAAAGCAAAAGGATCAAACCGAGGAAAAGAGGCTGTCTGATACCCAGGTGTTGACCGCGTTGGAAGAGGGATTAGAGGGATATACGTATCTAGAGGAATAGAAATTATCTATTTTCTCTTTATTAATCAGACTCATGACGTGGCAGAGGGCGACGTAGTGGTAAAGGCGGACGCTCTCCGTCGCGTGGGACGCGGGTTTCGGTGAAGCGAATGAGCCGGGTTTCCACCCGGCGATTGAGACTTCCCGGAGGATAGACCCCAGCGATATCGCGCTTCCCGGCAGAGACGCCGGTGAGCAATTCCAACGCCTCGTCCACCGTGGCCACGGCGTAAATCCGGAAACGTCCCGCGGCCGCTGCCGCTACTACATTGGCGCGGAGCATTAAGTGTTTTACGTTCGAGGAAGGGATCAGCACCCCCTGCTCTCCGGTCAGGCCCCGTGCCGCGCATAAGTCGAAAAATCCCTCGATCTTTTCATTGACGCCACCGATAGGCTGGACCTCGCCATGCTGGTTCACCGACCCGGTCATCGCAAACGACTGATGAATAGGGGCCTCAGCCAAGGCCGAGAGTAGGGCGCAAAGTTCAGCCAGTGAGGCGGAATCGCCCTCAACCTCACCATAGGACTGCTCAAAGACCAGGCTCGCAGCCAGCGATAGCGGTTTACGGTGGGCGTAGCGGGCCGCCAGGAAGGCCGACAGGATCAATACCCCCTTCATATCCAGGAGATCAATGACCTGCTGTGCGAGGCGAATTGGTGGGCAGGAG
>CAUYUB010000313.1:0-2192 GCA_963575685.1 Gammaproteobacteria bacterium | reverse complement strand
GCCTGCTTTTTGGACTCCTGTGCGACCTTGCAACTCCCTGTGATGGGCTACGGCATTCGTTATGTCTACGGGATGTTTCGCCAGCGGATCGAGAACGGCAACCAATTAGAGGAACCCGATCACTGGATGCGTGACGGCAATCCTTGGGAGGTGGAACGGCCCGAGTTTACCCAGCGCATCCGTTTCGGTGGGCGTAGCGAAGTCTTCCGTGACAATGACGGACGGTTGCGGGCACATTGGCTGGAGACGCAGGATGTGCTGGCGGTGCCCTACGATATTCCCATCCCCGGTTATCGCAATGGTACCGTCAATACCCTACGCCTGTGGTCGGCAGTGGCGACCGATGAATTCGACCTGAGCGAATTCAACGCTGGCTCCTATACGGAATCGGTACGCGACAAGAACGCGGCCGAGCACATTACCATGGTGCTCTACCCCAACGATGCCAGCGAGAACGGGAAGGAATTGCGCCTGCGCCAGCAATACTTTCTGGCCTCGGCGAGCCTACAGGATGTTTTACGCCACTGGGTCCATTGGCATGGCCGTGATTTTAGTGAGTTTGCTGCTAAAAGTTGTTTCCAATTAAACGATACCCACCCCAGTTGCGCCATCCCCGAGCTGATGCGGCTGCTGATGGACGACTATGAATTGGGCTGGGACGAGGCCTGGGCCATTACTACCCGGACTATGGCCTATACCAACCACACCCTATTGCCCGAAGCGCTGGAACGCTGGTCGGTGCGGATGTTCCGTCAGCTCCTACCACGGCTGCTGGACATCATTTTCGAGATCAACGCCCGTTTTCTTACCGAAGTGGCCCGACGTTGGCCCGGAGATACCGCCCGACAGCGGCGGATGTCGTTGATAGAGGAAGGCCATGAGCCGATGGTGCGGATGGCTTATCTGGCGATCGTCGGCAGTTTCTCAGTCAATGGGGTGGCGGAGCTGCATTCCAGGCTACTGGCACAGGGGCTATTACGTGATTTTTATGACCTATGGCCGAGAAGTTCAACAACAAGACCAATGGTGTAACCCAGCGACGGTGGCTTGCCGGGTGCAACCCAAACCTCGCTGAACTTATTACCAGCGCCATTGGCGAGGATTGGATTTCCGATCTCGATCACCTTTCGCGCCTCGCGCCATTGGTGGATAACGCCGATTTTCGTGCACGTTGGCGTATGGTTCGTCGCATCGGCAAAATGCGCCTCGCCAAATTGATTCAAGTTGAATGCCGGGTATGGTTTGATCCTGAAACGCTATTCGATGTCCAGGTCAAGCGCATTCATGAATATAAACGCCAGCTCCTGAACTGCCTGCATATTATCCATCTTTATGATCGCGTTAAACGTGGTGACACCGCAGATTGGACGTCACGCTGCGTGCTTTTTGGCGGCAAGGCTGCTCCTGGTTATCGTTTAGCAAAACGCATCATCAAGCTCATCAATAATGTTGCCGCGGTCATCAACGGCGATCCGGAGGTGGGTAACCTATTGCGGGTCGCCTTCCTGCCTGATTATCGAGTTTCAGCGATGGAAGTGATCTGCCCAGGCACGGATCTTTCGGAGCAGATCTCCACGGCCGGTAAGGAGGCCTCGGGAACCGGCAACATGAAATTCATGATGAATGGTGCCGTGACCATTGGTACCCTGGACGGGGCCAATATCGAGATTCGGGAGGCAGTGGGAGCGGATAATTTCTTTCTCTTCGGACTTACCGCTGAGGAGGTGGAGGCCCAACGTCGCGCCTATCATCCCGATAGTATTATCGCTGCCGACGAAGACCTCTTTCGCGTTATGCGTCTGCTGGAGAGCGGCCATTTCAGCCAATTCGAGCCAGGCATCTTCCACGGGATCACGGAATCCCTCCGCAGCCCCTACGACCCCTGGATGACGGTTGCCGATTTTCGCAGCTTTGTAGAGGCACAACGCCGTGCTGCCTTTATCTATCGTGACCAGGAGGTTTGGAAGAAGCGCGCAATCTCTTACGCGCTGCCGGTGGCCATGGTGGGATCATCGCCAAGATCGAACGGGCCGAGGCCCTCTCCCGCCTAGACGAGATCATCGCCGCCTCCGATGCAGTCATGATTGCGCGCGGTGATTTGGGGGTGGAGATCGGCGATGCCGAGTTGCCCGGCGTACAAAAACGCATCATCCTGCTCGCACGGAACATGAATAAGGTGGTCATTACCGCTA
>CAUYUB010000312.1:0-2209 GCA_963575685.1 Gammaproteobacteria bacterium | reverse complement strand
AGTTGCTCGGCCCCTGCTTCCAAGTCGGCTTCTTCCCAAGTGAACCCGAGTACCTCAAGACAGGTATGCCATAGTCCATCTGGAGTTTTCAGAATCCCCAATTCGGTGGCGCGCCAGCGAAGTTGACTGAAAGAAAGGGGTTCCAGGGAAGCAAGAAAGGAGGCGAGCAGGACATCAAGACGACGCAAGGGGACCTTTTCTTCCGTACCCGAGGAATTTGCCTGCGTTGGTAAATACACCCCCGCGACGATTGGTGCCAGTACGTCATCCCCTCGCTGCTGGTGTAAAACCGCCACCAAATCATTGCGGTTGATGCGTCCCTGAGCCAGGAATTCCCGGAAACGGACCTCGGGTAAATAACCGCGGGCTCCCGTCAGACGGGTGGCGGCCGCTACGGCCTCTTGAAAAGGTCGAGATTGAAAACCATGCAGGGTATTGTGATGAACAAAGTCGCGGATTGGCGCTTGGCCGGGGAGAGCATGTTCCAAGATCTGCAAAAGTCTGCGGATTCGATCCGAAGGAGACGCTGCTCTAGTTTCGTCGTCATGCGATGGCGGTTGCTCAGGGTGTTTACTCATGATATTTTCTGTTAACCGTCATAGCCAAGGTCGCTGAGTAAATAATAAACCAGGGGTGACGAGATCGTCACAATGAGATCAATGGGGTAAATCCGTAAAAACATCAGTCAAGATTTTCGCGTCGACGAATCGTTCGCCCCAATCATCGAGCATAGCGCTATCCGCCGCCAAGACCCGCGCTTCAATCTCGGGAGAGAGCAAAAAGCGCCGACGAAGTAAACGAAGGAGCATCTCTGCCTTACCTTCGGCTTTTCCTTCAGCCTTACCTTCGGCTTTCCCCTCGATCCGACCATGGATTACTCCCCGGTTGAATCCTTCAGCTTTCCACTGTTCGGCAGCAAGCGATATCATACGATCCTCCTCTTCAGGTAATAATTCATTCAAGACCGCGCGGACAATATTGGCCTTTGGGCCATCTGGATCGCCGAGCAAATAATAAACGAGGGTGACGAGATCGTCGTAACCCAAGTTTAGGGCTTCCCGGGCGATCATCAAGAGTTTTTTTCTGGTTGCCCGACCCAGCGGTCCGTGTTTTAGGATCAACAGGCCAACCCGGAGAATCCTTTCCTGCGACAAGTTGGCATCCGGAATCCGTCCCAGGTCGACCAAACTATATCGGAAGTCAAGAAGGTAGGGGCGGAGTACCAGATCAGCTTCGGTCGCCTCAGCCAATGAAAGGGGGATCGTCCATTCATCGGCGCCGTTGTAAACGACCATGGTCACAATCGCGGGTAGTGGGCGCAGGTTGCTGTCTGGATTTCGTCCTTCAGTACGATCCCATTGGTCGAGAATATGATATTGATAGCCCAAAAGCTGAAGTCCAATCCGTGGTTCGGGTTTTGATTTGTGCTCGATCAGGGTATAGACCAGAACCGTATGGCCGGTGATGGTGCGAGTTCGATAGAGTCGGTCGGTACGATAACCGCGTAAGCGTCGCGATACAAAGCTGCCGGGAATTAGTTCAGGCGGTTCGTCCACGAGCAGGCATGCCACCTCAGACGGTAGGCGCTCGCGTAGCAATGTACCGGCAGTGCCCGGCTTATCGAGCAACTGTTGGAAAAACTGATCGTGGTGTTGGATGGAACGTTTCGACATGGGGTATATCAAGTTTTATCGACGTAGTAGCAATTGTTTTCCTGAATCTCAGAGTTTACGGGCATGGATTGCTCTATCGCCGCGGTGCGTTTGATTTACACCGCCTGGTAAGGCACGTAGCGCGGCTGGTACATCTGCGCACGAAGATACGATATCAAATCATCGGGACGGGTAATTTCTGCGCTATCCTCGGTGAAGGCCTCCTCGCACACTGCCGCCGCAACCTTTGTTGAGATGTCGCGAATCAATTTGAGATCAGGGTAGAGCTGACCTACCGCCAGCATCTCCTCGGTCACTTCTTCGGCTAAGGCGCGGGCGGCGGCATAAAACATGCGATCACTGATCCGGTGTACTCGGCAGGTAATTGCACCCAAACCTACTCCGGGAAAGATATACATATTGTTGCACTGCCCCGGTACGAACACCCGTCCACCATAGGTCACCGGTGGAAACGGACTGCCACTGGCAAAAATTGCTTCGCCGTTGGTCCAGGTATAGGCCTGCTCGGCAGTGCATTCCGCCTTGGAAGTGGGATT
>CAUYUB010000311.1:0-2224 GCA_963575685.1 Gammaproteobacteria bacterium | reverse complement strand
TTTTCAAAAGGTGCTGGTGGAGGAGCCTTCCGTGGAAGACACCATCGCCATCTTGCGTGGCCTCAAGGACAAATATGAGGTCCACCATGGGGTTACCATCACCGACCCGGCCCTGGTGGCGGCAACCATTTTGTCCCACCGCTATATTACCGACCGCAATCTCCCGGATAAGGCCATCGACCTGATGGATGAGGCGGCAGCACGTATCCGTATCGAAAAGGACTCCAAACCCGAATCCATGGACCGTATGGGGCGTCGCCTCATCCAGTTGCGCATTGAGCGTGAGGCGATCAAAAAAGAGACCGATGATGCCTCGCGTCGTCGTTTCAAGGATCTTGAAGACGAGATCGAGCGGCTGGAACGAGAATACGCCGACCTGGAAGAGGTTTGGAAGGGCGAAAAAGCAGCACTGGAGGGTACTGCCCACATCAAGGAAGAAATCGACCGCGCCCGTCTGGAATTGGAGACCGCCCGTCGTGCCGGCAATCTGAATCGGATGGCCGAGATCCAATACGGACGTATCCCGGAATTGGAACGTAAACTTGCCGCGTGTGCCGAGGTCAAACAGCAGGAACTAAAACTCCTGCGCAACGCCGTTACCGAGGATGAGATCGCCGAGGTCGTTTCCAAATGGACTGGTATCCCGGTCTCCAAGATGCTGGAGGGGGAGCGGGAAAAGCTGCTGCGAATGGAAGATGGATTGCACCGACGGATAATCGGTCAGGATGAGGCGATTGGCGCCGTATCCAACGCGATCCGTCGTTCGCGCGCGGGGCTCGCCGACCCTAATCGGCCAATTGGTTCCTTTCTCTTTCTCGGACCGACTGGGGTAGGTAAAACCGAATTGTGCAAGGCGCTCGCTGAATTCCTGTTTGATACCGAGGAGGCGATGGTCCGCATCGACATGTCGGAATTCATGGAGAAACATTAGGTGGCCCGACTCATCGGCGCACCGCCCGGTTATGTAGGATATGAGGAGGGCGGCTATCTTACGGAATTGGTACGGAGAAAACCCTATTCCGTGATTCTGCTCGACGAGATGGAGAAGGCCCATGCGGAGGTCTTCAATGTCCTACTCCAGGTTTTAGATGATGGCCGCCTCACCGACGGCCACGGACGCACCGTAGATTTTCGCAACGCTGTGGTGGTGATGACCTCCAATTTGGGCTCTCAGCTTATCCAGGAAATGGCTGGGGAAGATCGCTACGTCGCAATGAAAGAAGCGGTGATGGAACTGGTGGCGCGCGAATTCCGGCCTGAATTGCTCAACCGCATTGATGAGGTGGTAGTCTTCCATCCCCTGGGCCGTTCTCAGATCCGTGCCATCGCTCGCATCCAGGCGCAATATCTGCAAAACCGTCTGCGCGAACGACGCATTGGCTTGGAACTGACCGAAGCCGCACTTGATCGCATCGGCGGGATTGGTTTCGATCCAGTGTACGGGGCACGGCCGCTCAAACGCGCCCTCCAGCAATATTTGGAAAATCCGCTGGCAAGCCGCCTCCTCCGCGGCGAATTCGGCCCCGGAGATATGATACGGGTTGATGTAGACGGCGATGCGTTGAGTTTCCGACGCGGTGGTGGGTAGCAACTTGGTTAGTATCTTCTTTCTCCCGCGCTGGCGCGTGGGAGAAAGAAAACTAGAAGATCAATAAGAGAATAGCGAATGCGACTATTTAGAAAGTGGTCTTTTGCCATCTTTTTGACAACTACGGCGATGCCATTTTCCCAGGCTGGGGAATATCACCTGGGAGAAGGCTATACGCTAGGCAACGTCAACATCGCCGGTTATATCAACTTGGTAGCGGAGGCGCCACGCCATGAAAAAACCCAGCTGGTTGGCGATGATATAAGTTTGTTTGTCAGTGGACGTTTCAATAAATATTTCAATCCATTCTTTGAGGCAGAATTTTCCGGTGCTACGCTCTGGCGCGAAAACGATCGACTGTTTTCCCGTAATAATCCTGATATTGTTTTAGAGCGTCTGTATAACGATAGTCATCTTACCAGAAATCTTACCCTGCGCGTCGGCAAGATGCTGACGCCGGTAGGTGAGTGGAATAACATCAATGCGGCTCCGTTGGTGTGGACAACCACCCGACCGATGACCACTTACCGTAGTTTTCCTGAATACACCTCGGGACTTGCCTTCAATTACACGCCAGCGGACGACACGCTGCCGCAAATTCAGTTTTATGGGCAACCGCGTGGGGAATTGATCCCG
>CAUYUB010000310.1:0-24797 GCA_963575685.1 Gammaproteobacteria bacterium | reverse complement strand
GGTGGTCTCTCCCGTTCCTTTCGTCCCTTCTAAAATCGATAACTGGGTACGAATACCAGCGAGGATCGTCCCAACGGTAGGTTGGGGTGTTTCCGCGGTGGGTTTTGCCGCTACGGTGGTCTCTCCCGTTCCTTTCGTCCCTTCTAAAATCGATAACTGGGTACGAATACCAGCGAGGATCGTCCCAACGGTAGGTTGGGGTGTTTCCGCGGTGGGTTTTGCCGCTACGGTGGTCTCTCCCGTTCCTTTCGTCCCTTCTAAAATCGATAACTGGGTACGAATACCAGCGAGGATCGTCCCAACGGTAGGTTGGGGTGTTTCCGCGGTGGGTTTTGCCGCTACGGTGGTCTCTCCCGTTCCTTTCGTCCCTTCTAAAATCGATAACTGGGTACGAATACCAGCGAGGATCGTCCCAACGGTAGGTTGGGGTGTTTCCGCGGTGGGTTTTGCCGCTACGGTGGTCTCTCCCGTTCCTTTCGTCCCTTCTAAAATCGATAACTGGGTACGAATACCAGCGAGGATCGTCCCAACGGTAGGTTGGGGTGTTTCCGCGGTGGGTTTTGCCGCTACGGTGGTCTCTCCCGTTCCTTTCGTCCCTTCTAAAATCGATAACTGGGTACGAATACCAGCGAGGATCGTCCCAACGGTAGGTTGGGGTGTTTCCGCGGTGGGTTTTGCCGCTACGGTGGTCTCTCCCGTTCCTTTCGTCCCTTCTAAAATCGATAACTGGGTACGAATACCAGCGAGGATCGTCCCAACGGTAGGTTGGGGTGTTTCCGCGGTGGGTTTTGCCGCTACGGTGGTCTCTCCCGTTCCTTTCGTCCCTTCTAAAATCGATAACTGGGTACGAATACCAGCGAGGATCGTCCCAACGGTAGGTTGGGGTGTTTCCGCGGTGGGTTTTGCCGCTACGGTGGTCTCTCCCGTTCCTTTCGTCCCTTCTAAAATCGATAACTGGGTACGAATACCAGCGAGGATCGTCCCAACGGTAGGTTGGGGTGTTTCCGCGGTGGGTTTTGCCGCTACGGTGGTCTCTCCCGTTCCTTTCGTCCCTTCTAAAATCGATAACTGGGTACGAATACCAGCGAGGATCGTCCCAACGGTAGGTTGGGGTGTTTCCGCGGTGGGTTTTGCCGCTACGGTGGTCTCTCCCGTTCCTTTCGTCCCTTCTAAAATCGATAACTGGGTACGAATACCAGCGAGGATCGTCCCAACGGTAGGTTGGGGTGTTTCCGCGGTGGGTTTTGCCGCTACGGTGGTCTCTCCCGTTCCTTTCGTCCCTTCTAAAATCGATAACTGGGTACGAATACCAGCGAGGATCGTCCCAACGGTAGGTTGGGGTGTTTCCGAGGTGGGTTTTGCCGCTACGGTGGTCTTTCCTGTTCCTTTCGTACCTTCCAAAATCGATAACTGGGTACGAATACCAGCGATCGTCTCAACGGTAGGCTGGGACGTGTCCGGGGGGTTTTCCGCTGCGGTGGTCTCTCCCGTGCCTTTCGTACCTTCCAGAAGCGATAACTGGGCACGAATATCAGCAAGGATCGTCCCGATGGTGGGAGATGTCCCTGCGGTGGATTTTAAGGCTCCACTGTTCGTCCTCCCGATGCCTCTTGACGATAATTGGGCACGAATATCAGAAAGGATCGTCTCAACGGTAGGGGATGCCCCAGTGGTGGGTTTTGTGCTCTCAGTCGCTTTCTCGGAACCTCCCGCCGGCATGCTGTTGGAGGGGGTAGCCGCCGGCAGCAGTGATAAGACCAAGTTTGCGAGTGCAGCCTCATCCATTGGGCCAGTCGTTGATTTTGCCGGCATGAATAGCCGCCGTACGGGCACACCCTCCTTTGCGGCTTCTTTCTGAGGTGCTAATAATTGGCTGATTGCATCAGCAAAGTTCACCCCATCAGATTCAGTATCCGAGGATACCATTGCTGATGGTGGTGTAGTCGGGAGCGGTGGTGCTGAGTTTACGACGAGATTGGACATTGAGATCGTCTCCATGCGGCTCTCTAGTCCTGATGCAAATTCCTTGCCCTCGCCTTCAGCAAGCGTTTTTATTCCATAACAATATGAAATTACAGCGGTATTTTTAAATTTTGCGGCACCGTCTTAGATGCTTTCCGATGAGAATACACGTCAATTTATTAACGCGTTCAGGCTCAAATTCAGCTTCTATTGATGCGAAAAGACCCGGACAGTCGGGTCTTTTTTATTTTTGTCAGAAAAATCATTTTGATACAAGTTCCGACCACGAAAGCTGAATGCGCTCCCAAAGCGACGGTTTTTCTGAAACCGTCGGGGGGGTCTCACTCGTAACGGTCTCTTCGGAGACTGCGGGTGTTGTCAGGTCCTCTTTTTTACGAAGATCTGCCCACGAAAACTGAATTCTATCCCAAAGTGATGATTTTCCTGGAGCAACCGATGCGCCATCCCCCGTACCTTTCTCCTGAGAGCTGGAGGATGGAAGGAAATCATTCGGCAGATTATCGGTAATCGAGGTATAGGCCATCATCGCCACCGGTGCCAAGGCCGCACCGACATAGCAGGCGCTGGAGAAGATGAAGGCGGCGGCGGCTGTTCCTTCCATGACTCGAGTTGATGGCAGCGGTCCTTGCATACTGGCTGCGATCCGACCAAAACCGCCAAGCAGATAGACCAACATCCCACCTGTGGCGGTCGTTGCTGTCAAACAACCGATACCACCCAGTTCGGAGTCGGTGAACGGCGAAGTGAGTTGGTCAATAATGGGAAGTGGCTGTTGTGCCTGTACCGTCACAGGCCCGGCCAACATCAGGGCTACTATTGGAAGTGCCAGGAACCGCATAGGATTACCGGGAACACATTTTTAGGAGGGAAGTGGAGCGGGTGATGGGAATCGAACCCACGTCATCAGCTTGGGAAGCTGAGGTTCTACCATTGAACTACACCCGCAAGAGCGCGCCATTGTAGCGACTTGTCGAAGCTGGTCAAGGCCAGTCTTTTCCAACATGGTGTGAGTCTGAACTGGCCACCTGTGCCCTCATGCGGCGGGCCGTCGAGATCTATGGCGATGCTCGCTACGAACGCTTGGCGGCGATCTCGGTTGGGCATCTGTACAACCTGCACCAGCGAGCTGCTATGTGGCCAAGCGGCAGCACTGGACTCAGACAAATCATCGCGTCCGCCACGACGGAGGCCTATATTTGGACAATACAAAAGGCATGAGGATATATCCCGGCTACTGATTCTTAATGAGTTTATGACCCTAATGACCTTCCACGTAGGCTTTGAAGCCATTGCGCACGGCCTGTACTTGAGGGGTGCGGCAATATTTTTGCCCCTCTGGAGAATTGTTGCAGAGGACCTCCAAGACTAAACGGGCTCCTCCTGAATCGGGAATACGGGTTACGGACAAGCCGATGGTGTTGGGTTGGGTGGGTTCGCTGGTAACAAGGTGGGTATTGTTCACGATTTGCAAACGGGTATCTGCCTTTGCCCGCACGTAAAGTTGGGCCAAGGACCATGCCTTCTCGCAACCCGGAGGGTCTTTGCATTCCGCGCTAACCGGTTCAGTTTCCTTTACGGCTAATTCCTGGGTTTCTTTGTCGTTCTTCGGTAGGAGAGGGTCTTTCTGAGGGGGTGGTTCAGGCGTTGTTATTCCCTGCATCGCTTTTAACTCGCGAAACCGTTTAAGGTCGGCATCGAATTGGGCGCGTAGCTCGGCCTGTTCTTTACGTTTGGTCTCGATATAGGCCTCATGTTTAACGATCAGGTTCTGTGCAGCGGTAATGTCTCGGCGTACTTCGTCGGGGACCGGTTGACCGCTTCGTTCCTTCTCCGCCGCTTGGGCCGTCATATCGGCCATGGACCGTTGAAGGATGGCGATATTACTTTTGGTAATACGGATCATGCCTTCCAGGGCGGCAATCTTGCCATCCCTCCCCATCTCCAGGTCCTTCTCATTGGCATAGGAAGTCAACAATACCCGGTCCTTGGCCATCTGCTCTTCGGCTTTGCGATGTTCCTCGGCCTGGATGCGTGCTTTACGCTCGTCTGCCGCGATTTGCTCCTTTGTCTTGGCGGCATTGGTTACGCCTACGGTCATTCCGTATTTATTGACCTCCGCCCGTCCTTGTTGAGAATATTGAGGGGGAACGTGGTCGCCATAGTGAATGACTCCATTTTCGTCGGTCCACTTATAAAAATTACCCGCCTCTGCTACCACCGCCACGTGTAATCCAATCAGAACCGCGCCCCACCCCCATGAACCAGCCAGTATCTTTTTCACTTAAGTTGCCTCAGTATAATAATGTTGAGCGCCCTTCTTGCCCTCTTGGTGTACCTGGAGCCCCTGATATTTTATTTTTTCAGGATCTCTTCCTCGTCTCGGAAATGAATTGTAACGTCGGCGAGCAATTGTTCCGCAATGGCGACGATTGGTTCGTGGGACTGGGAACCCAGCATTGCGGCCAGTAGATCATTCAGGTTTGCCGTGTTAGTTCTTCGTGGTAACGCGCGCGTTCCTCTTCGTCGGCGGCTAATTCGTCGGCAGATTCCATTACCACCACCGGTACCGAGGTCAATGGCAGTGCACGTTCAAATTGGAGGGCGTAGGCAAAGCCGTCACGGGTGAGACGGCGCAGCAATTCCCTGGTATCAGCACACCAGCGTCCTTCTTGGGTACGCAACCTGGTCTGCTCCGTCGCATTAAGGGGACCCGTGGCACCGGCGGGGCGCTCGTGGATGACCTGGAAGGCCAAACGGTGATCATGTTGGATCTTTAGGCGCACCCGCTCTCCGCCGGGGATGCGCCATTGTCCACCATCTTCCTCGGTAATTGCCATGGTATAACCCAACGCGGCCAAGTGGAGCGCGGTCCGGTCGCGCAGGGTTGTGCGTAGGGCGGCACGCTCCAGGGCGGTATTCACCTCGGCAGTAAGTGTCGCCCCCTGGTGTTCCAAGACTTCCAGAGCCCCTTCGGTAATCTCTCCGCTAGAGAGGTGTGCGAGTAGCTCATCACGCAAGATGGCGAGTTGTGTCTCTAAGGGCTCCGGATCGCTGCCGAGGATCAAGACGTGTCGGCACCGCAGGCTTTCTTCCAGCAGGCGTTTGGCGCGACTCAGGCGTTCGGCACAGAACGTCTGTTCCCGATCGAGGCGTTCCAAGTGAGTACGGAGAGTCTGTTCTAGGGCCATCCGAAAGGCGGCAACCGTAGCTGCTGCCGGTGGCGATCCCGCTGCTGCTTGGGTTTGGAGTCGTTGCCACTGACCCTCCAAGGCAACTACCGGAAAGTCTGAGTAGGCACGTAATGCCTCTGGTAGGGAGGTAAACCATCTTCCGAGGGCTGTCAGACCGGGATCTTCCACTGCCAGAAATCCCCGTGCCGACATTGCTTCCGTTCGGGCAGCAGCGGGGGCAGTTAGTTGCAACGCTGCAAGTTGGCCCCGGAAGGCGGACAGATTTTCCTGCGCGGCGACCATGCGTTGGGCCTGCTCGGCTTGGAAATCGTTCCAGACGGCAAGCCGTTTTTGTTCCGTAGCGGCGGTGCGTTCCGCCTCCGCGTGACGATGGTCGAGGTAGGCGGTCACCGCACGGGACGCCACCGTGGCCGCGGCCACTCCCAAAACTCCCAGCGCACCCAGTGGGCCTAGCGCCGCAGATACCAAGACGACCTCACCGCTCACGATAGTCTCTCCGTTTGTGACCTATGTCTACACAACTAATTGATCAAAAAATGAAATTATTTCAGATATTGAAGAATTCCGGTCGGTCCCTGGGTCAAAAGGGTCCCAAACGCAAGATCACGAACAAATGCCACTTGGGGTAACATCGCGTTATCTCAAGATTGAAGGCCGAAACCCATGGACCTATCTCCCCTTACCGCTCTTTCCCCCCTTGACGGCCGCTACGCCAATCAGCTCATCGACCTGCGCCCTCTCTTCAGCGAACTGGGGCTCATTCGCCACCGCATCTTGGTTGAGGTGCGTTGGCTTCAGGTGCTCGCCATCCACCCCAGCATCCCCGAGGTGCCTACGCTATCTGTCGATGCCGTCAACCTGTTAGAGGGTATCGTGACCGACTTCGGCGTAGAAGAGGCGCAACGGGTCAAAGAGATTGAGCGTACCACTCGTCATGATGTCAAGGCGGTAGAGTATTTTCTGAAGGAGCGGATCTCGGACAATCCGGAACTCATGGCCGTTTCGGAATTTATCCATTTTGCCTGCACCTCGGAGGATATCAACAACCTTGCCTACGCCTTGATCTTGCGGGAGACCCGCGCTCAGTCTCTGTTGCCCCTCATGGGTCAGCTCACCGACACCCTCGCCGAGATGGCCCGTCGCTATGCCGCCGTGCCGATGCTCTCCCGCACCCACGGTCAGCCTGCTTCTCCTACCACGGTGGGCAAAGAACTGGCGAATGTCGTTCACCGCCTCGGGTATGGTCGTGACCAAGTAGCGGCGGTGCCTTTGTTTGGAAAGATGAACGGCGCCGTGGGTAACTACAACGCCCACCTGACCGCCTACCCTACGGTAGACTGGTCAGCTTTGGCCTGGACTTTTGTTACTGGTTTGGGGCTGGAATGGAATCCTTACACCACCCAGATTGAACCCCATGACAGTATTGCCGAGCTGTGCCATGCGGTGGCGCGATTCAACACGGTGCTGTTGGACTTTGCCAGGGACGTGTGGGGCTATATCTCTCTCGGCTATTTCCGAAGCCGCACGATGGCTGGCGAGGTGGGTTCTTCCACCATGCCCCACAAGGTCAATCCCATCGATTTTGAGAATGCCGAAGGGAATCTTGGGATTGCCAATGCGTTGTTAACTCATTTGGCGGAGAAACTCCCGATCTCCCGCTGGCAACGGGACCTATCAGACTCGACCGTATTGCGTAATCTAGGGGTGGCAGTGGGCCATTCCGTCCTTGCCTATCGTTCTACGCTCCTCGGCCTGAGTAAATTGGAGGTAAACACAGTTGCTCTAGCTGCGGACCTTGAGGACCATTGGGAGGTATTGGCGGAGGCCATCCAGACCGTGATGCGTCGCTATCGGTTGGAACAACCCTACGAACGGCTCAAAGCCCTGACCCGCGGCCACGCCATCGATCGTACGGCTCTGGAAACCTTTGTGGATACCCTTACGGAGATTCCTGAGGAGGAACGAAACCGTCTGAAGGCATTAACTCCCGCAACCTATATTGGGAACGCAGTCGAACAGGCGCGCAAGATATAAAAAATATTAAGAAGTGATTGAGACTATAGACTATTCTTGCGGTTGAAATAATTTATGGCCGAAGTTGCTGGGGCCTTCCCGATCCGTGTAGGTATCAGTGCCTGTCTCCTGGGGCAAAGGGTACGCTACGATGCGACCCATCGTTACGATGCCAATTTGGTCGAACCCTTGGGGAGAATTTTCGACTTGATCCCGGTCTGTCCGGAGGTTGCCATCGGAATGGGGGTCCCGCGCGAACCGATCTATCTGGTTGGTAACCCGGCAGCACCGCGGGCGGTCGGCACTCGTACGCCAGCGTTGGATGTAACCGATGCCCTAACGAATTATGGACGGCGCATGACGCAAGAATTGAAGGACATCTGTGGCTATATCTTTAAAGCCCGTTCGCCAAGCTGTGGCATGGAACGGGTGAAAGTCTACTCATCCGCCGATAGTACCATGCACCTCCCGCTGGAATGTGGTGTGGGACTTTACGCCCAGGCGCTGATGTTGGATCGGCCGTTGTTGCCAATGGCAGAGGATGAGCCATTGAGAGATATCGCATTTCGAGAGAATTTTATTGCGCGGGTTATTGCCTTCCACGGCCGCACGGCCGATGTTGGTGAGAATTAGCTATAGACCTTTCCTATTTTCCCTTGGGGGGAGATTAGACCCATGGAATTTGACGATTATTTGAGGCTCATGGTATCCCGCAATGCCTCCGACCTTTACCTGACCACCGCGGCTCCCGCCAGCATCAAAGTGGACGGACTCATGACCCCCGTGGAACCCACGGTGCTGCCTCCGGATCGGGTGAGGAGCATTGCCTATCCGTTGATGCGACCGGATCAGATCGAGGCCTTCGAACGCCGCCCGGAGATGAATTTGGCCTACTCGTTGACGGGAGCGGGGCGCTTTCGCGTTAATATCTTCAAGCAGCGCAACCAGGTGGCGATGGTGGTACGACATATCCGCACCAGCATCCCCTCCATGGAAACTTTAGGGCTGCCGGCGATTTTGACCAAGGTCATCATGCTCAAACGTGGGTTGGTATTGGTGGTCGGGGCCACAGGGTCGGGAAAATCGACCTCGCTGGCTTCTCTGATTGA
This sequence comes from Gammaproteobacteria bacterium, assembly GCA_963575685.1. Taxonomy (GTDB): domain Bacteria; phylum Pseudomonadota; class Gammaproteobacteria; order CAIRSR01; family CAIRSR01; genus CAUYTW01. The sequence continues at coordinate 16,501 of CAUYUB010000310.1, read as the reverse complement.
CTATCGTAATGCCAACAGCGCCGGTCACATCATCACCATTGAAGACCCAGTGGAGTTTGTCCATCCCAATCGGCGCTCCATCGTCAACCAACGGGAGGTGGGAGTCGATACCGAGAGTTACGCTGACGCCCTCAAAAATACCCTGCGCCAAGCGCCGGACGTTATCCTGATCGGTGAAATTCGCGAGCGCGAGACCATGGAACATGCCGTTGCCTTTGCCGAAACCGGTCACCTCTGCATCAGTACCCTGCACTCCAACAACTCCAATCAGGCACTAGATCGCATCGTCAATTTCTTCCCGGAAGATAAACGTTCCCAACTCCTAATGGATTTGTCGCTCAATCTCCGTGCGGTGATCTCTCAGCGGCTGATCCCAGGTATCCATGGGGGGCGTGTGGGTGCCTTCGAAATTCTGCTCGCAAGTCCTCTCATCGCCGATCTGATCAAACGCGGTGAATTCGACGGCATCAAGGCAGTGATGGAGCGCTCCGAGGCTCAGGGGATGCGCACTTTTGATGGTGATCTCTACCGACTCTACAAGGAAGGGCTGATTACTCAGGAAGAGGCACTACGGAATGCTGATTCCCAGAACAATTTGCGTCTGCGCATTAGCCTGAGTGAGGGTAAACAGGCCAGTGCTCCCCAGGGGCTACGTCTGGCCGGCGATGAACCCGATCAGGGCGCGGGAGGTTGGAATCCGCGGTGAGGTTTTCGTCTTCTTCGCCATAACCACCCGACATACCGCAGGGGTTCAGTTTAATTCCATCCTAACATCCTAACTGTTACCCCTGGATGTCATTAGTTCTAGGTGTACAATGCGGGACTATCCAGACATTAAAAAGCCCGCTGTGGCGCGGGCTTGCAGACTTATACGGACGACTTCGGATGGGTATATGGTGCCGAGGAGAGGACTTGAACCTCCACGAAGTTACCCCCACTAGAACCTGAATCTAGCGCGTCTACCAATTCCGCCACCTCGGCTTGTCACCACTGCGTACCACCAGTACAGTGCGCACTCTATCCAGCAGGATTGGTATTGTCAACGATGTCAAAACTAAAATCGGACCCATTCCAGGCGCGGGAGGCGCAGCAATACGAACAACCTATCCCCAGTCGGGAGTTTGTATTGGCCCATCTGGCAGAACGCCGGGTGCCCCTGACCGAGGCCATCTTGGCGGAAGAACTTGAGCTGTCTACCGAACGGGAGCGCGATGCCTTACGCCGGCGGCTACGGGCCATGGAGCGGGATGGGCAGGTGGTGTGCAACCGCCGCGAAGGGTATGGTCTGCCCAAAAAGATGGACCTCGTCACCGGACGGGTCACCGCCCACCGGGACGGCTACGGTTTTCTCATCCCCGATCATGGCGGTACCGACCTCTTCCTCCACGCCCGCCAAATGGCCTCGTTGATGCATGGGGACCGGATCCTGGCCCAGGTGGTAGGAGTGGACCAACGAGGACGACGCGAGGGAGCGGTGGTGGAAGTTCTGGAACGAGCGGTACATAAGGCGGTGGGACGCTTTTTGGTGGAGAGTGGCAGCGCCTTCGTGATCCCGAGCGAAAAGCGCCTCCACCGCGACATCCTGATCCCGCCCGAGCACCGCGGCGAGGCCCGGCCGGGCCAGATCGTCACGGTTGAGATTCTGGAGCAACCCACCACACACCGTCAGCCCATCGGTCGGGTGACAGAAGTGTTGGGCGAACACCTAGCCCCAGGGATGGAGATCGATATTGCCATCCGCGCCTTCGAATTACCGGATACCTGGCCGCCAGAGGTAGAGCGGGAAGCTGCTGCCTTCCCCTTTGAAGTCACCGCGGAGGCGGCTCGTGGTCGGGAGGACCTGCGTACGCTGCCCTTGGTCACCATTGATGGTGAAGACGCACGAGATTTTGACGACGCCGTCTATTGCGAACCCGAAGGAAAGGGATGGCGACTTATTGTCGCTATTGCGGATGTCTCTGCCTACGTAACCCCCGGCAGTGCCTTGGATCAGGAGGCGCGTAACCGCGGCAATTCAGTCTACTTCCCGGAACGGGCCATCCCCATGCTCCCGGAGGTCCTCTCCAATGGGTTGTGTTCCCTGAATCCCCTGGTGGACCGGTTGTGCATGGCGTGCGAGCTGCATCTAGGGCCACGCGGCAAGGTCCTCGCCTTCCGCTTCTTCCCCGCGGTGATGCGTTCGGCGGCACGATTGACCTATACGGTAGTGGCGGCGATCCTTGACGGTGATGCTCCCCTACACCAGGAATACACCGCCCTCATACCGCACCTCCACCATCTGCACACCCTCTACAAAATATTGCGCAAACGCCGCGAAGGACGCGGAGCGATGGATTTCGATACCCTGGAGACCCGTATCGTCTTCGGGTCGGACCGGAAGATTGAGCGTATCGTACCGGTGATCCGCAATGATGCCCACCGTCTTATCGAAGAATGCATGATCACAGCCAACGTGGCGGCGGCGGAATTCCTAACGTCTTACCGCATCCCGCTCCTCTATCGAATCCACGAGGGACCGGATGCGGTAAAGCTCGATGCATTACGCCAATTCTTGGGCGCATGGGGGTTATCGCTGGGGGGGGAGGACGAACCCCAACCCAAGGATTTTGCCAAGGTCCTCGAACAGGTAGAGGGACGTCTCGACGCCCACCTCATTCAGACTGTCCTATTGCGCAGTCTCAGCCAAGCGGTTTACACCCCAGAAAATAAGGGACACTTCGGGCTCGCCTTCAACGCCTACACCCATTTCACCTCGCCCATTCGCCGTTATCCCGATCTGCTGGTCCACCGGGCCATCCGTCACGTTCTAGCGGGAGGATTGCCGCGTGAGTTCGGTTACAGCAGCAGCGATATGGAACGCTTCGGTGAACACTGCTCAATGACCGAACGGCGTGCCGACGAGGCCACCTGGGACGTGGTGAGCTGGCTCAAGTGTGAATACATGCAAGACAAGGTCGGAGAGGAATTCGATGGGGTGATAAGCAGCATTACCTCTTTTGGGTTATTTGTGGAGCTCAAGGACATCTATGTGGAAGGTCTGATCCATATCACCAGCCTTGCCAATGATTACTACCACTTCGACCCGATCCATCACCGCCTCACCGGAGAACGTACCCGGCATATCTTCCGTCTGGGTGACCCACTCCGCGTTCAGGTGATTGCGGTAAATCTGGACGACCGCAAGATCGATTTCATACCAGCGGATGCTGCGTTTGTCGGCGAGAAAAAGAAAGCAAAGGGAAAAAATTTTAAGGAATCAAAGACTCCCCTCCATGTCCGATCTTATTGATATTACCAAACGCTTGGCCGATGAGGTGGAGGCGATGACCTTTTCCGCACCGGTAAGCCATGTATACAACCCGTTGCGCTATGCTTGGGCACCGCATGCCGAATATCTGACCCGCTACGGTAAGGGACATAAGGAGGTGCTGCTGCTGGGCATGAACCCCGGCCCCTTCGGTATGGCCCAAACCGGCGTACCCTTCGGCGAGGTGGACTTGGTACGCAACTGGCTGGGTATCGAGGCACCGGTAAGCCGGCCACGGTACGAGCACCCTAAACGACCGGTGGAGGGTTTCGCCTGCCGCCGCCACGAAGTAAGCGGGCAACGGCTGTGGAGCTGGGCGCGGGAAGGTTGCGGGACGCCGGAACGATTTTTCGCGCGATTTTTTGTGATTAATTATTGTCCGCTGGTATTTATGGAGGAATCGGGGCGCAACCGCACGCCGGATAAGCTCCCGATGGCCGAACGCGAAGCCCTGTTCGCGCGTTGCGATCATGCCCTGGCAGCGATGGTGGAAACCCTTGGGGCACAACAGGTGATCGGCGTAGGACGCTTCGCTGCTGACCGCGCCGCCTCAGCCCTAACTGGCCGCTCGGTAGCGGTAGTCGTGGTGCCGCATCCGAGTCCGGCCAATCCCGCTGCCAACCAAGGTTGGGCTCGGCTGATGGATACACGCCTGACTGAATTGGGAATAACGCTGCCATGCATACCCACTCCACTTATCAAATAAAAATAAGCAGAGTAGCTTTCCAGTTATTTCCCTCCATGCGAGGAGGAATAGATACGCGCCTCGGTTACTACGGCATCCAGAGGGATATCCCAAGGTTGAGGCTTCAAGGCGGCTACCCGCTGAAAATCATAAGCCACCCCCACTACCCTGGGTTTGCGCCAATAACGACGATGAGCGAGAAAGGCCAAGGTCCGGTCATAGTAACCCCCACCCATCCCCAAACGATTGCCGGCGGCATCAAAGGCAACGAGCGGAACGATAACCAGGTCTAACGCCCACGCACGGACGCGGCGCAGACCAGGACGGGCAGGCTCAGGGATACGTAGGCGGTTGAGACGCAATGGCTCGCCGGAACGATAGGGACCAAACCACAACTGACGACCGCCCAGTGGACAGAGGAGAGGAAGATGGCAACATTTGCCCATACGGGTGGCGCGGCGAAGGAGAAGAGTGAGATCCATCTCGCCATCGTTGGGTAGATAAATCGCCACCCGTCGGCTGTTGCAAAAGGGCCGAAACCCTTGCAGACGCCGGGTCAGACGGATGGCGCAACGCGCGCGTTCGGCAGGGGGAAGGGCGCGACGTTTACGCCGCATCGCACGGCGCAACTGCACGCGGGTCATAACTATGGTAAGAAGGGAAAAATTAAGGGGGGACGTAAAGCGGCATCCCCCGCCTGTGCCGCTGCGGACCTTTGCCCTTGAACCGAAGGTTCAGGGTGGAAACGTCAGCGCAACTCTAGGCTTTCCGCAGAGCGGACATGCACACCAGTTGCGCACTCAATCTCCGGGGTTTGAATTTAGGCTCAAGGAGTAACCCAGACCGCTGGCGGACACCGCAGGGGGTGCCTAAAACGTAACCTTGCCTTCCTTGCGAATACCATCCTGTAGAGCAGCATCAATCTTATCCTGGATATTTTTAATCCGTGCATTGACTGCGTGCCTATAGTCGTCCTTTTCGGACCGGTTTTGCAATAGCTCATGCGCAAAATTAAGCGCGGCCATTACGGCGATGCGCTCCAACCCCACCACCTTGCCGCGCCCCCGAATCTCCCTCATTCGCTCATCAAGCAATCGTGCTGCGCCGGACAATGCCTCGCGCTCCTCATCGGGACAGGTAACCCGGTACTCTTTGTCGAGGATGGTGACGGCAGCGATAGGTGGCATCTCTCTACTCATGGACGCTCCAGAAACCTCAACCGGGAGACGATGGCCTCTATCCGGGTTTGAGCCGTAGCATGACGCTCCAACAGTTGGGTTCGCTCTGCACTCCAGCGTTGCTCCTGCCGGCGAAGGAGGGTCACCTCGTCTTGAAGATGTACGCAACGCTGCACCAACTCATCCACCCGCGCCTCAAGGGCATTCAAGGCGCCTTGCTCGTCAGGGATCAGGGTGTCTGTCATACTCAAGTACTATAAGAGGGATCCCCTGAAACGGTCAATGGTTACCCTGTTAAGAATACTCCCCAAACCTAATGGCAAGTCCGTTTATCCCGAGGAAGAGAAGGGTAGATGGTGATTAAGTTAACATATATTATAAAGTGCCTTCTTTAAGATCCGGCCACCAACTAAATTCCGAATATAGACCGTTGCCTCTTTTACAGGGGGTAATGGAGGTGAAGAGCATCATGTCCAAGCTAGTCAGGCCCCATGGGGGTGGTGAACTCAAGCTCCTTTTGCTCCAGGGCAAAGCCCAAGAGGCGGAACTTGCCCGCGCCGCAACCCTTCCCCAAGTACGTATGTCGTCCCGCGAGACCGGCGACCTCATCATGATGGGTATCGGCGGTTTTACCCCTCTCGAAGGATTCATGACCCGTGCCGATTGGGAAGGAGTATGTGACGGCTATAAGATGGCCAGCGGTCTGTTCTGGCCAATCCCGGTTACGCTGTCTACCGACAAGGCTACTGCCGATGGCCTTAAAGTGGGCGGTGACATCGCCCTGGTGGACGGTGAGACCGGCGACATCATGGGGACCATGAAGGTCACCGAGAAGTATGCCATCGACAAGGAGCATGAGTGCATGATGGTATACAAGACCACGGAGATGGACCATCCCGGCGTTAAAATGGTGATGGAGCAGGGTGAGATTAACTTGGCCGGTCCGGTGAAGGTGCTCTCCACCGGTGACTTTGCCGAGAAGTACGGCGCCCTGTTCATGACCCCGGCCGAGACCCGCGCCCTGTTCGAGTCCAAGGGCTGGACTACAGTCGCAGCCTTTCAAACCCGCAACCCGATGCATCGCTCTCACGAGTACTTGGCCAAGATCGCGGTTGAGATCTGTGACGGCGTACTCATCCACTCGCTGCTCGGCAAGCTCAAGCCGGGCGATATCCCCGCTGAGGTTCGCGCCCAGGCTATTGACAGCCTTGTGGAAAATTACTTCACCAAGGACACCATCGTTCAGGCGGGTTATCCGCTCGACATGCGCTACGCCGGCCCGCGTGAGGCGTTGCTGCATGCCCTGTTCCGTCAGAACTATGGGTGCTCGCACCTTATCGTTGGTCGCGACCATGCCGGTGTCGGCTCCTATTATGGCCCCTTCGACGCTCACCATATCTTTGACGAGATTCCTAAGGATGCCTTGGAGACCAAACCCCTGAAGATCGATTGGACCTTCTGGTGTTATCGGTGTGGCGGGATGGCTTCAATGCGGACCTGCCCCCATGACGATAAGGAACGCTTGCTGTTGTCCGGGACCAAACTGCGCAAGGCCCTTTCGGAAGGGGGAGAAGTGCCGACCGAGTTCAGTCGTCCTGAAGTGCTGACTATTCTGCGCGAGTACTATGCCAGTCTGCAGTCCCATGAGAAGGTCGAAGTTAAACTGTCCGGTCACTCGGCCAGGTAATTCAAGTAATCATCAGTAGTAGAGTGCCCTAGAGAACCGTTGTTTGTAGATAACTCCCCGGAGAGACGCAATGCCAACTTTTGTACGCACTGACAAGTGTGACGGCTGTAAAGGTCAGGACAAGACCGCCTGCATGTACATCTGCCCCCACGATCTGATGAAGCTCGACAAAGACGGTTCTGAGACCGGTCATGCGATGCGGGCCTTCAATCAGGAGCCGGAGCAGTGCTGGGAATGCTACTCCTGTGTCAAGATCTGTCCCCAGAACGCGATCGAGGCACGCCACTACGCCGACGTCGTACCACTGGGTGGTTCCGTCCAGCCGCTGCGCGGTTCCGACTCCATCCTGTGGACCATCAAGTTCCGCAACGGGACCATGAAGCGCTTCAAATTCCCCATCCGGACCACCCCGGAAGGCTCTATCGACCCCTACGGCGGCAAGCCCATGCCGAAGCTGGCCGATATTTCCAAGATCGGCTTCTTCACCCAGGAGGGCGGTTTCCGCCCCGGTAACCCCGCTGAGTTGATCCGTAAGTAAAACGGGCTCACCCGTGCGCTGACGGTAAACGGATCCCGCTGCAACCTACCTTTTCGAGTAAAGAAAACATGTCAGGTACTTTTGTTAATCCCGAAGTCGTTCAGGAAGAGGTCGATATCCTTCTGATTGGCGGTGGTATGGCGTGCTGTGGCGCCGCCTACGAACTCATGCGTTGGGCCGAGGTCGTCAAGGCCGAGACCGGAACTGACCTCAAGATCAAGTTGGTCGACAAGGCCGCTATGGACCGTTCCGGTGCCGTAGCCCAGGGTCTGTCCGCCATCAATACCTACATCGGCTCCGAGCAGGACCCAGCCGATTACGCCCGCATGGTCTCCAACGACCTGATGGGCATTACCCGTGACGACTTGGCCTATGACCTGGGCCGCCATGTGGACGAGTCTGTCCACCTGTTCGAGGAGTGGGGTCTGCCCATCTGGAAGACCGACGAGAATGGCGAGCGCCATGACGGCTCCAAGGGCCTGCCTTCGTTGAAGGACGGCGGCAAGCCGGTACGTTCCGGCAAGTGGCAGATCATGATCAACGGCGAATCCTACAAGTGGATCGTCGCCGAGGCCGCCAAGAAGGTCCTGGGCATGGACCGCATCCAGGAGCGCGTGTTCATCGTCAAGCTGGTCAACGATAAGAACGACAAGAATCGTGTCGCCGGCGCCGTAGGTTTTTCGGTGCGCGAAAACAAGGTGTTTGTCTTCAAGGCGAAGGCCATCCTGTTGGCCGCCGGTGGTTGCGTCAACATCTTCCGTCCCCGCTCCGTGGGTGAAGGCCAGGGTCGCGCCTGGTATCCGGTGTGGAACGCCGGTTCCACCTATTCCATGGCGGCTGAGGCCGGTGCCGAGTTGACCATGATGGAGAACCGCTTCGTACCCGCCCGTTTCAAGGACGGTTACGGCCCGGTGGGGGCGTGGTTCCTGCTGTTCAAGGCCAAGGCCACCAACGCCGCCGGCGAAGTCTACATGGAGACCAACAAGCACCTCCTCGACGACTATCCGCCCTACGGTCAGGCCGCCGTACCTGCCTCCTGTCTGCGCAACCACTTGATGCTCAAGGAGATGAAGGAAGGCCGCGGACCCATCTACATGGATACCGTGGCTGCCCTCGCCAAGATGAAGGAAGTGCTTACCCCTCGCGAGGTCAAGCATCTGGAGGCCGAGGCATGGGAAGACTTCCTGGACATGTGCATTGGTCAGTGCGGCGTCTGGGTGGGTGAGAACATCGAGCCGGAGAAGAAGAATTCCGAGCTGATGCCGACCGAGCCGTATCTGTTGGGCTCCCACTCTGGCTGCTGTGGTATCTGGGTCTCCGGTCCCGAGGACCTGGGTGCCCCGACCAGCGAGGAGTACGGCGACATCCCCGGCCATCTGCCGAGCGGCTGGAACTGGGGCTATCGCTCCATGACCACGGTCAAGGGTCTGTTCACCGCCGGTGACGGCGTGGGCGCCTCCGGCCACAAGTTCTCCTCCGGTTCTCATGCCGAAGGGCGTATCTGCGCCAAGTCCCTGGTGCGCTACACCCTCGACAACAAGGGCTGGACCCCGGAACTCGACACCGACGTCAACACCCTGGTCGAACAGATCTACAAGCCGGTGCGTAACTTCCTGGAATTCAAGGACTACACCACCGCCATCGACGTGAACCCCAACTACATCACGCCGAAGATGCTGCAGTTCCGTCTCCAGAAGATCATGGACGAGTATGTTGCCGGTGTGGCGACCTACTACACCACCAATGCTCACATGCTGAAGGTGGCCGAGGACAAGCTTGAGATGCTCAAGGAAGACGCCATGAAGATGCGTGCCAAGGACCTCCACGAGTTGCTGCGGGCCTGGGAGAATGACCCCCGCATCCTCACCGCCGCAGCCCACCTGAAGCATATCCAGTTCCGCGAGGAGAGCCGTTACCCGGGCGTCTACTATCGCATGGACCAGAACTTTGTCGACGAACAGAACTGGAAGTGCTTCGTGAACTCCATCTACGATAAGGATGCCAAGAAGTGGACGGTGTTCAAGCGCAAGCATGTGGACCTGGTAGACAAGTCCAAGCTGTTCAAGCCCGCCAAGCACTAAAAGCGGTCTAGGGCAGACGCCTGACCAGAGGCCGGGTACCGTAAGGTACCCGGCCTCGCAGTTTTAGCTCTCACGAACTATCTGGCGGATACCGCATGGTTGACATCGATCCCACCTCTGCTCCTTTTCCTCAAAGTCCGGTAGTCCCTGCGCTGTTGAGCGGTGATGCCCCCCTCCAATTTCGCTGCCACCCGGACATTGCCTGCTTCAATGCCTGCTGCAAGAACATCGACATCAGCCTCACCCCCTATGACATCCTGCGCCTGCGGCGACGCCTGGAAATCAGCAGTGATGATTTTTTAACGCGCTATACCATTCCCTACGAGATCGAGAAGGACGGATTGGTGGGGGTTAAATTACGTCCCGTAGACCAGGGCACCGCTTGCCAATTTATGACCGAGAAAGGCTGCGGCGTTTATACGGATCGCCCTACTGCCTGTCGCTATTATCCATTGGCTCTGCTTTCAATACGTCATCAGGACGAGTATACCGACCGTAATGCCTTCGCTTTAGTTCAGGAGGACCACTGCCTAGGGCACCAAGAATCCCGGCTGCTGACCATTGATGAGTACCGCCAGGAACAAGGGCTGGGAGAATACGACGAACTCGGCCGTGGTTGGCGTCAGCTCATCCTCAAGAAAAAGTCTTCCGGCCCCACGGTCGGCAAACCGACCAAGCGTAGCCTGCAACTCTTTTTCATGGTCTGCTACGATCTAGACCGCTTCCGCCAATTCGTGAACAACCCAGGATTTCAAGAGGTCTACGACCTTCCTGATGACCTTTGGCAAAAATTGCGTAGCGACGATATTGAGCTGATGTTGTTCGGCTTCCAATTCCTGCGCCAGGTATTGTTCAGCGAGACTTCCCTCTCGCTCAAAAGCGATGCCGTAGACCGCCGGTTGGCACGCAAACAAGAACGGGAGGCGGTGATGGACACTATCGTCAGTAAGGTAGCCCCGGCTAAACCAGCAGAGTAAGTAACCAAAAAAACATAACCGGTTAGACTCCATCCACCCATCTTTCGTCCACGCAAAAGATTAAAGATGAGGAATTGAGATCTAACCGGTTATTGATTGGTTACTTTATTTTTATTGCTTCATTGTTTGGTCGAGACGAACAACTCAGCCTTCCACCAAAATACGCCGGGGTTGGATGCGCTCATATTTAGGAATGGTTATTTCCAGCACCCCGTTGGTGCCACGGGCAGAGATGTGCTCCGCATCGGCAGTATCGGGAAGGACGAAGCGGCGGTGGAATACCCCGCGAGGCCGTTCAATGCGCTTGAAGGCATCGCTTTCTTCGGACTCCTCCGCGCGACGGTCGCCGCGAATGGTGAGCACGCCCTTTTCCATAGTGATATCGATATCCTTGGGGTCTACTGCGGGGATATCGGCGAGAAGCACGAAGCGGTGCTGCTCCTCACGGATGTCTACCGCCGGAATCCATTCAGCGGTGGCTACGCTGCCGCTACCGCCCTCCGCTTCGGGGGTAACGGCACGCTCGAAGAGCCGATTCATCTCCTCTTGAAGCTGGTTGAGGGTAAACCAGGGAGATTGACGGATGATTGCCATGGTGACCTCCTACTGTAGTATTTCAATGCCCGGTTGATGATCAAGACCTCTGCATGATGACTGATCTGGGGACATCGCCGTAGGTTTCAAGAGCGAAGCGCAAAATTCCAACAATGGGGATAATTCCCCGGGGGAACTGGTTGTGAAAAAACAGGCGGTAAAAGATTCTGCGGAAGAACCGATAGTGCGCGAAAAAGCAGTGAGAGTGAAAGCGGTAAGAAACGCGACCACCACCGAACCGAGACCAAGCGACTTGGTCGATCTGACAGACCTGGACGTAGCTGAACGGGAGGCTGTTTTAGAACTGCGCACTGTACGCGACCTCATTCGTTGGGGGACCAGTCGTTTCGTGGCCGCGGGACTCGCCTTCGGCCACGGCATCGACAATCCTTGGGACGAGGCAACGACGCTGACCTTGCATACCCTCCACCTGCCGCCTCTAGTCCCGGACCGGATAGGAAACGCCCGAGTCACCATCTCGGAGCGCCGGAAAGTGGTAGAACTGTTCCGCCGGCGCATCGCTGAACGTCGACCTGCCGCTTACCTAACCCAAGAGGCGTGGTTCGCTGGGTTGCCGTTCTATGTAGACGAGCGAGTACTCATCCCACGCTCCCCGATTGCGGAGCTGATCGAAAAGGGGTTCGACCCGTGGGTCACGGAGCAACAGATTGGACGTATCCTGGACATCGGGACCGGATCGGGTTGCATCGCGGTAGCCTGCGCCTTGGCCTTCCCTGGGGTAGAAGTGGATGCTGTGGATATCTCCCCGGATGCATTGGAAGTGGCACGCATCAATGTCAAACGCCACGATGTGGGGGATCAGGTAAAACTCTTTGAGTCCGATCTCTATCGAGGGCTGGGGGAACGGTGTTATGACCTCATCGTGAGTAATCCACCCTACGTATCCATAGCCCAGATGGAGACCCTGCCTGCGGAGTACCGCCATGAGCCGGCACTGGGCCTAGCAGCGGGAGAGCAGGGACTGGACGCCGTCCTGCGGCTTCTACAAGACGCCGATGGTCATCTCACCCCGGAAGGGGTGTTGGTGGTAGAAGTGGGCGATTCGGCGGCTGCTCTGGAAGAACGGTTGCCGGAGGTACCCTTTTTGTGGTTGGATTTCGAGCGTGGTGGCGGTGGCGTATTCCTACTCACTGCGGAACAGATACACAATTGTCGACACTATTTCAAAGGGTAAGGGGCGGATAATGCGTCGGCCAAAGACTATAAACGAATATATCGATCTGGTGGAACAGGCTATTTTTGAAGTAGGCGAACTCCAGGCTGCGGACGAATGGGAGCAGGAGGAGGGGCATGGTGTTCTCGATTTTATCGAACCACTCCGCGCCCAATTGCGCCTCCTCCTGGAGGAGTTGACTGCGGGTCAACATGTTTTCGGGGGAGGGGATTTGGCTCTGATGGCGATTGTTCGCGCCAAGGCTCGACAGATCCCCTTCAACAGTCTGTTCGACATCATTAATCAGACCCACCGTCTGGGGTTGGCCTGAGCTAGGCCGTTTGAAGCCGCCAATCTGCTCCATTGATTGCGTACCTACGCCGATGATGTCTTGCGCTTTATGACCCGACCAGATTGAGGCAATGTCTCCATGTCGCAGCCCATCCGGCGACCTCCTGAGCAGTTACGAATCAGTTAGGATTATCCTTGCCGGAATGGCTATCGAGAAACCACGGGAGATCGTCGGTGACATCGCGGTCTTGGTTCGTGATCAGTAGCTCGTCATCCCTCCGTCAACCGTCAGGCAGTGGCCCGTGATGTAGTTTGCGGCTGGGGAACACAGGAATACGACGGCATTCGCCACATCTTCGGGGCTACCGGCACGGCTCAGGGGAATATTGTCAAGGAACATCTTACGTGCCGCATCAGAGAGTTGCTTCGTCATATCGGTCTCGATAAAGCCGGGAGCGACCGAGTTGACGTTGATGTTGCGCGAGGCCAATTCTTTGGAGAGGGTCTTGGTCAGTGCAATGACCCCGGCCTTAGAAGCGGCATAGTTGACCTGTCCGATGTTGCCGGTGAGACCGACGACCGAAGCGATATTGACGATCTTTCCGCTACGCGCCTTGATCATGACCTTGGCGGCAGATTGACAGGCGAAGAAGGTACCCTTCAGGTTAATGTCCAACACCCGGTCCCACTGTTCTTCCGACATCCGGATCATCAGCGTATCCTGCGTAATACCCGCGTTGTTCACAAGAATGTCCAATCGTCCCAACTCGGTGACCGTCTGCTGGATAAGGTTGTCCACCTCTCCGCGATTGATGACGTTGCAACGGGCGGCCAACGAACGCTGACCTAGTGCGATGATTTCATCTGCGGTTACGCGTGCCGCGTCTTCGAGCACATCGCTGATCACAACATCAGCGCCACGGTTGGCAAGGGCTAAGGCAATGGCACGCCCGATACCACGCGCCGAACCGGTAACAATGGCAACTTTGCCTTTTAGATCTTCGTGCGATTCGGAACCTGACATCAATACTCTCCTCAGAGTGATGCCCGACGACGATAGGCCACGCAACGGCGCTGCCCGCCCGACGGTGCGATAATGAAAAAAGGAGGATACCGAGACCTAGACAGAAAAACAATTGGTTGTCTCGATAATACCGGTTGGCGAACCGGTCACTACCCCAGTGTTATTCAACCGATGTTTGTCAACATAGTTGTCTGATGTGCTCATAAAATATGTGTTATTTTTCTCCCACAGGAGGAGTGGTATCAGGATTGAGCCAAACTACTCCCACCGGCTCTTTTAAATGCTCAATGAAGAGGGTCGGGGTAGCGGCATGAATGCCGCAACCCCGGGCTAGAGGATTGATGCCCCTTTGGGGCAACCACTCATAGAATACGGATGCGCAACTTTACGTTGGTGGCCGAGCATAACTGGGGGTTATAGGGGGCAGGTGAGATATCATGAGACAATATCTCCTGCACCTATCACCCAGCATAATCGGTTAAACAGCGATGTCCAACTTACTGAAAACCTACCACGCCCTCCCCGAAGATGACCGCAAACTGGTATTGCTCAGTGCCGTTTGCGACGAACCCGTGACGCAGACGCAGTTCAAAAATTTGCTGATGTTGCTGGGCTGGCGCAATGCGAAGGATCGGTTAATTCATCAGGGATTCGACAGCGCGGAACGCAACCGGCTAGTCGGGACTGGCGTTTGGGTGGATAACAATGGACGGTTCCATTGTCATCCCGATCTCATCGATCCCCTGTGTTTAGAGGCGCGAGAGCAGGGAACATTGGCCCCCCTGATTGCTGTAGTACAAAAGGCGTTATCGTACCAAACGAATAACTTGCTGCCGGATATATTGGAACTCCGCCGTCATCGCGATTTACGTTTCGCGGCGCTCCAAAACGACGAGGCAGGGGTGTTTCGGATATTGGGCTATTCTCAACCGGAATTCATCAATATCGGCGTGAATTTTGCCCGCGACCTAACCAATGTTTTCGGAGAAACACTACATCAGGCCTCCGACAAGATCCAATTTCTAGCCCTATCCCCAATTCTGGCGGACAGCGAGCGAAGTCTTGCGGACGAGCAGGTTCGTTATGACCGATTCGAGGCGTTATTTGGAACCACACCGGCACCACCCCGCCATGTTCGTTACAGCCTAGCGGCACGGCGTCTGGCGCGTGGCAATTTTACCGCCGCGGAGAAGATCCTGCCCAAAGAGACTGATGAATTCTACGCTGATACCCTGCGCGCAGTATTCTCCTTCCTGCGTGGCGAGGATAGCGTCGCTCTTCCGCTGTTTGAGAGTGCGCTTCGTGAATTTAAGAGGGCTGCGGGCAAACGGGTTGCCCATTTTTCCGGTCTCCCCGGTGTTTTGCTACTTCTCATGCTGATGCGCGAGGGTTCTCCTCGTGCGAAAAAGTTCCTGGAACAGCAACTGTTGGCGATTCACAAGCCACTCAATCCGGATAGCGACTATGACCAAATATTTCTTTTGATCGATCAGACCTGGCAGATTTTGCAGGGAAAACTCCCGGTCAATGTGATCGATTTAACTTGCACCCGCAACGACAAGTCTCCCTTTCCCTGGTTTGATCTGTTTCAGGGGCTCTGTATGCAGTGGTTGGGCGTCGTCCCCAACAATATCCGCCAACAACGGTTATGGAATTTCCAGAGACAGGCTGTCCAGGGCGGTTATCTTTGGTACGCCCGTGAGGCCGCCTTGCTCTTGCAGGCTTGGGGAAATCAGGGTGATTACCGTATCGACACCAAAACCCTCGACACCAAACCCCTGATTGAGCTGCATCGACCCGAATCGACCTGGGAGCGCACCTTGCGGGTATTGCGCGAGATCGCTGAACCGGATCCGTCCGCTGGGCCTAACCAATCCTCCGTCAATTCCGACCTGCGGATGACCTGGGATATCATTCTTTCCGAAAAAATAGGGGCGGCTCGTCTTGAACCCCGGGAGCAGAAACGTAATAAGAGTGGGGGTTGGACCAAAGGCCGCCCGGTTTCCCTCAAGCGTCTGCGTGATGAACTTCCGTCCTTTGAATATCTGACCACCCAGGATCGGGCTATTTGCGCCAATATCCGGGAAGAACATTTTAGTTATGGCTGGGGTGGTGGTACAAAGTATGAATATACCCTCGATTCCCTCTCTTCCCTGCGCGCCGCAGTCGGTCATCCACAACTTTTCCTGGCGGGAGAGCCGATGACATTGCTCCAGGATCAACCACGACTGCTGGTTACGCGCGAAAAGAACAACATTCATATCGCCCTACACCCACCGGTCAACGAAAATGAGACATACACGCTGATCCGAGAAGGCAACCGGTTGCGATTCTTCGAGTTCACCTCCCAGCATTACCGGGTTTGGGCGCTACTCAGCGCAAAGGGGCTCCAGGTGCCACGGGAGGCCGAGGCGCGGGTTCTCGAAACCATGGCCGCCATCGCCCCACTCATCACCGTCCATTCCGAGATCAGCGGCGAGGCGGGCAGTGAGGTGGAAAAGGTCGCCGCCGATGCCCGTCTTTACCTCCAACTCCAACCCTTGGGAGAGGGGCTACGCATCGGCTGTCTGGTCAAACCGCTCGGTGACCAGGGGCCGCAGAGCCACCCCGGCGAGGGCGCCGCCTCGATCTTCTGCGAGATCGATGGCAAGCGCCTGCACACTCGGCGCTCGCTCAAGGCCGAATGGGAAGCTGCGACACATCTATTCGCCACCTGCCCAGCGTTGGACCCTGAATCCTGGGATTGGGCCCTGGATGACCCTCTCATTGCCCTCGAAACTCTGGAAAATCTGCGCTCCTTGGGCGATGAAGTGATTCTCGAATGGCCTCAAGGCAAAGCGGTGCGGCTTGCTCGCCATGAAGGACTCAACGCATTTCAGGGACGGGTTGGCGCCCAGCAGGACTGGTTCGCCGTATCGGGCGACCTCACCCTGGATGATGGCCGGGTGTTAGACATGACGCGGCT
>CAUYUB010000309.1:0-2225 GCA_963575685.1 Gammaproteobacteria bacterium | reverse complement strand
GGTCCAATGCCGAGCGTCCGGTCCCGCCATGCCCGACACCGGGATAACCACACCCGAGGGCGATGGTCCGAAATAAGGCGGCACGCGCCAGGAGGTCTTCGATGCTGGGGGCGGATTTTTGGTACACGGTGGTTATATTGCTTCTTGGTTGCGTAACGTGGCGAGTTGAAATAAACAATGCAAACCGCCAAATAAATTCGCCAAACGTTCAATGTGATATGGCTCGTTGTTCTCCACGAAATCCTTATTCACCAGTCTTCCGAACTTCCAGCGTTCGGCGTCGGTAACAATTCCATAAACCGGACGAGTGGGATCGCCATTTAATATTTGCGCCGCCACCAGTTCCGCCAGGCATTGCCCCCAGCCTTCCTCAAAGTCATTCCGTTTTGCCTCGACTACCATCAATAATGGCATACCCAGCACGCGCTTGCCAAGCTCGGAACGGGTCGCCAATAAATAATCTGGGGTTCCGCGCAAAACCTTATCACAGTTTAGTGGCTTTTGTACCCATAATTCATAGTGTTGAACATAGTCCTTATAGATTTCTCGAAGTATCGGTAAAATCATCAATTCCGTTCGTGAAGCTTCTGAGGCGTATGGGTCGAAATATTCCTGGTTAAATGCAAATTCGTCCAAGAAATGAGCGGAAGGGGTAATCTCGCGCGCGACAATAAAGCGCTCTTCCCGCGCGACAATATGAAATTGTTGCTGAACTTGCGAGATATGCTTGTAATCGCTGAATGCCATTTCGTCCACCTCTCGATAAACCAACCGGCGCCACGTAGCCACTACGTGGCGCCGGTAAGCTTCCCATCGGGTTAACTGTTCAAGGATACGCTATTTGCAGGCTCCCACATCCTTACCGGCGGGGATATCGCATTTTCCAGAAGCGCAGACGGCATCGCGCTTACAAATCGCGCCGGTGGGTTGCGGGGCTTTGCAGACATGTGGCGTCGCGGCCAGAATACAAAGCTTGCCATCCTTGCAATCCTTATCGCTTTGGCATTCGTCCGCGGCGAAGGATACTTGCGCCAACGACGTGGAAACGACTACCGCAACCGACCACAAGAATTTATTAAACATGGTTTGAGCCCTTCTAACATGGTTTAGGGAAAAGCTTTTTCATGAAACCCGAATCGACAACCCATCATTCCAGGGTCAACGGCACCCACGCCGACCATGCCTTGCGTGAACCGACCTCCTTATTACCGCCATCCCAAACTGCGAAGGCCGCATTGGTGGACTGACCCACTGCCAAATGTGGAGCATTGGTGCTCTCGGTAACCAGTGGGGTGGTAATGACGACATGCCATCCCCCATTCTCCCATATTCCCTTGCCGTCGGCGTGCTGATCGGGCTTGGTGGTGAGGGTACTGAAACCCTCGGCCATCTGGTCGAGTACCGGACTCTGCCGACCACGAGAAATAGGATTGTCCACGCCCAATGCCCCACTGTAGGGGATGGTATCCGTCGCCCGTAGCACTTGGTCGGGATAGACATCAAAAACCGCGTTGGGGTAGAAATCCTTGATCTGGGGTGCCCCATGATCAATGTCGTGCTGGAAGGCGGCACGCCATTGCAGGATATTCACCCGACCTCCAGGATGTCCCATCATCGGACTGGGCAAGGCATTGGGATTGGCGTCAATGGGGAACTCCACTGCCACTTGATCGCCGAACTGGTCTCCCACGATACGATCACTGGGTGTGGCATCCGGCCATTCGATAAGGATCGCCAACCATTGACCATTATTGGCGGCCTTGACGTTGAGGGCCGTAATTGCCGCGTCTGGTTTGGTGGGGTTGGTGATCATCTGCGGCATCATGGTCACCTTGACGGCGGTCGCTTGGTTCCAGAAGGGAGCGTGAGGATCCAGGATCGGCCCAGTGCCTGCGGCATGGATCGCCTTCAGGTGGTCTTCCGCCCCCGCCGGGGCCGACAACAGCATCGTCCCTACGACTCCCAGCACGAGCCCTTTGAGTAAGGTATGGCTCCGGTTCATTGTGGCTCCTCCGCGCTTAGGTGGTATTGCTGCGATAGGTTTGGAGTTTTTCGTCGAAGATCGGGCGCATGAAGATGGGTTCGCGTAGCGGTACCCGCACGATCTCTCCCCCTTTTTCGTTGTAGCCCACGACCGAATTTCCTTGTAGGCGGAAACTGTGCGAGATTTCCGGTGTTGCCCCGAACAGCAGCAAGGCCCCGAGGAGTTTTATGTCGTCCTTGGC
>CAUYUB010000308.1:0-2236 GCA_963575685.1 Gammaproteobacteria bacterium | reverse complement strand
TTTGTCAATATATATCCATAAATGACCATATCGCTAGTATCAGTTAATTGCCCCTTTGGTACCGCCGGACCACATCCTACCCCGCCGGTGCAAGACGACGGCTTGGTACGGGTGTCAGCCGGTGCGCTCATTGCTCTGCATCACGGTGCCGAATCCCTGCCGTTGCGCCCTCGTGCCATCCGCTCGGCCCGGAGTGGTACCTATTTGTCGCCATTCAAAGGGGGCGGCATGGAGTTCGACGAGGTGCGGCCATACCAACAGGGCGACGACGCGCGCACCCTCGACTGGCGCGTCACTGCCCGTACCGGTCGCCCCCACACCAAACTGTTCCGCGAAGAGCGCGAACGCGCCGTGTTGCTCTGGGTAGACCTGCGTCACACCATGCACTTCGCTACCCGAGGTGCGTTCAAGGCGGTACGTGCCGCACAGGCCGCGGCTTTACTCGGCTGGAGCGCAGTACAGCATGGCGACCGTTTGGGCGGATTGTTGTTTGCCGAGGGTTTTCATCGCGAACTCCCTCCCCGTCGTGGCCGTACCACGTTGCTGCACCTGTTGGAACGGCTCGCCGATGCTCCCGTCTGGACCTCCTCCCATGACAAATCTGCCGTTGATCCCGCTGCTACCTTAGCCGATGCCCTCACCCGCCTGCGTCGTGTCGCACAGCCCGGTAGCTTGATTTTTTTACTCAGCGACTTCCATGCCCTGGATGCCCTCACCGAGGCCCACCTGGTCCAGCTCTCCCGCCACAATGACTTGGTGCTGGTTCAGGTATATGACCCGCTGGAAGCGGAACTGCCACCGCCTGGGCGCTATCGAGTCAGTAATGGCCACACCATCCTGGCTTTTGACGCCGACTCCAACGCGGCCCGTCGTTGCTATCATGATGCCTTCACTGCCCGCTGCACTGCCTTGACCACCTTGTGCCGTAGTCATGGGATGCACCACCTGTCCTTGGCTACCGACGATGATCCATTGGCGGCCCTGCAACGAGGCCTGGGGAGGAACAGATGCCTATA
Organism: Gammaproteobacteria bacterium; assembly: GCA_963575685.1. GTDB lineage: Bacteria > Pseudomonadota > Gammaproteobacteria > CAIRSR01 > CAIRSR01 > CAUYTW01. The sequence continues at coordinate 1,220 of CAUYUB010000308.1, read as the reverse complement.
ATTCATTCACTTGAATCTCCGTTAGCCCGGTTGTTTCCATGATAATTTCGATTGGAATACCTTTCGTTTTTAATGATTTTGCCACTTCAATTTTCCCCTTAATTTCCCCGGCAATTCTTCCCTCCTCATAACCTTCTTCCTTAGCAGTATTCATCGCACCCCTATCTCTTGCTAAATTTATCAAATATTTTTCATACCTCTTTCTCTCTTGAGTGGTCATGTTCATCTCGGCAAGCTTTCGTTGCGCCTTGTCTATATTCTTTGATACCGAGCCCTTCGCCACCTCGTTATTCTTTATCATGTAAATCCATTCATCTATTTTCTTCTTTACGATGTTTTTATAACGCTCAACGATGATCAGATAATACTCTGGGAATATATTTTTCTCCACAAACCGATATTTTGGTTCGAAGGCTTCCGAAAGGTTGACTCGTTTCTTAACGATCAGCTTGCCGCCAGTGTTCAGCCCCTTGAATTCCGTATTTCCATAATAAATATAATCATCGCCAATCCCTAAATTAAAATATAGGATACTGATCGATATCACCTTGCTAAGATCACTAAAATCACTCCCTAATTTCTGGTGCTCCACGATTATCTTGGAACTGGCATATAATAGACTTTCCAGGTAATCGGCCTCTCGGGTGTTTTGTATCTCAATATATATCTTGCGTTTCTGACTGTCTTGCACCAATAAGTCCACTCGGTTAAATTTATCCCCCTCATCCTCCGCGTTTGTTTCGCTTTCCAGGATATTTAATATTTTTACATTATCATCCTCCAACAAGGCGCACATGAAGCCCTACCTGGATTTTGGGGTTTTCAAGCGAATCAAGGATTACAAGTCTTTCGAGAAGGTTAGGATTGCCTTTGACACCGTCGAATGGGAATCGGGAGTAGATCTTGATCCAGAATTTGTTTATGATAAATGTAAAATAAGCCCAATCTAACTGAAATGATGGATGGGTGTGGAGGCGAATAGGATATTCTTAATGGTGCTAGGGATGATGATACGAGACGCGAGTCTTATTCAGATGCCTAGCAGCGAAATGCCGCGGTGCGCCACTCCCCTCGTTACTCCTAGGGATCTTGCATGAATCCTTCACGTCCCTTCATCCTACGCCCGGTTGCCACTGCGCTGTTGACGTTGGCTCTGGTCTTGGTAGGGACAGTGGCCTACCGATTGCTACCTCTCTCCGCACTGCCCCAGGTGGATTATC
>CAUYUB010000307.1:0-2236 GCA_963575685.1 Gammaproteobacteria bacterium | reverse complement strand
GTGCGTGCACTCGACCAGGTAGGATTTAGTGTTCCCCAGGGCAGCATCACTGCCTTAGTTGGACCGAATGGGGCAGGCAAGACGACGCTATTGCGTTGTATCGCCGGACTGGATTTGCCATTATCGGGGAAAATCCGGGTGGACGGTATCGATGTACTCGACGAACCGCGTGCCTGTCATCGGCGGGTGGGCTATTTATCGGATAGTTTCGGGCTCTATGACACCCTGACGGTTCGGCAATGCCTGTATTATGCAGCGGAAGCTAATGGCGTCGATTCCGCCCGGTTGGACGAGGCGGTACAGGATACCGCTGCAAAACTCGGACTTACGGACCGATTGAGACAGCGGACCAGCGAATTGTCGCGCGGTTTACGTCAGCGCGTGGCCATTGCTCAGGCGATTATCCACCGCCCCGGTGTCGTCCTCCTTGATGAACCCGCCGCAGGTCTCGATCCTGAAGCGCGCCCTATTTTGTTGACGAGAAACGAATCTGGTCCCTTGGGTCAGCAGGAAAAACATGAAGCGTATCTCAGTCAGTGGCAGGCGCGAGTGGGTGTCTCTGAAAGTATAAACGTAGCGGTGGGACGCGAGGTGCTGAATTGGGGACCGGCTCAATTTCGATCATTAGCCAGCCCCTTCTACTTTGACAATGGACGCGCTAACCCAATGCGTGAATTATCTGGAATGGACACGGTGAAAGTCTCGTGGACGCCGAATAGAGAAATCGCGGTGATGTTGGCACGCATTACGGGATCCGGCCATACCGTGCAAGATAGCTGGCACGATAGTTGGCTTTTGAAAATTGAACAGCGCGATGACGATTGGGTGGGCGGACTCGCCCTAGCGCGCACGGAAAAATCGAACGGTTTCCTTGGCGTGTATGGTCAATATACTATCAATGATGCGTTGTTGTTGTACACCGAGGCATCCTCTTCCGTCCGAGTCGATGCGCTACAATCACCCGACGATGCCACACTGCCATTTACACTGGCCACACGTTCGTCGCGCCGTATTAATGTGTTGCTGGGAGCTGCTTGGACTTTCGACAACGGGCAAACAATCAATGCCGAATATCTGCACAATGGCCACGGATATCGAGCGTCCGAGGAACGCGCTTACTTCTCCCGTGCCGCTACCGATCCGAGGTGGGCCGCGCAAGCGTTGAGTGAAGCCCCAGCTCTGCTGGGGAGTGATTATGTACATCTAGTATGGCAAAGCAATCCTCTGGAGAGCAGCGGCTACTGGCGCGCAATGGCGACACATGGCTTCACCGACCACGGCAATGAATTATCAGGCTACGCTGAATATGCATTCAACGGGCATTTCAGCATTTTTGGGCTAGCCGTATTTCCTATTGGCTCAGTCCGGCAAGAATTCTCCAGTCTGTTTCAGCGTAGCGTGACGATGGGAATCAAGGCAGCATTGCCCTGATATTTATTCATATACGGTTTACGTTACCTCAGCGGAGTGGGAGGCTAAAGCTCCCCGCTGAAGTTAAGGTTTTAGCCAACTCTAGGGGGAGAATTAAACGTAAAAAGAAGGGAGAAATACATCCTGATGTATCCCCTTATCCCCCTATCGTTAGCCCCCTCCATCCCTAGAGGGGGGGAGAGACTTTTTGGCAAGGAAGGTTCACGCTTAATCCCTTAAAGGCTATCAACTTAGTTCATACCACAACTCGTATCTGTGGTATTTTCGGCGGAAACCAAAGCGAGAGCGGTCGAATTTTAGGGCACTCTGAATGGGTTATGTATCTCAGAGTACCTAATTCCATTGTCTTTTCAGGTACATCAAGCTGCGGCCAATGCCGGCGGCATCCCTTTCATGGAGGTAACGCTGTGAATGCAAAGAAAATTAAACCTGTTTATCACGAGGTGAAACCGTGAACGCAACAGAAATAGAACGTACTTATAATTTTGAGGTCGTCCGATGGTTTACCGTCGCGGCGGTCATCTACTTGGTAGTAGGTACCAGCGTGGGGGTGTATCTCGCTGCGGAACTGGCGTGGCCATTCCTCAATTTTGATCTCGCCGAAATTACGTTCGGTCGCCTACGTCCCCTGCATACCAATGCCGTTATTTTTGCCTTCGGTGGTTGTACGCTCATGGCTACCTCTTTTTACAGCGTACAACGTACCTGTAGTGTGCCGTTATGGAGTAATAAACTGGCATGGTTTACCTTTTTGGGCTGGAATCTCATCATTGTTTCAGCAGTAATTACCCTACCGCTCGGGTTC
>CAUYUB010000306.1:0-2253 GCA_963575685.1 Gammaproteobacteria bacterium | reverse complement strand
TAGATGCGGAGGATACTATTAGCATGAGCGAAGAATGCAATGGTGTTGCAAAGCCGAATTACTCCCTGCGCGAAGGCGATCGGGCCTGGCTCGAGGAATATTTTACTAACGGCTTCAACGCGACGGCTGCCGAAATAGCCATAAACCCTGATGTCTCCAAGGACTCGGCCAGAGGGGCCGGATGCGTTCGCCTGGCCCGTATTCACCAGTGCTCAGATTTCCAAGAGCTGTTGACTTCGGTTGGCCTGGATGATTTCGGCCTGGCCGTCAAAGCGAAAGAGCTTTTTGAAGCGACCCAGACCCTTATCGACTCCCAGGGAAACGAGCACGAGGTACGAGACAACAAAGCCCGCCTCGGGGCACTGCAGACTGTGGGGCGCTGGCGTGGCAAGGACAAGGCGAGCCTCCCCGATACTCAGCCCATCGAAATCAAAATCACCCACGACACGGAGGGAATCTAGCATGGCAATTGTTTGGCTCGCGCTTATCGTCGTTTGCCTCATCGGCGCTCTTGTCGCCCTGGACATGGGCCGGTTCGCCCTAGCCAAACACAAGGCCGAGAATCCCCAGGCCGGTCTCACCGACGCTGGGGGAATCCTGTACATCCAGGGTGGAAAAACCTACTACAAGCGCCCCTCGGGACAGATCAACAAGGTTGCCGACTACGCATTTGACCTGCGCCCCGGATCTCATGACATGAACATGTTCCTTGCCGTCATGGAGAAGGCGAAGGCCGAGCACGAGGCCGAACTGAACGCGGCGAAACTTGCCTCCCTCGAATCGATGAAGGCCATCGCCAAATCCGAGGCCGGGGAATGAAGCGTTTCTTCGCCAGCATTCGGAGCTTTCTCCGTGGCTATTGGGGAACCCGGCACGAGACCGACCCCGAGAAGATCGCCCTGGCCCTCGGTCGACCGGCTACTCTCGAGCTGACTCGGGAACAGGCGGAATACGCCGAATGCACATTTCTGGCCGGTGCAGATATGGCGACCCTAGCCAAAACATTCTATAGGCGCTATCCCCGCGTCACGTTCCCATACTTCATGGTCCCTGCCGAAGACGGACGCGCCCTCGAGTTTGGGCGCGTGGAGCTCGGGATAGAGGGCACTGAGATTGTCTATGCCGCTATGCGTACCCTTGGGGCTGTGATCGCCAAGGAGGACGGCGAGTATTTCCAGAACGCTCACCCCATGGTGCAACGCATGGCCGAAGCCGCTAGCACGTTCACCCCGCCTGCCTCGCGTGGCGGAATCCTAGGTTAGGAGGCCGACAAATGGCCGCTCCCCCGAATCTCACCGGTACGATAGTTCTCTATTCCATGCTCGCCTCGTATTTTTCGAGCAAGACCACGGGCCTCGAGGGCGACCAGGCTGCTGCAATCATCGCCCGGCACTATATCGGGTACATCGCTCCCGCGACGGATGCCTATGACGTCTGGATATTCCCCCCCGGCGAGCCGCCCCTCTTCCGTGCCACGGTCCTCATTGGCGTAGGTCCGGGGACCATCGCCACGATCCCCGTCGGTCCCGTCTGATGGGTAGGCCCCGGAAGATCGTCGAGGGCGTAACACCCCCCGAAGCCGAGCCCACCACGCCCGAAGAGAACATCGTCGAGCCCAAGGCCTGCCTCAAGTGCGGCGGGTCCGCGACAGCCAAGAAGGACCGGCACGGCTACTGGCGCTGTCATTGCGACGAATGCAGCTATTGGGACTCCATGGTGTACAAGACCGAAGCCCTGGCCGTGGTAGGCTGGAACGCCTCGGGAGATCCCCACGACATAGGGCTGTGATCGAGAGCACCGTCAGGCTAACGCCGGATCAACAAAACGCCCTTGCCATCATCCGGCAGGGGCGTCGTCATACTTTGGCCTATGGTGGGTCAAGGTCTGGCAAAACATTCCTGATCGTTTATATCATCATTCTCCGCGCCCTCATGTTTCGTGAGTCGCGCCACCTGATCTATAGATTGCGCCAAAAGGACGCTATCGAATCGATATGGATGGAGACGCTTCCCAAGGTGATCTCGGCCTTCCCCGGCCTGGCTGCGGACAAACGAGACCCGGCACGTCATGACATTCCCGAACGGGGCCGAAATATGGGTCGGCGGTGTCGACGATGCCCGATCGGCTGACTCGATCCTCGGAAAGGAATATTCGACCGTCTACGCCAACGAGGCAAGCCAGATCCCATTCCTGACGCAGTGGAAGGTCCGTACACGATTGGCGCAGCGAATCCCTGGCTGCAAGGCCCGTGAG
>CAUYUB010000305.1:0-2275 GCA_963575685.1 Gammaproteobacteria bacterium | reverse complement strand
CATTGCATTAATGTGGCATATATTGCAATATTTTCGCGGTATACGGCATGGATTTTTCCTTCGACGTATTTAGAAAGGTCACCTGATCGAATTCCGACAACTGGAAGCGGTCCAACCTGTGGAATGAAAATATTGCCCTGTTGATCGACCACTGTGCTGATGTCGGCGTTGATTGATCCCCAAACTCGAACCATAATCTGATCGCCAATGGTGATTTGATAATCAGGATTTGGTCCAACCGACGTTGCCGAAATCGGAGCATCAAATAAGGTGGCACCGAACGGACGGGAAATTTGGGGGTCGCTCGTCCGATTTCTGGTATCAGCGGTTCGATTATTTTGAGAAATGACGCCGCTCTTAGGAGCTACAGCTGGCAACAGTTGCCTCCCCGGTTGACTTGACATGCCTGGTGAGGAGCTGGGCGATGCTCTATCACTACCAGATATCCCAGTCAAGGGCGTTGACGGCGGCGTGGAAAGTGGTGACGGGGTAATATCCCCCGTCGTAATTGGCGATAGTGATTGACCAAACGCATTGAATCCGAGAGGACCCGACATGATTAGGCATCCCATCATCCATACTCCGGATAGAATAATCCGGATACCTTTCGTTTGCACCGGAACGCCTCCCTCAATGCATGACATGATCGCGTACCCCGGAAATTAGCAACCTGGCGATACCAAACATAATAAAGCTACCAATCATGACCGAGAAAATTGAGCGAATCTTCCGAGGATACTCCGCCTCTTCTGGCATATAAGGCGATACGATTGGGATGACATAACTATCCTGCTGTTGGGCTTTTATCCTAGAATGTTCGAAAGCGGCTATTGCAGAGGTATACGTTGTGTTGGCTATTTCGTGCTCAAGCTCCAGTCCCTCATATTCCAACAGTAGATTGGTCATGGCCCCGTCATTTCCGGTTAAACGTTGTTGTTCCTCTGCGATTTGGCCTTCCAACGCCTTGAGGCGCTTGCGCAGTGTCTCGACCTGAAGGCTTTTAGTATTCATATACGACGAGAGTTCACCGAGTTCAGTTGAGACACGGGCATATTCACCTTCCAGCTTTGCGATAATCTCGCCAACCGCACCAGTACTCCTTGTTGGATCGATCTCACGATGTTTTAATCGGAATTCCCTCATTCGTTTACGGGCGTCCGCCAACTTTTTTTCCGCCCTAGTCACCTCCAGGCGAGTAAGACGGAGCGTGTCTTCCTCCGCACGCCGGTTGAGGCTGTTAACTAAGTTTTCACACATTCCTATAAGAGATGAGGCAATTACTTGCGTATCTTCGGGTGCGAAGGCCTTGACACTGACGGTTACCAGCCCTGAAGAGGAATCGAATGTTGCGTCAACCATCCCTCTATAATACTCAACCATGCTCTCAAATGGAACAGGGGAGACGGGGAACCAACCAAGCCGCACTATAAAGTCTACAGATGGCTTCGAGTAAATCGATCGCAGATTAATTTTTTTATCAAGCTCGCTAACTGCGTCACGTGAGGTAATAAATTGCGAAATAAGATTCCCATCCGCCGAGGATTGGCTGATAGTGAAACCTCCTAATATCTCTCCCAGAACCGATCCCCCCACAGAGCCATGCGAAGACCTCACCGAGAGCAGTATCTTAGTTTGGTACTGATCGGCGGCGATTAATCCATAATATACAATCGATAACAGCGTTGGCAATATCACAAAAAATGAAAAAGAAACCCACTTGCGATACTGAAAAAATCGCGATGGATATCTATTGGTGGCATTCGATTTACCTTCATCGTCAACGCTAGCCTGTTCCATGGCAATGGCTTGTAGTCGAAGAGGTATGATATCGGTTGTCTTGCTCATAGCTCTTCGTAGACTTTTAATGCCAGGTTCACATCATCATACATGCTCAATTTTCCACCTTTAAGGACAAGTGCCACATCGCAGTGGTTGCGAATCACGGACGGATTGTGGGAAGTTAAAAACAGTGTTGATTTTATACGTAAATCTTTGAACGCTTCATCAAATCGATTCTTAAAACGAGCATCACCCACACCAGGAATCTCATCAATGAGATAGACATCAAAATGAATCGCTAGCGAAAGACCAACACTCAACCGTGCCTTCATTCCCGAGGAAAATGTCTTAATCGGCATTTGCAGATACGTTCCCAGCTCGGCGAACTCCTCAACTTTCTCAACGATATCGCGCCAGTTCATGCCGTATATCCGCGAGACAAAACGGATATTATCGATTGCGGATAAGCTCCCTTGAAATCCGCCACTGAATGCCA
>CAUYUB010000304.1:0-2276 GCA_963575685.1 Gammaproteobacteria bacterium | reverse complement strand
CAGACAATAAGACTACGACGCAGACGCAACCCTTCCAATTCGCGACGCACCACCCTTTGCAACAGTCCCGGCGGTTCACTGGGCACGACATCCTGAGCACCCGCCGCCAAAATTTCTAATTTTTGCGTGTGAGAGAGGTCATCGGCGACCATGACTACTGGGATGTCCTTGCGGCTATCGGAGAGCAAGGCAAGAACGGTGGTAACCTCCAGGTCGAGCCCATCATTGGGTAGGTACAACAGCAAATCCCAGTCTTGGTCGCGCAGGGCGGTTCCCAGACGTCCTTCCTCTTCAACCCGCAACGGCCGAACCATGTGACCGGCGTTACGCAAGTGGTTGGTGAGGACTTCAGCGTCATTCCAGGATTCGCTGATGACCAGCAGACGAACCAGATCGCCTTGCCGCATGGATACGCACTCAAGGTAAGGAAAGGAGTCCCATATTATGGTATTTTTCGAGCGGCTGAAACTGGTTAATGAGCAAGGTATGGCGCTAGAAAAACCACAGTTGCTGAACAATCGCAGGAAATATTAACGTTATGATGGTTGTTCTATATACGATCCGATTCTTCATGCATTACAAAATCCAACGCATTTTCCAGATGCAGGGCATACTGATACGATTTTGTATCGATCCTGGATTTTATTCAATCAATTTGTTCTTCTGCGGGGAGCTTATGCCCAACCAGATTGTAGCGTTGATCTTTCGAGGCTTTCAATGGATTGGTGGTTAACGTAGATCAGCCTGATAATCACAGACCGCTGCTATGCCGGGTCTGAGAACGTTCCAAACGTTCTATCTGGTTATCCCGCACACGGAATTTTACTATCCCCTCCCAACCGTCTCCGGTAGATACCGGTCCCAATAGTGGCACGTAGGCACCACTATATTCCACGTAACGGTAGGTCCATAATTCCAAACCTGGACCGAGAGTCTCCATTTCTGTAGGTTCTCCCAACAATCGTCTGAGATCGGCCGTGGTACTCGTTCCCGCATGGATTTGGGAAAGAGCCTTTTCGTTTACGGCCGTACTGGTGCCATAGGTATGGGTGGCGCAGCCGCTGAACCCAAGTGTGGATACTAAAAGCAAGGTGCTGAGTAAACGGAAAAAAAGCGACACGGAGGAACCTCCATTAGGGGTAGGGCTGATACCTCATATCCTTCAGGTTGATACCGAAAGTTGGTCACGCCCCCCTTGTTTGGCCCGATACAGGGCGGCATCGGCACGGGCGAGCCAACTCGCGGGGGTGTCGTTGCGACGTAGCGCGGCAAGACCTACGGAGAGGGTAACGCGTCCTTTGGTCCCGGTCTCGGTGGTAATGGTCTGAGAACGCACCCCCTCCATGAGCCGCTGGCCGAGCGATTGAGCGCTATCGGTGGAGGTCTCGGCGAGGATGACGGCAAATTCATCGCCCGCGTAGCGGGCCACAAAATCATTTTTGCGCGGGAAGGCGCGGGTGAGGGTCTCGGACACCATACGAATCACGGTATCGCCCGTGGGATGGCCATAGGTATCATTGATGGTCTTGAAGCGGTCAATGTCTGCGATGAGCAGGCACGCCGCCTGGCCGGAACTCTGGCACAGTTCAACGGTCTTGGCCAAATGCTGGTCAAAGGAGGCCCGGTTGTAGAGTCGGGTCATGGGGTCGAGCGCCATCTCCTTGCGTGCTTGGGCCAATTCGATACGCAGGGTAGTGAGACGCTCCGCCAGTTCGTCGATCTGGGTACTCTGGCGTCGATGTCTCTCCTCCGCCGCCTGCCCCACCAACGTCACCGTGGCCTGGACCTCTTTTTTAAGGGTGTCCATGGAGTTACTGGCGAGGGCCTGCATCAGACGCGTCAGTTGGTTGTCCACCTGCAAATCAGCCGCCTCGTTTTGCTCCAGGGCCGTTCTGAGACCCTGCAGCATCTTCCAGAGGGCTTGGCGGAGTTCGTTAATGCGGGTGTTGGAATACTCTTGTTGTCCACGGCAGACATGGACGGTGAAGTCGCGTACCCCTCCCCACTGGCGTCCTCCTCCTCCCGGAGCGGAATTAGTTTGGGGGGGGTCGCTCCCCGTTAGGACGTGGCGCGCCCAAGCATCGGCACGGACCCGCACCGCATCGGCGCTCAGGTCCTCCAGATCAATGGCGTAACGGCCTAGGGCGTACAACATTGCTGCCACAGTATCCACAGCGGGATGCACTGCGGTAGATTTTCCGTCGGCAGAAGTAGTCATTTGAGGTGGCTCATATTGGGTTTTGAGGGCATATGGTAACATGCGAATGTTTCCACAT
>CAUYUB010000303.1:0-2292 GCA_963575685.1 Gammaproteobacteria bacterium | reverse complement strand
ATTGATATCGAGCAGCAGCCGATGCATATCATCAAGCTGTTCGCCGTCCTGTTGCAGACGTTGGCGTGACTCATCGGCACGGTCCAAGAAGGTTTGACGAGTCCGTGACAACTGGGTGCTGAGATCCTGTTGCGCCTCCTGGCGGCTTTGTTCTTGTTGGAGGCGATAATATTCCTCGACCTTGGTCTGCCACTGGTCCGCCAGAACCCGTTTTTTCTGATTCAGGTCCAGCCATTCCTGACCAATCGTCAAGTGTTGTTTGGCCAGTTCCAGCGCAGCCTGCTTCTGAGAGAGCGCCTCTTGCGTCAGTTTTAATTGTTCGATCTGACTATCACCGGCCTCTTCGGTCTTGGCCGGATTGCGCAATAATTGTTCCTGCGCCTTCAGTTTCTGAATGGTCTGTTCCAGACTTTTGATTTGTTGTGTTGTGTTGGTATTGTCGGCAAGGATTTCATCCTCACGCAGCTTGAGCGTTTGGGTATCCAAACGGGCTTGGACGACCAGGGCCTCGGTAACCTGGCTGACCTGTAAATTTTGCAACTTGGTGGGCATCTCGGCGCTGGTAGTGCGCAACTCTTGTCGCTGCCGTTCCAATGCCGTACTGTCCTTGGCGAGGGCTTGCCATTGGACATTTTGCTGTTCTGCGGTTTTCCGCGGATCGCGGGGGGCGACGGCAAGTAAATTCTCCTGACCATCCGCGCTAAAGGTCAATACCGGCAGGCTCAACCACCCCAACAAAACCCATTGGGCAAGTAGGCCCCATCTCCACTTCTTGCGAGTGTATCTCATAAAAACCGGGTAATCATGAACGTTGGCCCTCTGTGCCAATATGCCCGAGACACAAACTACCTAAACAATTAGTGAAGGTACTCGGAGCACAACATGACCGAACAAACGACTCATCAAACATAACAGACCGTACCCCACTATACCAAACCCGAGCTCCTCGCCACCGGGGAGACTTGGCTACCCACCTAAACCACGACACCGTAGTAAGTTCCTCATCACTCCCTCAAGTGAATAATGGCGGGATGCGGCAAACGACAGCGATGCGCCCAAGGCGGTAAGGTTGAAATAACCTGTCTACCGGCGGCCAATGCTACCACCATGGCAAAGGTCTCGGCCCCTACTATCCAACGTGCGTGCCCAATTGCCGCTGCCAACGAATCGTTTTGATCGATGGCAACCTTCAATTCGGGATGCGCCGCTATCCAGGCATCATACTTGCCGGGCGGGTCGGACGGGTGCGGACGTAGGCGGATGGGGTAATCCTTATCCGGAACGACACGGACAAAGTTCTCGGCAAAGTAATCCAATGCTTGGAATTCGCCCGCCTGCGCACGTCCCCAATGGTTTCGGATCGGTTCCAGTACATACAAAATACCATCCACCTGATCTGTCAGCGGTGCAATCATCTCCGCCATCTCTTGTAGATAGAGATTCGACCGTAGCCTTACCGGCAGATCGGGAAAACAGCGTTTGGCCTCCTCCAGCGCATAAATGTCCGTCACCACAATTTCATCAGGCAACACCAACTGTCCGTGGCGTATAAATCGCTCCCGATAGTTTACCCAGTGGTCGATTACCGCCTGCGAGCGTATCCCGCGCGCCCGTGCGGCCGCCCTGGCATCGTATTCCAGATCGCTGGCCCAACCGGTACCGGAAACCAATATTGCAGCACCGTCAAGTATCTCATCAATGGTCTGAACGATGCGTATTTGAGGCAGGCCACGTTCGGTCCAGAGCTTGGCAGCCGGCCCTTGTGCCAATAGACGCCAGTCACGCGTCGCATCCGGCAGCACGGCCGCATGGGCACGCATCCAGGCAAAAAGGAGATTAGTCGCCCCGGCGTCATGACAAACCAGTGCGATCGGGGTGGGAAGATCAAGCAGTACAGAATCGGGCATAGTAGACAATATCCTCCTCTTGTCCTTCGACGATTTCCTGCGCGCTACGCGTAGCTTCGTGGTACATACCAGAACGCCTCATTATCGTCACCATGCCGTGATTGCAGGCGAGGGTGCCGGCCGTGATCTTGCGTATATTAATGTATTCCAATAACCATTTCAAAATGGCGTTCCAGGCATCTTGGCCGAATCCTTGGGCCCAGACCGTAGGGTCACCGATGAGGATGCCTATATCGGCGGTTTGATGAGGACGCGCGACATAGACGGTCAGCGTACCAATAGCGTCACCGGTATCCATCCGACGTATAGAAAGGAATAAGTTATCCGTCCCCTCGAAAGAGGCCAGATAAGCACGCGCACTTACCGCATCATGCCGACGAAAGCG
>CAUYUB010000302.1:0-2292 GCA_963575685.1 Gammaproteobacteria bacterium | reverse complement strand
GCAGGAACCGAACACTGTTTGTCCTGCGAGATAAATGGGTAGGTTTCGGAGAACGAGGAGCGCCTAGGATCCAACAGTCGTGTCATCAGCCGCCAAATCGGTCAGTCGATAGGTTCTGTCTCCCGATATCGGTCCATCCCATGTTCAGTTTACTGGTGATCTGTTAGTATACGCATGTAAACAGTTTACCGATGGGAGAACCCATGGCGGCCGACCGTAAGACGTACATGCGCGAGTACATGCGGAACCGGCGCAAGCAGGCGCGGGAGCGGCTCGCCGCCGCCACGGTCGTGAATGCTAACCAGGCGTTGACGGAGGACCGCTACCGCGCCATCGTTCGGGAGGAAATCGAGCAGGCATTGGGGCCACTGCGGGAGTTGCTGACCGGATTGGCCGTGGATACGGTTAACCGGGCCATGGTGGAGCAGGTCGATCCCGTCTCAACTCACCGTGATGGACCTGAATCGCCGAAAACGTTGCCCGTGGATACCCTCAACAGTCAGGAGGATCCCGTCTCTTCGCTAACAGACGCCAATGTTAACGGTGTTAGCGAGTCGGTACCGGAACGGGCCGAACCCATCCCGTACTGGAAGCCGGATCCTCGGGAACCGTCCGATCCACGCTGTCAGGCGGTGAACCGAGATGGCTCACGGTGTAAGTGCAAGAGCGAAGTGGTCATCAAGGCCTTGGACCGGGAGGGCCGATGGGGGGAGTTCACCGCTTGCAAACGACACCAAGCCGACTTCAGGCCCCATCCCAGCCTTTGTTGACGGTGGGTCTGGCCAGTGGAGGACCTGGCGCTCCCGATGGCGCGGCGTTGGGGCCTGCGCGAGAAGCGCCAGCGACGTTGACCGTAAACAGCACTGATGGCCAGGGGAATCTGGCGCTCGTGCTACTGGAGACCAACGCTGGCGATGTTGATCAGCCCGGGTTGCCGCTCTGCTACCTAGCGGATACTCGTTGCCAGGCGGCGAATCTCAACGACGCGCTGTAAGAACGCCAGTGCTGTCCGCCTGATGACGGAGAACCCTGAAGGCCGTCTAGCGGAGATCGGCGTCTGTAAACGCCATAACCAGGTTGATGCGCAGCCGCAGCCGAGTATCCCGTTACCGAAGAGTGGCCTTTCTGGTGGCGCTGGTCGTAGAACCTCACGCCGACATTAGCACGCCAAGTAGATTAAAGATGATCCGAACGTCCAGAATGACTGAAACACCGCGTATTGTCCTCGATACCAATGTGCTCTACGCTGGTCTCTATTCGGCGAGCGGGAAATCGTACCAACTGCTCAAGGCTAGTGCTCGACAATCTCTGCGCGTTGGCTGATTTACATACAATTTATTTTCTGTGGCGGCCCTGTCTGCCGGATGCCAACGATGATATGGTGTTGGAACTGGCGGTTGCCGCCCAGGTGCCGCGCATTGTGAGCTTCAACGCCAAGGATTTTCGCCCGGTATCACGGTTCGGGATTGAAGTGGTGACCCCGAAAATCATGCTGGAGGAGTTGCAATGACTACCTTGAATCTGACCTTGCCCAATTCCATTCAAAGCCACCTTCAGGAGATGTCCGACCTAGATGGCGTGCCCGTTGATCAGTTTGTCATGAGTGCGGTGGCCGAGAAAATTTCCGCGTTGACTGCCGAGGCGTATCTGCGTACGCGTGCGGAGAGAGCCGATCTCGTAGCGTTTCGGGCAATTTTGAATAAGGTGCCCCATCGCGCGCCGCTGGCCGGCGACGAGTGATCGGCTGAGTTGGGCCAGGCCCTCGAAGTTTTTCCGGGCGATTTCTGGTCATCTTTCGGAGTAGTGAAGTAAGTACGCCGATGCTTGCCGTGGTTGTAGAACCTCACGCCAGGCGTGCCTGGCGTGTACCCGATTCTGTGCAATTTCCTTGTAGTTTTCGTGCGGTTTTCCGGGCATCCGAGGCTCTGCCTGCTAGGCAGAGAGAAAGTATCAACCTCCCCTCTGTATATGTCCGATAATTTCACTTATCTAACATACTAAAGCCCGGTACCACCCCCAAAATCATTGATCGGACACATCCTCCCCATGCCGACCCTTCCCACCTGCCCACGCCCTCCCCCGAGGCCACCAACGCCTCCGCCCTGGCCCTCCAGCTCCAGCACTACGCCCGCCACGCCCAAGGGGCCTTCGCCAAAAACACCGAGCGCGCGCTAAAAAGCGATGTGGTCCGGTTCACCCTTTTCTGCGAGGAGCATGGGCTCCAAAGCCTCCCTGCCTGTTAAACGACAATTACTCTGACCGGTCAGCGACAATTACTTTGGCCGGTTGAAC
>CAUYUB010000301.1:0-2307 GCA_963575685.1 Gammaproteobacteria bacterium | reverse complement strand
TGATCTCGGTCACCGCCTTCAGCGCTTGATCGGGCCGATCGAATAATTCGTCCAATACCGTCGCCAGCCGCGACAGCGCCACCACTTTGTCCTCGGGATTGGTAGCAGCATCGTAGGCGAGATAGGCGGATTGCAGGGCACGCTCACGGTTGAGCTTGGGTGCCGCCGTCCATGCCTCGCTCAACATCATCCACACCGTGGGGGTGTTGACCCCTATCGCCACTGCCGACTCGCAGGCGGAAATGGTCTTAGCGGAGTCCTTCTGGGCGAGCACTGCCCGCGCCTGCTTGACCGCAGCCTCGCGTTGCGCCGGTGTGGATTGTGGTGGCGCCTTGGCGCGTAGCAATTTTACGTAGGCCGTTGAATCGGAAGCCAAGCCTTCCAGTTCGAAAGCAGCGTGGGCCGTCCCACCAGGCAGGACGAGCATCAGGCAGAGCCACAGCAGCATCAGTACGTGGAGCATAAGACACCCAATTTATTTAAAGGACCTTGCCACTAGAAAGGAAGGTAGCGGTGTGATACCCGCACCCGTTACGCATTAGGCACAGGTGGTGGTGGATCATTTTTTTCGAGGATTCGGCCAGTGACGAATGCAATGGCAAGGGATCCTACGGTCGAGCCACCGATTATCGCGGCCACCCATTCATGGGTCCCGCATGGAGGGCTGCGACCCGAGATGCCTTATTTCGCGGAACTGATCGCGCCAACGACTTATCATGCTCGACCATACGTTACTTCAGCGGCAGCATTTCTGTTCTTGAGAAGTCATTGGTGGAGGGGTTGGTGTATCAAAGCTAAGTAGATATTCAGAAGCTCAAAGAAGTCTCAAACAAATTGAATTGAACCGAAGAACCAAATAAAACCAAACTCCGAGTTGAGCCACAGTACCCACACTACTCAATCTCTTTCGATCGTAATTGGCGTGCCAACCGATCAATCACGCCGTTGACAAAACGGTACCCCTCCTCAGCGCCGAAACGTTTGACCAGCTCAACGACCTCGTCGATCACTACACGGTAGGGGATATCGGGACGATGGACCAATTCGTAGGTGCCAATGCGCAACGCAGTTAGCTCCACCGTATCGATGTCGTTTACCACCCGTTCAGCAAACGGCAGGATCACCTTATCCAGTTCTCCCACACAAGCAGGTATTCGATGCAGCAGTTCCCCGAAGTAATTCAGGTCCGCACCTCGCAGGTCTTGTTCAGCGAGGAACCACGACTCGATCTCGGCGATGGATTGTTTTCCGACATGCCATTGATAGAGCGCCTGTAAGGCCGCGCGCCGAGATTTGGTACGGGCCTGGGAGGGTGAAGGTCCACGTCTGAATCCGGGAGAGTCTGCACTCACTCGCTAAGTCCACGCAGGACATTGGCCATCTCAATGGCCGAAAGGGCCGCTTCCGCCCCTTTATTGCCGGCCTTGGTCCCGGCCCGTTCGATAGCCTGTTCAATGGTATCCACAGTGAGTACGCCGAAAGCCACGGGAATGTCATGCTTGAGCATCACTTGAGACAATCCCTTGACGCACTCTGAGGCCACATACTCAAAATGAGGGGTACCTCCGCGAATTACTGCGCCAATCGCCAGCAAGGCATCGTAGCGACCACTGGCCGCCATGCGGGACACCGCAAGCGGAATCTCGAAGGCACCCGGCACCCGCACCACGATAATATCGGCAGATGCTGCACCATGGCGTATTAGGGTATCCAATGCCCCCGTCACCAAACTGTCCACAATAAAGCTATTGAAACGCCCCACCGCTAAACCAAAACGGATACCTTCAGCGCTCAATTTGCCTTCCACAGACTTCACGTCTCTTACTTCGCTCACCGTCACTACCTCGCTCGAAAACAATCAAAAATTTTAATCATGCCCCACATATTCCACCACCTCCAACCCGAAACCGGAGAGGGCATGTACTCGTTTGGGTGCGCTGAGAACCCGCATTCGATGTATCCCTAGATCCACCAGGATCTGCGCCCCAATACCATAACTGCGTAACTCTTCACCCCGTTCTTGGAGAGGGAGTTGGATACCTCTTCCACGCAACTCCAAATCTTTGATACGCCGCACAATCTCCTTTTGGTGTTGAGATTTACGGAGGATGATGAGGACGCCACCGTCCTGACCAATCCGGCGTAGAGCGTCCTGCAGTGACCAGGTACATCCCACCGATTTTCCTCCGAGCAAGTCACAAAGATCATCCTGCAGATGCACCCGTACCAGCGGAGGATGATTCGGGTCCAAGCGACCGCTTACCAATGCGAAGTGCAGTACTTGGTCTAGAGTATCCAAATAGGCGA
>CAUYUB010000300.1:0-2307 GCA_963575685.1 Gammaproteobacteria bacterium | reverse complement strand
CGACTCCATCCTGATTCACATCGGTAACCAGTAAACCGTCTTGTGGCGACACCCAACCTACTGGCCGCGCCTGGCCCGTTCCGGTGAGATCGAAGTTAACCCCAGCACGGATGTTGGGTGAGATTATGAATCGCCCGGGAGAGGGGCGCGGTCGTGGTATTGGTCTGCGACCTTGTCTACAGGGCGGGATCAGCTTCGAGCAGGTCAGTTTCCGATACCCGGGTTCGACCAGTACTGCGCTCGATAATATTTCACTGAGTCTTAAACCAGGAATGGTCGTAGGGGTGGTCGGACGTAGTGGTTCCGGAAAAACAACCCTGACCCGTTTGATCCAGGGTATGTATTCAGTGACTCAGGGTGTAATTCGCATCGATGGTCTTGATATCCGCGAAATTGATCTTTCCCATCTGCGTAGTAGTATTGGGGTAGTGCTTCAGGATAATTTTATATTCCGGGGTTCGGTGCGCGACAATATCGTGGCGGCAAAGCCCAACGCAACCCTTAATGAAATTATTGCCGCCGCCCAGGCGGCGGGGGCTGACGAATTTATTGAGCGATTGCCACAAGGGTACGATACCGTGTTGGAGGAAAACGGTGCGAATCTTTCGGGGGGACAAAAGCAGAGAATTTCAATTGCTCGCGCCATTTTACCAGCACCGCGGATTTTGATTTTGGATGAAGCGGCCAGTGCGCTTGATCCAGACAGTGAAGCAATCTTTATCCATAATCTTTCACGGATCGCAGTCGGTAAGACCGTTATTATGGTCTCTCATCGCTTATCAACGTTGGCAAAAGCCGACGCAATTATTGTTTTTGAACGTGGGACTATCGTCGATATTGGGACGCACGTCGAACTGCTGTCCCGTTGCGAGATGTATCGCCATTTATGGCACCAACAAACAGGTATGCCTAATTTCCGTGATTAGTAAGTTCTGGGCAGGTCGCACCAATCAAACCGAACGGGTCGATGTCGATTTTCTTCCCGATGCTGATGCAATAGAGCAGCGCCCGCTGGGTGGGGTAACCCGCTGGACGCTGTATTCTCTGGCGGGACTGATTATCTCGATTATTTTATGGGCAAGCATTGCTGAAATCGATGAGATTGTGATCGGTCATGGCAAATTAGTGACCACGAAACCCAATCTAATCGTTCAGCCCATTGAAACTGCAATCATTCAGTCCATAGAGGTGCGCGTGGGTCAGGTGGTTAGAAAGGGGCAGCGACTTGCCGCACTCGATCCAACCTTTGTGGTTGCCGATGAATCGCAATTGCGGGGAAGACTTTCGAGTCTTGATGCAAAAGCGCGTCGCCTTGAATCAGAATTGACTCGCGTCGGTGGAGAAAATATTCCCCAAAGTCGCTCTGAAGATGAACAGCTGCAAGTCCAGATCCGCGTAGCAAGAGATGCCAGTTATCACTCACGTCTTACTCAATTTAATGAAACGCTAGAGAGATTGAAGGCATCACTTTCGACCAATCAAAGTGATCAGCAAATGCTGGCGGCGCGGGTTAAGTTGCTCAAAGAGATGGAGGTCATGCAGGAGCGTCTGGTTGCCCAAAATATTGGTGCCCGACAACGCTATCTTGAGGCCCAAGAAAAACGGCTTGAAGTCAATCGCGATCTAAGTGTGATCCAGCACCGCGAGTCAGAGATTCGTAAAGAGATTGCTGTCGCGCAGGCCGAGCGTGAGGCATTTACTAAGGAATGGTATCAAAAAACCATGGAAGAATTGGCGCAAGTACGAGAGGAGCGCGACACGCTTGCCGATCAATTACGGAAGGCTACCAAACGGCATACCTTGGTGAGTTTGGAAACTCCTGCGGATGCGGTCGTATTGGATATTGCCAAGCATTCTGTCGGTTCGGTGATTCGAGAGGCGGAGCCACTCATGACGTTGGTGCCGCTGGATGTACCGCTTGAAGCCGAAGTACAGATTAACGCAACCGATATCGGTTTTGTGAAAATTGGTGATGTCGTACGGATTAAATTAGACGCCTTTCCCTTTCAAAAATATGGTACGTTGCCAGGCACTGTAGAAGTGATTACGGAAGATTCCTTTTCCCGTGACCTCTCGCAAGGGCGTGCTACGGGACAGGCCGATGTGTACTATCTTTCCTTGGTTTCTCTGGGAACGATGAGGTTGGAACATGCCGGGCGGGATTTTAGACTCATTCCCGGTCTAACCTTGTCAGCCGAAATTAAAGTAGGACGGCGCACCGTAATCTCTTTCTTCTTGTACCCCCTGATTAGGGCATTAGATGAAGGGATTCGCGAACGATAGCCGTTACGGCCATCAGGACCTTTT
>CAUYUB010000299.1:0-25024 GCA_963575685.1 Gammaproteobacteria bacterium | reverse complement strand
AGAGCGTTTTTCGTCCCCGATTGGTCGACCTTTCTTTTCAAGACGATTCGATTCTCCGGGAAGGTCGCCGACATTGAAGACTTTACTCGGAGCGAAATCCCCTTGACCGTGAACTCCGACCTTCAACTCTTAAACGTACAAATGCCGCGGGATGTTTATCAACCAGGATGCCGGCGCGTTTTGTACGGCCCAGGATGCGACGTTATAAAGACGAGTTTCGCAACTCCCGCGACCGTCGCCTCGGGCTCGACCTCAAACACCTTGAACGGGACCCTCGGAGGCCCGGAGAGGGCTTTCACGCTCGGAACCGTGACCATGACCTCGGGGGAGAACGTGGGGATCTCCCGGACCGTCAAATATTACGCCGCCGGGGTTTTTTATCTCGTTTTACCATTGCCGAAAATTCCGGCCGTCGGCGACACGTTCACGGCCTTTGCGGGATGCGATCGGACTCTCGCGACTTGCGGCGGGGTTTTCAGTAATGACGCGAAATTTTCCGGGGAGCCTTTCGTCCCCGCGGCCGAAACAGCATATTAAACGGAGGCGCGAACCATGACCGAACAAGAACAACGCGCGGCGGTTATAAGAGAGGCGAAGACCTGGCTCGGGACCCCTTACCATTTGAACGCAAAAGTCAAAGGCGCCGGCGTGGATTGCGGAACCTTTTTAATCTCGTCCTTTCACGGCGCCGGATTGATCCCGGACGTCAATCTCGGGACATTCTTCTCCGATTTCCACCTTCACAAAACCGACGAGGTTTATCTCCGATGGATCCTTGAGTTTTGCCGGCCGGTCGACGTGGCCGAGCCTGGCGATATTATCCTTTATCGTTACGGCCGAATTTTGGCACATGGCGCGCTCGTCGTCGATTATCCCCGGATTATTCACGCGCCGAAAGAGGGCGTCGTTTATGGGGACGGCGACGACGATATTCTCCGCAAACGCGCCGCCGGGATCTTTTCATTTTGGGGAGGGCGTCCGCTATGATGGGAGGAGCAACTCAAGGAGAACAGCCGGTCGCAATCAAGTCAGTTCGGATCCAGACGTCGGCCTATGGAATCGCTAAAAATATGGTTTACGGGACGGCCCGAGTCACTCTCAATATGGTTTGGTATGGCGACTTTGTGGCGACGCCGATCCCGCAACAATCAGGGGGCAAATAATGGGCGGCGGCGGGAGCGGGATCGCGGGTTATAGTTACACGGCGGCAATTATCGCGGGGCTTGCAAACGGCCCGATCGCGGGGATCGGTTCGGTTTGGTCGAATAAGGACCGAATCACCCTCGACAGTTTGAACATGATCGTCAAGCTCGGATTGATGGATCAAACACCGTGGGGCTATATCGAGACGAAACACCCCTCCGAGGCGCTTAATTACCCCGGGCTCGCTTATGTCGCAACGCCCGAGATCGCGCTCGGAAGATCCTCCGCCGAGCTCCCGAATCTTTCTTTTGAGGTTTTCGGCCGCGGAATGTCGAAGACGGTCCTCGATCCTGGCGGCGTGGCAATATGGGACCCCGCTCCTTTTTATCTGTATCACGCCGTAGATGATTACGGTTATCTCCCGCAGTTTATCGCCTCACCAAACGACGAAAACGGCGCCGTCGGTCTTTTCGCTCGGATAATATTTACCGGGCCGGCGACGGTTTCGGTCGAGGTCAACGCCTCTTATACGGTTACGGTCGCGAGCGGCGAGGCTTTCAGCATAAGCGGCGCGCCGATCACTCAATTCAATATCACGTCGGCCGACACGTCCCTCAACGTCTCGGGGATCGACTTTTCGACGGCAGTCACTCCCGAGATTGCGATTTATGATTCGTCGGTCCCCGGAAAACTCGACGAGGATCCGGCGATAATTATCGCGGATTTTTTGACAAACACCGTCGACGGCGCCGGGCTCCCCTCCTCGAAGCTCGGGGACTTGACAAATTATTCCGATTATTGCGTCGCCGCGAACCTCCTCCTCTCTCCCGCTTTCTCGGAACAAAAGGCCGCGGCGGAGCATTTAAAGGACCTTCTCGCCGCGACAAACTCCGAAGCGGTCCCGAGTCAAGGACTCTTGAAAATAATCCCTTATGGCGACGCGCCTCTTTCCGGAAACGGCCGGACTTATGTCCCGGACATGACCCCGCTTTATTACTTTGACGACAATCATTTTCTTTCAAGCGGGGAGGATCCCGTCGTCGGGAGCCGAGTCACAAGCGCCGACGCTTTCAATCACGTTCAAATTGAGTTTGTGAACAGGCTCAAGGACTATAATGTCGAAATCGCGGAGGCGAAGGATCAAGCGGACAATGAAGAGAAGGGCCTCCGGACGATGGACGTCGTTCAAATGCACCATATATGCGACCCGGAAGTCGCTCAAACGGCGGCGCAACTCCTTTTACAGCGGACTTTATACGTCCGGAATACATACAAATTTAAATTGTCGTGGAATTATCCGCTCCTTGAGCCGATGGATATTGTCGCAATCACCGACGCCGGGCTCGGGCTCGATCGGACTCCGGTCCGGATCAAGCTCATTGAAGAGGACGACGAGGACCGTCTCGAATTCACCGTCGAGGAGATCCCCCCGGGAGTTTCAACAGCCCAGGACAGAACACCCCCGCCGGCCTCGGGATGGATCTCGGACGCTCAGACGGACCCGGGGGACGCCCTCACACCGTTTTTTTATGAGCCCCCGGATATTCTTTGCGCCTCTCCGACCCGTCCCGAATTATGGATCGCGGCGACCGGCGGCCCCGATTGGGGAGGTTGCGAGGCGTGGATTTCGACGAATGGGGAGTCGTTCGCCTCGATCGGGTTTATTTATGGGAAACCGAAGCTCGGCGTCCTCTCGGCGAGCCTGGCAACGATCGCCGGGACGCCCCCGGTCGCCGACACCGCTCACACCTTGAGCGTGACACTCCACGAAGGGAGCCCCGGGCTCTTTCCTGGCAATCAACAGGACGCGGACACCTTTCAAACCTTGTGCTATGTCGGCGGCGAGCTTATCGCTTACCGTGACGCCCTTCTCGCGGCGACAGATTCATATAATTTGACTTACCTCGTCCGCGGTTGTCATGGTTCAACGATCGCGGCACATTCCGCCGGGGCTCAATTTTGCCGGCTCGACAATAATATTTTAAAATTCGTTTACCCCGAGGCGCTCGTCGGTCATGAGGTCTTTATAAAATTGACGAGTTTCAATCTTTACGGAAAGAGAAAACAGAGTCTCGCGGACGTCGCAACATATTAACCAGGGGGAAACATGATTCTCGGCGGTAATACTCCGGACCCGGCGAAAGTCGCCACAACCTCAAAAACAACGGGAAAACTCGCGGCCCCGGTCAGTATCAACGGCGTTTCCTTCGACGGCTCGACCTCGATCACAATCTCCGCCGAAGACACGGCAACGCCCCGGATCGCCTCCTCCGAAAAGGGCGCCGCGAACGGGGTCGCGCCTCTCGGCTCAGACTCGAAAATCGCCGCGACGTATCTCCCCGCTTACGTTGACGACGTCGTCGAATTTGCAAACCTGGCGGCCTTCCCCGGGACCGGATCCTCGGGCGTGATTTATGTCGCGCTTGATACCGGCAAGATTTACCGATGGAGCGGGACCGCTTACGTCGAGATTTCGCCGTCGCCGGGCTCGACCGACTCAGTCACCGAAGGCTCGACGAATCTTTATTTTACCGCGGCGCGAGCTCTTGCGGCGGCGGCGGCCGAGACGGTCGCCACAATCGGCGAGCTTATCTCCGGAGCAACGGCAAAAGCGACCCCCGTCGACGCCGATAGTTTTGGCGTTTCCGACTCGGCGGCCGGCGGCGTCCTTAAAAAAACAACGTGGTCAAATATCAAGGCGACACTCAAAACTTATTTTGACACCCTTTACCCCGCGGAAACGGCGGCGACGATCAAAGCGGCCCTCGGAATCTCGACCTTGAGCGGATCAAACACAGGGGATCAAACGAGCGTCTCGGGTAATGCAGGGACCGCGACAAAACTCGCGACGGCTCGGGCGATCAACGGCGTCAACTTCGACGGCTCGGCCGACATAAATTTCACTTATGCACCGGCGGCGACCGTCGGGCCGAACTCATACGCGACGGGGATCTCTCAAGGGAGCATTGTCAATGACGCGTCATGGCCGGCCGCTTATGGAAGTATTTTGACTTGTAAGGGGTCGACTTATGCTTTCCAGGTCTTTTACCCTCAGTCGTCAAGCGCGAGCCCTCAATTTAGATTGTTAGCGTCGGGGACAACGTGGACGGCGTGGATCTCCCCGATCGGCGGGGCGACAACAACCTCCGCAACGGCGGGAACCGCGTCCGCCCTCCCCGCCCTCCCCGCCGGATATTTGACGATAAACATCGGCGGATCAAATTTCAAAATTCCATATTACAATTAAAAGGGGGCGATCATGATCACAAGAAGGATTACAAATATCGGGGACCCGCTAGTCGACGGCGTCGGCCGACCGGCGGCAATGGTCAAAATAAGTTTTTTACTTATCGACGACACCGGACAACCGTCCGACGGATGGGACGTTTCAGCAGGGGACCGAGTCACCCCCGGCCCGGTCGAGATCTTGACCGACGCCTCGGGAATCTTTTCCGTCGATTTATGGCCGACGAGCCGAGGCGACCGCGCGCTTTTCTGGAAATGTTCCGTCGGGATAAATGGAGTCGCCGACTTTCAAAATGGACTCGTCGAGGGGTCAGATCTTGCGTGGATCGACTTCCGGTTCGGCGGGGTTACTCCTACCCCGGCGGAGTATTTGGCGTGGGCTCTTGTGACGGGAGGAGTCGCGACAAAAGCAATCCTCGACGCCGCTCTCGGGGCTTACGACGAGGGCTCGGTCGTTATAGTAACAAACGACCCGACGGCCGAGAATAACGGGACATGGCGGAAAGAGGGGGCGGCGTGGGTCAAGGCCGCGGCACCGCTTGTGAACCCTCTCCGAAGCGTGGCAAAACGATCAATCATTTCCCGGAGCGTCGTCCCCGAGAGAACGACCTTTTTCTCTTTCGTGGGGAAGAATCTCGCAAACACAAACGACCCGGACGTCGTCCTCGGGGGATATTATGGAGAGGACGACATTTTCGTCACCGCGGCGGGATATAATCAAACCGGATTCGTTCCGGTCACAGCGGGGACGGATTACGTCACAGGGCAAACGGGCGTTTTTGTTGTTTGGTATAATGCCGATTGTGTTTTGATCGGATCGACAAACTCGACGGCTCACGCCTCGGCCGGACACGTTACGGCCCCGACGGGCGCCTATTTTGGGCGCTTTATTTCGACAACCGGATTATGGTCGACGTTCCAAGTCCAGGCCGGCGTGACCCTTGACCCTTATTTCCGCCCGAGCGTTTTCAAGATCCCGGGGTCCAATATTTCCGACCTGGCAAAATCAAAGCTCTCCGGGTTTACCGTATATGAGGACGAGCTCGCTTTTTCAGTTACAGGGAAAAACCTCGTCAATACTTCCGACATAAATGTTATTTTGGGCGGTTACAGGGACGGCGGAGACGTCGCGGCCGTTTCTCCGACCGTCAACACGACGGGATTTGTCCGGGTCACACCTGGCGCCGATTACACGGCGAGCATTAAAACAAACTTTGTCAACTGGTATGATTTAAACAAGGTCATTATTTCGCAAACACTCGGGGCGACATTTACGGCCGACGGACACGTCACGGCCCCGGCCGGCGCCGCCTTCGCTCGGTTTATATCGTCAACCGCGGCATGGGGGACGACATTCCAAGTCGAAGCGGGAACAACGTCGACGGCCTTCGAGCGTTACGATTGCAAGATCCCCGGCTCCGCCTTGTCAATCCAGAAAAACGACGTCGTCGATTTTAGCGTCGACATTGAGGAGGCGACTTTCGCGACTCAAGGGAAAAACCTCTCGAACCCGTCGAGCCCGGACGTCGTCCTCGGGGGCTATTACGACGAAACGAACGCCCCCGTCGTCAATGCAACATACAATCAAACCGGGTTTATTCGGGTCATTCCTGGCGGGGATTATACCGCGTCTTATAAAGTGGCTTTTGTCTTATGGTTCGACAATAAAAAAACTTTTATCGGCTCGACGTCGAGCACGACGTTTAATTCGGACGGTTATGTCACGGCCCCGAGTTATGCTCGATTCGCTCGGTTTATTTGTACCGTGGCGGCGTGGGGATCTCACCAAGTCGAAGCGGGGACGGCGTCGACGGCCTTTGTCGCATACACTCCCCCCGTTATCGGTCCGCAGTATCTCGCCGGCGTCGCCGCTTCGACCTTGACGGGGAAACACTTCACAAGTTACGGCGACAGCGTGACCGCTCAAGAATCATGGCAACCGGCCGTTATTGCCGATATTGGAATGAGTCACACAAACCTCGGGATCGGATCGACGACTCTCGCCTATGTCCCGGCATGGGAGGCGACTTATCCCTCCTTTGTGAACGCGACCAGGCTCGCGGCGCTTGAAGCGAGCAATCCGGATATTATAACAATCCTCGGCGGCGCGAATGATCTCGCCCGATCGGTCCCGATCGGAACGTCGGCCGAATTCTCGGCGGCCCTCGGGAGCAAAAACAAAGAAACTTTTCTCGGGGCTTATTCCTTCCTTATCGAGACTTTGCTCACATGGAAACCTACCCTCGAAATCATCCTTATGACCATGTATAAAAGCGGTTACAATACATATCCGACCTATGTCCAGGCGACCCTTGACGTCGCGGATTTTTACGCTTTACCATGTATAAACTTAAACAATGAAAGCGGTTTCAGCCCTTTTAATATCGCGACCTATACGACCGACAACCTACACCCGAACGCCGCCGGCGGGAAAAGGATCGCGACGCTTGTCATTGATAAAATGAGATCCAGGTCGAGAGTATAATCAAAAAAGAGGAGGGGGTTTTTATGAAATGGAGATCGGTTTTATTTATCATAACGGGGGCGCTCGCAAGCGTGGCCGGGGTCGCTTACGCGGCAACCGCGGCGCCGTCCCCGGGGGGAGAGACGCCGATCGGGGTCATTGTCGCGATTGCAATGTCCGGGCTCTCACAACTCGGATCGACGGCGATGCTCGTCAAGCGTTATATGACAAAAGTCGACAAGGACGGCGAGACGATCCCGACACTTGTCGCGACGCTTGAGGCGAACAAGCTCGCAATGACCACGATCGCCGCGAATCAAACGGAGCTTTTCGAGTCCAGGAATGACCACGCGAAGCAACTCACCGAAATAAATTTGATTCATGAAATGCTCGAATGTAAAAAGAACATTCAGAGATCCGGAGAAGATCGCCGGAAGAGTCCCAGGTCATGACGCGCCGGGTTTATATCCTGGCGGCGATCTTTCTCGCTCTCCTCGCGTGGTTTTTGTGGTCATGGTATGGCGGACGGCCCGAAATAACAACCGCGGGATATACCTCGGCGAAGGTCCCCGCGGCGATCGCCCCCCTCCCGAAAAAGGTTATCACCGGGAAGGTCGAAGTCTACAAAGACAAAAAAAAGGCAATGAAAAAGCTCGGAATGAAAGATGAGGACAGCACCGACGAGAACGAGGACCTCGGGACCGCGGCGGAGATCCCCGCGACACCGGCCGGTGCGACGGCGGTCGTTTTCCTCAATCACTCGACGGGGAAATTCCGGACGGTCGTCAAGGCGAAACCGATCCCGCTCTTTTCTCTTGAGAAGGGGACCGAGATCGGGATCCGTTACGGGCTCACCACGTCCGGCGGTCAATCGGCCGCCCTCTTTATTCGCCAGGACTTCGCCAGGCTCGGGAAGGCTTACCTCTCAGCATACGGGGAGGCGTCGACCAGGCTCGGGCCGGATCCTCGGACCGAAGCAAAAGCAATGATCGAGATCTCGGGGCGGTTCAATCGCTTTCCGGGGATCGAATAAAACAAAGGGGGATTATTACCATGTCAAAATTCTTTACAGCTTTAAAAACGGCGGCGCTTGTCTTTTTGATCGAGGTCGCCAGGATCTCGCCGGCGCTTGTCCTCGGGGGCGCCTTTCTATTCCTCAACAGAGAGACGCCGAGCTTTTCCTTGATTTTCATGATCTTGTCGGAGACCGCGATCGTCCTCGCCTTCGCGCACTTGACCCGAAAGATCCTTTTCCCTTACCTCGACCTCAAGCTCTTTTTCAAGTCGGCCCAGGGGAGCGCCGGGAGCTCCGCGGCGATTGTCCTCGGGATCCTGGCGTTTCTGGCGTTTCTGGTATGGCTCACAATCTCGACCGCTCTCGGGGGTCGATAATATGAGGGCGGCCCGATGGATCTCGGCGCTCGTCCTCGTTTTCTCTCTCTCCTCCGCGTCGGCCGGCTCGGTCCTCGACTCCGCTCGCCCTCACCTTCCGACCTTGATCGAGGCCGTGGTCCTTTATTGGCCGGGAGCACCTTGTCGCGAGAACTTCGCCGGCCAGGTCGAACAAGAAAGTCGATGGAAGACGACGGCCAGGCTCAAGACGTCCCGGGAGGATGGTCGAGGGCTTGTTCAACTCACCGTTGCTTATGACGCCGCGGGAAAGGAGCGATTCAACGCTTTCCGCGACGCTATGGCTTTTAAGGCGCTCCGGTCATGGGACTACAGGAAAGACCCGGAGAATGTGAAGTTTCAACTCTCTTACCTTGTTTTGATGGACCGATCGAACTTTCGGCAATTCGAGAAATATTTCGACGACGACGTGAGCCGATGGGCGGCCGCTCTTGTCGCTTACAATGCCGGCGGCGGGACCGTGATCGGAAGGCGAACCGCGGCGAAGGGGATCACCAGGATAAACGCCCGGAAATGGTTCGGGGACGGCCTCGAATCTTGTCGATTGCCTTATGAGTCGCGGAAACTTTACGGGAGGGACCTCGGCGAAGTGCGGAACGAATACCCCCGCTTAATAATTAAGACCAGGGCGCCGAAATACAAAATCGAAATGAATTAAAAAGAAGAGCCCCAGGATGTCCCCCGGGGCTCTTTTGCTATTCGACATAATGGCGGCAACCCCGGCACGACTCGGCGGCCTCTCGCCTCTTTGCACACATACCACAAGGGATATGATAATAACCTTCGTCCGGCTCGAAGAGATCCGGCTTTCCATTGTCGTCTAAACAGTCCTCGACTCTCATTTTTCTTTTTCCTCCCATTTTGAACACGCCGGGGATCCCGCCCGGACGTCGGTCCCGGTCCCGGCGGTCCAGGCGTGGCGCATGAGGTTACATTTCCAATAAACTTTAGACGTCCGATTCTCGTTTTCTTTCCTATGCCGGCACGATCGGCACGTTTCCACCTCGGGACCGGAGCCCGGGCGCGCCGCGTATCCATTCGCCTTTGTAGGGGATCGCTTTTTCTTGCCTCGGACCATGACGACCGGAGCGATCGGATCCGGATCTCCGAAAAAATTCCCTTGTTTCACTTTTTGCCCCCTTTCCAACGGACGACCCTCGTCGTCTCGACAACTCTCCCCGCGACCGCCGGCGTCGAGAAAAAGAAAACGCCCGGCATTTCTGGCGTCTCAGTAAACCCGAAGCAAACCCTCGGATATTCGTCATGTATGGCGGGGACGAGCCCGTCCTCGTTTATTCGGTCGAAGCATACCAGGCGCCGGCCCTTCTCGTTATCCTCCCCCGGATAGGTCCCGGCAAAGATCACGGCGTTTCCCTCTTTCATTCGGAAACCAGGAAACCCGGCCGAGGTCTTTTTGCTGTCAAATGAAACGATACAATCCCCGACCTTGAGGATCTCCCCATTCATGAGGACGAGCGGATCCTCGTCGAATTCCGGAGGATTCAAAAACGCGAAGATATGACAATCAAACGTCGCGATCAAGTCGTAAGTCGGCCGGTTATAAACCAGGACCGACCGGGTCCCTTTTTTAGCCATTGTGTCCCCCTTTCCACCAGGCGAGAAACTTCTCGGCCCCGCCCGAATATGTTTTCCCCCCGGAGGTCCACCGGCCCGAGCTCGGGAAAAAGTCGGCCGCCTTCACTTTCATAAAATCACGGAAGAGAAGCGCCTCGCCCTTGTTCGCCTCGACGTAAAGGATCCCGCTCTCCTCGATCGCCTTCATATTGACGCGCCGGCGCTCCGCCCTCTCCTCCCCGCGGATCTCTTTCATGTCCTCCCGGAATCCTTTCCAATTCATGACGCCCCCCTCGAAAGCCAGGCTTTCAACTGCGACCGATGAAATCCAATTCCTCCCGACACCGTCTCGATCTTTGTCCGCCCGGTCAAGAGCCTATAAACGAGCGGCTCGATCACGCGGCGATACTCGGCGCCGGCACAAACGAAAACCTCGTCGAATTCACCGACGACCAGGCTCTCCCATTGTTCGACCGTCCGGGGATCCCCGAGGAGCTCGCCGGCCCGGTCCTCGTCCATTTTATGATTATAGTCATACGTCAAAAACTCCGGAGCGATAAAACCGTAAAGGGCGGAGAGGATCACGATCTCGGGGAGCGACGCCTTCGATCCCTTAATCATTTGATAATATGCCCCCGTATATCGCGCCAGGGCGGGAAGGAGCTCCGCGGCGTGGTCTTTCGTCCCGGAACATGACACGATCAAGAGGCGCCTCATTTCGTCACCTCGTCAACACTCTTGAGGTACGGCCCGAGCCATTCCTCCCCGGGGGCGGCCGTGACCAGGACGAGCCCGATCCTCTCGATATGGACGGCGAGCGCCCCGATCAAGGCCGAGGTCGACTTGAACCCGCCGGCGGCCGCTAGGCGATCGAGGGCGGCCTTCTCTTCGATTGTCACGGTCGCATTGAGGCGACAGTCGCGGCCCTTGTTTTGTTTCGCTTTCGGTTTCATAGTTCGGCCCCCTTCACTTTTGCGAGGACCTTTTCGAGATTCTCGCCGATTATTTTCCTTTGTCCGTCGTTAAAGCCTTGATAAATCTCGTCCGGGACCGCTTGCCAGAACCTTATAAAATCCGCGAAAGATCTCAGGACCGCCGACTCTCCCCCCTTTGGATTTTCCGTTATTGCGAAGCGAATGTCGTCGGCGTCAATATCGACGGAAACCTCGAAGTCATGGCTCCGGAAACAATCAATAATTTGTATCGTTTTTTCAATCTTCACAGTTCAACCCCTTCGAGAATCGCGAGGCGCAAATGACCGCCGACGACTCTTTCTTTTATTTTGTTGTATGTCCAGTTTTTGACCTGGCACGACGGAAGGATCGCGGAGCCGTGAAAAAAGAGCTCTCTCTTCTCAAGAAAGAAGACCAGGACGTCGACCGAGTCAATCACTCCCCCGCGTTTATATCTTGCCATTGTCGGCCCCCATAACCGGAAAGACGACCGTTTTCGGCGGCGTGGCGGCCTCGTCCTCGGGTTTGTAATTCGGATCACCACAAGCGGACAGCGACAGCGACAACAGGATCAAGGCGAATATTTTCTTTTTCACGGTTTCCCCCTTTGCCCAGGATCTCCGCCCGGGCTCGGTTTGTTTGTTATGGATTGCGGAGGGACGAGAGGCTCTCGATCAAGGCGTCGAGCTCGGCCGTTTTCTTCCGAATGTCCTCGTCGAGCGCCTTCGCTTTTTGGGCCGTCGGGGTCATGTCGAGAAAGATCCGGAGGCCGCCGAGCGTGAAAAGGTCCGCGACTTGTTGTTTTCCTTTTACCTCGTCAATCGCCGGATGGAAGTTATAAACAAACTCCACGATCTCGAAAGTTTTATCAGTCACGCTTACCTCGGCCAGTTTCTCGAATTCATGTTTTTGCATTTTGTCCCCTTTCGCCCGGTTTCGCCGCCGGGCTCGGCGTTTTTATTATGCTCCAAAAACTATCTTTCGAGCCCACTTCAAACAGCTAAACCACGACCCGACGAAGGACTTCCCCAGGGGATGCACAATTTTAAACCTATAAACAACGGTCCCATTTTTCCGGATAGTGTTTTTCGGTTCAAAGTCGAATCCGTAATCTCTCACCTGTTTTGCGGTTGTTATGTTCATGTCGTCCCCCGTTTTGTTTGTTGTCAAGCGAGGTCAATATATACACCGAGTTTGTTTTTCGTGTCAACAATTATTTTCTTTTTTGTTTCCGAAATATTTCCTTGACACTTCCGCCCGGTTTCCTTTATGTTTGGGCCTCGTTTCACATATCACAAAGGAGAGGAGGAAAAAGACATTGAAACTTGACGGCGGCAAAGTGAAGGCAGGGCGCGAAGGGCTCCGGGTCCCTATGACGGGGGCGGAACTCGCTAAGATCGTTGAGGTCACAGCGAAGACGATCAACAACATTGAAAACGGGAAGTCAACGAAGAGGGCGACGGCGGCCAGGATTGCGAAGGCGATCCGGATCCCGCTCGGCGATCTTATCAAAAGAGAGGTGAAAGGATGAAGAACGAGGTCGCGACAAGGGACGCCGGGGCAATGCTCCCGGAAACGAGGAGTCGCTCGATCATTGAGATTGCGACCGCGTCGGCCGTCATAAAGAAATTGATCGACGCGATCATGATCGGGCCGTCGCAACGTCACCCGTTGGGGGTCCATTACGGGACGATCCCAGGAACACCGAAACCGACGCTTTACAAGGCCGGCGCCGAAAAGATCCTCTCGACGTTCGGGATCTCCGCTGACATGGAAGTCACCGACCTTTCGACGCCCGATTGTATTCGTTACCGCGTGAAGGTGATCGGCCGGAACCCGGACGGCGTCGTCGTCGGTTATGGGATCGGCGAATGTTCGACCGATGAAGAAAAATACAAATGGAAAAAGCCGTCATGTGACACCGAATTCAACGAGGCGGATCCGACTCGAAAGCGGCTCAAATGGTCGAAGGGCTCAAACGGAAAGGCCGACTATTCAATCCAACAGGTCCGGACGAACCCGGCGGATCTCGGGAACACCGTCCTCAAGATGGGGAAAAAACGCGGATTGATCGACATGGTCCTCACCGCGACCGCGGCGTCGGACGTCTTCGACCAGGATCTCGAAGATCTCAAGGACGTGATCGACATAACCGACTATCAGAAACAACCGTCGACCGGGAAACCGGAAGTCAATCCCCCGGGATCCACGACAGGGACGAACCAGGGCGCCGCCCAGGGCTCGACCGGCACAACCGACGCCCCGAAGTATGACCCGACGACAAAGATCAAACCCGGGGGCGTGGTGATCGTCAAGAACGCGCTCGAAAAAGCGGGGATCTCCGAGGCGGCGTTTTGTGCTCACTTCAAAATCGCAACCGTCGAAGACCTTTTGAGCGGCGACATGACCGCCGGAATGAACGCAATCAAGAAGGGCGAAATCCAATGATCAAGACCGGGCTCGTTTTCAATGAAGAGGAACACCGCTATTATTTGGACGGCGAGGAGCTCCCGAGCGTCTCAAAAGTCAAAGAGGACCTTTCGGATTTCTCAATGGTCGATCGCGAAGTCCTCAACAGGGCGGCTCGGTTCGGAACGGCAGTTCATAAAATGTGCGAATATTACCTCGCCGAGACGCTCGATTTCGGGAGCCTTGACGAGCCCCTCCTCGGTTGTCTTCTCGCCTTCGAGAAGTGGATCGCCGAGGTCCGACCGTTTACCAGGATCACCGCCGGCGTTTTGATCGACATAAAAAGCCGGGAATTTGATCGAGTCGCGGATCCGGTTCAACTCGCCGCGTATTATGAACTATGGAAAGAGAACCGCGTCGAGCTCGGGACGGCGCCGATCATCGAAAGGCCGCTCGCCTCGATCCGTTACCGTTACGCCGGGACTCCGGACATTATAATCCCCCCGACAAACGGCGCCGAAGACTTCACAGATCACCGCGTCTTATATCTCGGCCGTGATGGTCAATATAAATATTCCCAGGCTTACGACCGCCAGGCGTGGCCGGTCTTTGGTCACTTACTCGGCGAATATCGCCGCTCACTCATTACAAAACAAATGATTCAATCATGGAGGAATCGCTAAAATGTCCGAAAATGTTCCCGCAAAAACAACCGAACAACCGCCGACCGGCTCCGCTCTCGACGTATACCGCGAGATCCTTGTCCTCACTATCACCGATCAAGACACCCTCGGGAGAATGGCCGAGCTCGTCAAGAAAATGAAACAAGGGATCAAGGGAATTGAGGCATGGTTCGAGCCGATGAAAAAGAAAGCAAAAGAAGCTCATACGGAAATTTGCAACCGCGAGAAGGAAACGCTCGCGACATTCCTCGAAGCGGAAAAGACAGGTCAAACCGCGATCAATACCTTTTTGACCGAAGAGAAGAAAAAAGCCGACGCCGAGCGGCTCCGCCTTGAACGCGAAGCGGCCGAGAACAAAAAACGGGAGGAGGAGGAGCTCAAGGAATCCGCGAAGGTCCTCGAAGATCTCGGCCAAACACAACAAGCCCAGGCCCTCCGGGAAGAGGCGGACCGCGTGATCGCCGCCCCGGTCTTCGCTCCGACGGTCGACAAGACGGTCCGGGCCGGCGGAGGATCCGCGGGAGGAGGGACGACTCTCTCGTCCTCGACGAAGATCACGGCCCAAGTTTCCGACGTGAAGGCTTTCCTCAAGTATCTTGTCGAACAAGACAGCGCCGCGACATTCGTCGAATTCCCGACGGCAAAGCTCACGGCATGGGTCAAGGCGAACGGGATCAAGGCCGGACAGGTCCCAGGGCTCGCAATAAACGAAACAATCACCTCGGCGATTCGATAGAATCGACCAAAAACCACAAGGAAAAGGAGCAAAACCGATGAAAAACCCCGAAATAAAACTCGAAAACAGAAAACTAATGGTCACACTTTCCGACGACGCCCTCCTCGAACGCGGCAAAGAACAGGCTCAAGCACTCTTGAAGATCGGCGAGCTCACCCTCGCCGCGGCGAAAATCTCGGCACAAAAGAAACCGATCGAGCAACGGATCGCGGACCTTTGCCGGATTATCGAAAGCGGAGAGGAGTCCCAGGATCTCGAATGTCGGTGGTCTTATGATTGGGACCTCGGGCTCAAAACTCTTTATCGTCCCGACACCGGCGAGGCCGTCGGCGACCCGCTCGTCATTGCAGATTGGGAAAAACAGGAACACCTTGATTTTGAGCGGAAGGGCCGGAAGTAATGGCTCGCGTCAATCGGAAATGGGGACACTTTGAAACCTTTTGTCGGCGCCGGGGAATCGACCCGGCGCTCGCAAAAGCGGCGCTTTTAATCCTTTCCGCCTTCGCTTACTTGGCGGTTAGATAACGGGTATTGAGGCGAGCGCCTTGTGCGCTCCGGCGAATGGTTATGGCGCGGGAGGTGCCACGAAGATGACAGCTATCAAACTGCATAAATTGTTGGGGCAACTGATCGAAGCGGGCCACGGGCGGAAAAACATCATGGTTGATAAGTCCTCATTTCAGCACCCTTGCGAAGAGGACGGAGTTGTTATTTTGGACATCCACAAGGTGATGGTGCGGAGCTATCCGATTTATGACGATGACGGCGACTCAAAGTTCCGCAAGGATGGGACGGAATGTTACCACAATAATATCGTTATCACCGGCGGTTCGGAACATATCTGAGCGCCATAACAAAGAGTTTGAGCGGCTCGTCCGCTCGAACGTAAGTTATAAATAAAACGAAAAGGAGATCGACAAGATGGGGGAACAAATCGCAGGGGGAAGGACCGCGGCAATGTTAATGATCGCGGGAGATATGGAAGAGATCCGGAGCCTTTCCGGGCTCGTCGAAGAATTGAAGCGTCACCTCGAAGGCGAGAAAACGGCGCGTTTTAATATCCTGGCGAAACTCGACGCCGACGTCGCCGATCTTGAGGAGCAAATCGCGAACGCTCAAGACGCTTTGATCGACACAACCGAGCGCCTCGATCGGACCATGAAAGAAATGTTTTTCACAATCCCGACCGCTCCGGAAAAATCGACCAAAACGAAAAAAAGCGCCGTCGCCGCGGCAACCGAGGCCGTGAAGGAATTTGGCGAAGCAATGAAAAATCTCGCCGCCCCCGACGAAAAGGCCGAGCCGGTCGAGGTCGCGATCGTCGCCGAACTCCCCGCGGAAGTTATCGACCCGGAAGAGAAGGGTGAACTCGAC
This sequence comes from Gammaproteobacteria bacterium, assembly GCA_963575685.1. Lineage (GTDB taxonomy): Bacteria > Pseudomonadota > Gammaproteobacteria > CAIRSR01 > CAIRSR01 > CAUYTW01. Next base: position 9,031 of record CAUYUB010000299.1, on the reverse strand, counting down.
GAACTTTTGAAGACGCCGGCGCGCGTGAACTTCGAGCCCCTCGACGCTCCTCTCGGCGATTGCGAACTTTGCCAGGGATGGGGAGTTATAGACGGCGAGCTTTACGGGGAATTTGCGCTCGTCCCTTGTACTTGCCAGGCGGGGAACGCCGTCAGGGATCTTGAGGCCGCCGGGGATCCCCGGGAGTCTAACCGCGAAGAGGTCCAGGTCGAAGAATGTCCGGGCGCTCGCGCTTGTGAGGATTACGTCAAATTCACAGAAAACCCCGGGAGCCAGTACAACGCGCCAGGCGCTGCCCTCGTCGGGATCCCTTGTTATCTTTGCGGGAAGGCTCGGCCGGCGAATTGTACCGGATGCCCTTATCGTTTCGATTGCACTCTTGACCCGACGGCGCTCGATTGCCGCGACGTTTTCCGCGAGGGCCTGGCGACCCCGGAGGGAATCGAGATCGAGAACCACAACGCCGCCGACTTTGATCAACACCTCACGAAGATTGAAGAGGACGACGAAAAAGGATGGGCGGATCCTCCGGGAGTCGAAAAGGCCGCCGAGGTGATCAAGGTCGAGCCCTCCGCCCTTCAACTGAAATGCCCTCACCCGAAACCCTTCCGGAAGATGATCGAAGGCCAGGGCGTGACGTGCGAAGTTTGCAAACTCCTACTCGAACCGATCGAGGCCGCGACCGAAAAGGCCCCCGGCTGTTGCACACCACAAAGACGCCGCTCCGACGTCGACGAGACGACCGGGAACCGGATCCTCTCTTGTATGGATTGCGGAAGAATTCACCGGATCCAGGACCCCGAGGGGAAGGACCTCCCGCTCCCGACCGACGACTCTCCGCCGTGGGAAGAGGACGGCCCGGACATGGCGCCCGAAAGCCGAACCGTAAAAGGTAAAAAGAAAACGACGCCCCAGGGATAAACGCCGCAACAAGGAGGGCGGGGAAGATCTCGCCCTCTCTTTTTGCCCTCAGTAGTAAAATTTTTACGTAAATTATTTACAAATGTTAAAAACCGAGCTTTTCACCTTGACGCCGCGACTGTATACATTGTATTTGTGGCACATTAAAAAAGGAGGTTGAATAAATGGCAAAAGATAAATATTGCGGCGAGGTTGTCACTTTCAGATTGCACCCGGACGTCATAAACGAATTAGACAGGATAGCGGGAGAGGGGAGAGTTTCGAGATCCGAGGTTTTGAGGTTCGCTATTATTGAACATTTACCGACAGCAGAGAAAAAACTTTCGGTCAATCCGTTTTTATATCGAGATTAAGGGGGCCGGCCTTGCGAGAGGGACATATAAAACTATTCCGCAAACTCCGGAAGGCTCCATATTACCAGGATTCACAATATGTTCACTTGTGGATTCACCTTTTAATGTCGGTCAACTGGACAGAAAAAAGATTGAAAATTTCAGACTCCGACAAATTTGTGGACATACTTCCGGGGCAGATTTTAACAAGTAGAAAGGCACTCTCGAAAGAGACAGGGATCCAAGAGTCGAAAATCGAAAGGATCTTAAAAGCGTTAAAAAATGAACAACAGATTGAACAACAAACATTTACAAAATATCGAATAATATCAATAATTAACTGGCGCGAGTATCAATACCGTGAACAACAGATTGAACCACAAGTGAACAGCAGACGAACAACAGATGAACACAAAGAAGAAAGAAAAGAAAGAAAAGAACAAGATAAACCACAGACAGTCATAAAGACGACGGACGAAAACCGGGTCGAGGTTTCAATCCGGAAGAGCGTCGAGGAAAAGCGACAATTCATTCGAGATCGGTTTCATTTCACCGACAACGAGATCGAGATCGAAGTCGAGGAGATAATCCTCAAATGTCAAAAACGATCACCCGGGCCGGACGTTTGGCTCTTTATTTCAAGATGGTTTAAAAACAGGAGGGACGAGATCAATGTCCGAGAAAAAGCCAGAACAGGGAAAACCGGGACTCAGTCACATATCGGGACAAATAACGTCGGCAATGGAACGAGCGGAGCTTTTGAGGAGGAATTCGTCGACCGCTCTCACCTCTGGAATTTGTGATCGTCACCACGCGGATTTTATCGACGGCGTTTGTCCCGTTTGTGAAGACCTGGCGAGGACCGACCGAGAAGGAAAAGAACGGGCGGCAAAAGCGAGACTCGAAAACCTCCTCGGCGGGATCCGCCTCGGCGCTCGTTACCGCGGGAAGACCTTCGCGGATTATGTTCCGACGTGTAAAGAGGCGGCCGTCGTCAAAAAGCAATGTGAAGGATTCGCGAAGAACTTCGCCGACCGGCTCGCGTCCGGGGATAATTTGTTAATGCTCGGGAACTATGGGACCGGAAAGAACGCGCTCGCCGCGGCAATTTGTCAAGAGATCGCCGGCGCCGGATTCTCGTCGGTACATACAACGGTTTTGAAGATGCTCCGGAGGATCAAATCGACATGGAACCGGAAGAGCGAGGAGGACGAGCAAACCGTGATCGACGCTTTTATAATCCCGGACCTCCTTGTCGTCGACGAGATCGGGGTCCAGTTCGGGAGCGAGACGGAAAAGCTCCTCCTCTTTGAAGCATTAAACGGCCGTTACGAAGACAAAAAGCCGACGATCCTTATCTCAAACTTGACCGAGCCGAAAGAGCTCGCCGACTATCTCGGGGCGCGCGTCATGGATCGAATGAGAGAAGGACAAACGGGGATTTTAAAATTCGGATGGAAGAGTCACCGGGGGACGTTATGAGTCAACAAGAAAAAACCGTCGCTCAATTAAAAAAACTCACCGACGCCTTGATCCGGATCGGGGACCTCCCGCTCGAATTCAACACGCGAGCCCGGGCGATCGCTCAAGAAGCTATAAACAACGCCGTCAAAGACTTTGATCTCCCCCAGGGCGTCGCATGGTGGGACCCTATGACCCCCGAGCAATTCCACAAAATACTTTATCGCGACAAGATGCACCGACCGGCGTCCGCCGAGAAAATCAAAGAAATGGAGGAAATGATCATGAACAGCAAAAAGACAGAACAAACCCCCGCAGAAAAACCCCAGGGCGACGCCCAGGATCGCCCAGGATCGACGAACGACCTCCCGGCCTACCAACCCCCCGCAATCGAGATGATCCCCGTCGAGTCGAGCAACGTCGAGAGTATCGGACACGACGGCGACAAGGTCCTCCGGATCAAGTTTAAAAACTCCGGGCTCGCCGCTTATGATTACGTCGGGATTATGCCCGAGGACTTTTTCGGCCTCGTTAATTCGGACAGCGTCGGAAAGGCTTACAACGCCCTTGTGAAAGAGCGGGAGATCAAGGGGATCAAGATCGAGGTCCCGGAATGAACGAGGCGCCTCACGACTTCGACAAAACAGAAAAGACCGGCGCCGCCGTTTGTGTTTGTGGATTCGAGGCGCCGGGCCTTTACGACCTCCTCCCCCATATCGGGGAGGGAAACCGGGAATTCCATTTGATGAAAAAGGGGGAATTGTGCAAATCACAAGAAACGAAGACGACGCGCCGGCAATAAACGCCGCGATCCTGGCGATCGGCGCCGCTCTCGGACACCGGGGAGAAGTTCACGCTCACGATCTTTTGATCTTGGCGGCGAATAGGATCGAGGAGGAAAGAGTCGCCGAAAAGATCGCCGGGGATCCCCGCGACCAGGCCGCGGAATATCTCAGACAATTACAGCGATTCACCAGGGCGAACGCAATCCCGCGGGACCTGGCGAGTCGAATCCGGAAAGCCGGCGAGGAGCTCGGGGAATTGAGCGAGGCGGCGATCCTTGAGGGATGGTTCGGAGAATCCGGGAGAGACGTCCGGAGCGAGGCCGCGGACTTGATAAACGTCGGCGTCGACATTCTCTTGATCACGGCCGGCGACGGTCCCGACGCTATGCTCTCGGTTTATCCGTGGTTGATTTTAAACTTGATGGAAAAGGCCGCGAAGTATGACCGCGGCGAGAACCGAATCGGGGGGCGCGACTAATGGCGAAGATCGGCGAAATGGTCAAAAGCAAATACTCGGGACGGTTCGAGCTCAAGATCTCGGAGGACGAGGAACAATTCGTCGTCGTCGAGTATTTACAGCGGCGAGGATGGGAAGTTCACCACAGCCCAAACGGGGGAAAGCGTCCGTCGAAGGTCGACGTCAAGGGCCGGACATACTCGAACGAGGGAAAGAAAATGCAAAAGCTCGGGACGCTCCCAGGCTTTCATGATCTCATTATCCTTGACCCGCCCCCGAAGTTTCCAGGATCCCCCGGGACCTTTATCGAAATGAAGACCCTCGACGGATCCGCGACGAAGGAACAAAAGGATTTTAAAGACCGCCGGCTCCACCAGGGATGGAAGTCGGAAATCTGTTTCGGGGCGTCTCACGCGCTCGCCTTTTTGCAGTCGCTCGGATATTAAAAAATAAAGGAGAAAAGAAACCATGAACGCAGAATCAGCAGGGAAAGCCGGGCGCGTCGCGCTCCTTTATATCGGCCTCGCCGTCGCCGTCGTTTATTTGATGCTCCTTTTTATCGCGCCGTTTTGCGTGATCCGACTCTATCGGCTGAATTCGGCCTTGATCGCCCGGGTCCTCGTCCTTGAAACCGAGGCAAAAGCAAAAACGCCGGCCGTTAAGTCCGAGCCGATGATCGCCCCGGTCGTCCTTAATTTTTACGGAAACGCCGAGCTCGTCCCGAGGGGACAGCGGCCGAAGACCAAAACATATTGACAATGACCGGGATCGAGGTCAAAGAAGACGAGGCGGCGGAATGTCGCCGGCCAGGATGCACCAACCAGGCGCCGCCCTCAAACGGGGACCGCCCTCGTCTCTTTTGTCTCGATCCGGATTGTCGCAAAATGAGACACCGCGAAACGTGCAAAACGAACCGGGAAAACTTCCGGGATCTCAAACAACGAAGAGAACAAGCGAGGCGATAAAATGGACGAATTAGAAAAAAGGGCGGACGATTGGATCGTCGGAAAATATAGGAATTCTCAAGCGGTCCCCGAGGCCGACAAAATAATCCGGGAGCTTTTGGTCGATCGGTCTTGTCTCAAGATCCAGGTCGTCGACCGCGGGGAATCTTTCACACTCGCAAAGGCCGAGGAAATCAAGACGCGCCGGCGTAATATTGAATTGATCGCAAACGTCGAAAATTGTATCGCCGCGAATGATGCAAAACTTGAGAAGATTCAGAGGATCGAGAACAGAATCGACCAGGCAATAAAACGGATCGAGGAAACGCTCGCCAGGGACGGCGGTCCCGCGTGGCATGAAGCAAAAAAGCTATTGAAGGGCGACCTCGATCTCATTCTCGACGGGCTCAAATCATGATTACGATTCAAGAGGACGAGGATCTCCGGGAGCTCGCGAGCCAGATTATCGCCAGGCGCGAAGACGTCGCTCACGTCGAACTCGATCAAGTCCTCTTTTTTCTCGACCTGGCGAGCACTCCGAAGGCGTCGGCCCGATGCTATTCATTCGCGGAACACCCGATCAAGTTTTTCACCCGGGCGCGCTTTGCGATTGTCGTTTATGATTACCGGACGGATTACTTCACACCCGAACAAATGGCAATCCTCATTTATCACGAATTAAAGCACATACCGAAACGCGGGACGAAGCTCGTCGACCACAACGTCAAGGACTTTTCGGAGGTCCTCCGGATCGCCCTCGATTGGGCGGAGCCCGGCGCCGTCGTCCCCGATATTCTCAAGGAGGATCAAATCAAATGAGAGAAGACGAAGAGACGGAAGAGGTCCCGGTTTTTATACCCTCGCCGATCGAGCGGAAACTCCTCGACATTCTCTTGAACCCGGAACACCGATTCAAATCCGTCACCTCAATTTGTGAAGCGGCCGGGACGTCAAGGAAAGCATATTATCGCGCCTTCGAGCGGGAGGGATTCGCGGACTATTACCGGGGAGAGTGCGAGGCGCTTGTTCACCGGGCGATCGGTCCCGTCGTGAACGCTTGCGTCCGGGAGGCCGTCGCCGGCTCCGCGGCTCACGCGAAAATGGTCCTCGGTATGGCCGGAATGTACTCCGAAAAGACCGATCACCGGATCCTCGACAAGAACGGCGAGGCCCAGGACGTCGGCGGCGTGGTCTTTTATATCCCGACAAACGGAAGAGAGAAAAAAGAGGAGATAGTCGAGACATGAGCGAACCGACCGAAACCGAGATCAAGATCTTGAGCGTGAAGGGGATCGTCGTCCTCTCACTCGCGACGACCGTCGTCACCCTGGCGACCGTGGCCGCTTTCCTCCCCGAGTCCCGGGTTTATGTGATCGACACCGTGAAGGCACTCCTCGGGGCGATCGCGACCCTCGCGAAGTAATGGCGGCGAAGCAAACCCGAAAAGCGTCGACCGCGAAACCGACCGCTAGGACGAAGAGAACCGTCGAGCGAGTCCTCGCCAGGATCGGACCACAAGAAGGACCTCAAGAGGCTTTTCTCTCCTCCTCCGCGGATATTGTCCTTTATGGCGGCCAGGCCGGGGGCGGGAAGTCGTGGGGGATCCTCCTTGAAGGGCTCCGACACGCTCCGACAAATCGGCGGTTTTCCGCGGTTTATTTCCGCCGAAACACGACACAGATCCGAAACCCCGGAGGCCTTTGGGACGAAAGCGTCGAGCTTTACACCCGGGCCGGCGGCGTCCCGATCGAGTCGTCCCTCCTTTGGAAATGGCCGAAGGGCGGAAAAATCAAATTCGCACACCTCGAACATGAGAAGACGGTCCACGATTGGCAAGGCTCACAAATCCCCCTCATTTGTTTTGACGAATTGACTCATTTCACCCGGAAACAATTTTTTTATATGTTATCGAGAAACCGCGGAATGTCCGGGGTCGACGGTTACATTCGGGCGACGTGCAATCCCGACGCCGACTCATGGGTCGCGGAGTTTATAGCGTGGTGGATTGATCCCGAAACCGGCTTTTCGATCCCCGAGCGGTCCGGCGTGATCCGATGGTTTATTGTACTCAATGACGCGGTTATCTGGGCGGCGTCCCGGGAGGAGCTCGTCGAGCTTTACGAGGTCCCAGGATGCGAAGAGGAGGACCGGATCCTCCCGAAGAGTTTCACCTTCATATCGGCGAGCGTTTACGACAACAAAAAACTATTGAAATCAAACCCGGGATATTTGGCAAACTTGAAGGCGCTCCCGCTCGTCGATCAAGCTCGCTTACTCGGGGGAAACTGGAAGATCCGACCCGCGGCCGGTCTTTACTTCCGGCGGGAATGGTGCGAGATCGTCGACGTCGCGCCGGCGGATCTCGACGTCGTTCGATATTGGGACCTTGCGAGCACCGAGAAAACCGACTCAAACGATCCCGATTGGACGATCGGCGTCAAGATGGGAAGACACCGGACGACCGGCCTTTATTACGTCCTCCACGTCGTCCGGCTCCGGGCAAATCCGGCCGCGACAGAAACGGCATGGAAGAACACCGCGTCGAGTGACGGCCCCGGGGTCCGGATCGGTTTTCCCCAGGATCCAGGCCAGGCGGGAAAGAGTCAAGCGGCCTATATTGTGAAACAACTCTCGGGCTATACTGTGACGACCAGGCCCGAGGGGGGCTCGAAGATCGTCCGGTTCGGTCCCTTCTCGGCCCAGGCCCAGGCGGGAAATATAAAGATCCTCCGCGGCGCGTGGAACGAAGATTATTTCGCGAGTATGGAAGGCTTTCCGGATGCGACTCACGACGACGACGCCGACGGATCGAGCGGCGCCTTTGCTATGCACACCGGCGAGAATATGGGGCTCTTTGACTTCTACGAGCAACAATATAACGAGCTTATGGCAAAGAAGGCGGCGGCCGCTTAAGCATAAACGGTCAGTTTGACAAAAAGACCCGATCACCCGATTCGCGATAATTGCAAACAAAAGGGGAAAATATTTATGGAAATAAAAACTCACCCGGTCCAGACCGCCGGCCATTATTACGGAAAACAACCCGGGCAAATAAGCCAGGCCGTCACAATGAAAGCGTATGAAGTCTATTGTGAATTATACGGACCACAAACGGCCCTTGTCGAAGGCTCTTGTCGCGGCGGCTTTAGTACGGGGGAATTAATCGGGTTTTTATATGCTCATAGTTTCCCGCGGTCAGAATGGAGGCAACGCGTCGACGAGGCTTTCAAGGGAATGAAAAACTTATAAAGCGCGACAATTGCAAATGATTAAAAAATAATTCTTGTATTCCCCTAAAACTTGTCATATTCATGACGGAAGCGTCATTCTAATGGCGGAATCAAGGGGGAGATTATGAGCGACAGGGCGGCGAACGGCGGCGGAAAAGCGACGGACCTCCTCCCGGGTTTTATACAACGAGCAATTCAAGGGGTCCGCTATGCAGTCGAAGGCGTGGCCCCTTCGACGTTTTTCGGGCCTTTGCAACCCCTCGCGCCTATGGCTCAAGAGGCCGGCGGCCGTCAATTTGATTACCCCGTCGGCGTCAATATTCACATTCAACCACGTTCGACCGAGGGCGTCTCGTTTGCACAACTTCGCGCGCTCGCCGATAATTACGATCTCCTCCGCCTCATTATCGAAACCCACAAAGACCGACTTTGTCGAATGACGTGGAAATTCCAGGCGAAGGACACCGCGGCCCGGAAAAAAGACGACCCCAGGATCGCCGCCCTCCGGGACTTTTTCGCGAGCCCCGACAAGGAACACGATTTCGCAACCTGGCGCCGGATGCTCCTTGAAGATCTTTTCGTCGTCGACGCTCCGACTCTTTACGTCCGCCGAACAAAGGGCGGGATCACCGGCCCCTCGGTCCCTTACGCTCTTGAAATAATCGACGGGACGACGATCACCCGGAAGATCAACGCGGACGGCCGGACACCCCTCCCCCCCGACGTCGCTTATCAACAAATATTGAAGGGGATCCCCGCGGCGGATTATTCACGCGACGAGCTCCTTTATCTCCCCCGAAACGTCCGGAGTCATAAAATTTATGGTTACAGTCATGTCGAACAAATCATCATGACCGTGAACATTGCACTCCGCCGGCAAATGCACCAACTCGAATTTTAT
>CAUYUB010000298.1:0-2314 GCA_963575685.1 Gammaproteobacteria bacterium | reverse complement strand
AATCTTAAGAACTTTCTACCGTGCGTATGGTTAGGTCAAGGTAAGGCACCACCCGTTTGTGGCGTTCGGTATCATATTATTTGCGAATGTTCGAGTTCTACCTTCCACCGAAGTAGCAGTTGCTCTTGCATCTATGAAACCGTCAGACGGTGCTGAAAATGATCAGGTACCTGACTATTGGTAAATTCTCCGACGAATCGGGCTACACCGAGGACGCGATTCGGACAAAGATCCGGGATGGAGTTTGGCCGGAGAAACTGGTGTGGATAAAGGCCCCTGATGGCCGAACATTGATCAACACCGAGGGGTATAACGAATGGGTAGAGAGCGGCAGTTCGACGGCGTTCGAGCCGCCTCGGAAACGACCATCGAAATTGACTTCTATTATGCAGGGCAGCGTCGCCGCGAGCGTATCAAACTCCAGCCCACCCCCGCTAATCTGAAGAGAGCCGCCAATCACAGGGCGGCGATCCTGGACGCGATTGAAAAAGGCACCTTTGATTACGCCACTACCTTCCCCAACTCCAAACATGCGGCAAAGCTCACAGCTATGCCCGGGAAAGCGCTGACAGTAGAAAGCTATCTCGAAGGATGGATTGTTCGTAAGGCCCCGACGATAAAGACGAGCACGACGGCTGGATATCAAAAGGTAATCAAAGGGCACCTAATTCCGCGCTTTGGGAATTACGCGCTTGCGACCGTTACGAGATCCGACATCAAGGTCTGGGCGGCAGGACTCGAAGCAGGAAATAAAGCGATTGCCAACATCCTTAGTGTGTTCCGCGCAGCCCTGCAAGAGGCGTTCGAGGATGAGTTAATAGAATCAAATCCTCTATCCGGTTGGGTCTATCGCAAGGCGGAGGCACCAAAAGAAGAGGATGATATCGACCCATTTACCGCTGAAGAGCAAGCTGCCATCCTCGCCGCCGTAGATGGGCAGGGACACAATTTGGTGAAGTTCGCACTTTGAACAGGGCTACGCACCTCGGAATTAGTGGCCCTAAACTGGGTGGATGTTGACTGGAAGCGCGGAGTGGTCATTGTCCGGCGTGCGCAGACCCAAGCGTCAAAGGGAAAAGCGGAGACAACCAAAACTAGGGCCGGGACGCGTGAAGTAAAACTTCTTGAGCCAGCCATGGCCGCACTGCAAGACCAGCGCCAATGGACGTGGGAGAGGGGAGAAGAGATCTTCCAGAACCCGCGCACAGGCGAACGCTGGGCGGGTGATCAGCCGATCCGCAAGACGCTCTGGACGCACATTCTCAAGCGCGCCGGAGTGCGGTACCGGAATCCATACCAGACTCGACATACCTACGCATCAATGATGCTCTCGGCAGGAGAACACCCGATGTGGGTGGCCAAGCAAATGGGGCATAAAGATTGGGGGATGATTCGCAGAAACTATGGGCGTTGGATGCCGGACGCCGATCCCGAGGCTGGAGGCCGCGCGGTATCAATGTTTTCGGAGAAATTACAGGATAAAAATGCTGACCAAAAAGCTGACCAAGCGACCCCTGACAGCCCAAAAAAACAGCCTCTTACGAGGCTGTGATTTTTGATAATTTGTTGATTATATTGAATATTGATGGTGGAGGCGGCGGGAATCGAACCCGCGTCCGAAAGTCCTCTGCCGTTAGCACTACATGCGTAGTCTGCCTTTAATTTGACCGGCTACCCCCCGACAGACGGGGTAGATAACCTGCGAGCCCAGATAGTTTTAGCGATTTGGCTCTGGGCGAGCCGCTTCGCGATCCTGTGAGAAGTGACCCCTGACTGCCCTTGCGGACACTGAGCGCACAGGCACGGCCTCAGTCAGAGGCTCACCGACTAAGCGGCGAGAGCGAAGATGTCGTCGTTGGCGACTATTGCTTTTGCAGGGTGTTTTACGAGGTAGCCTGCACCTCGGCATGCGCCTTGGGTTTTGTGACCCTCGTCGAAGCCAGGTCGCCCCCAATTTCATTCCTAGAGTAGCCAGTCTAGCGCAAAAAAGGTGCCTTATCACCAAACTCAAAATATGTCTATTGCGCAAATATTGTTCAACGCACCTTAAAAGTCGCTGTTTCTCACGCTGCCAGTCGGAGTGGAGTGATCGGTCAGGAAGGCGGTGAATTCGTCCATCAATGTTACCCACACGAAGACAAGGTAATATCGCTGATTCTGGTGCTTCGTGGGGTTTTCGTCGAGGTCATCGTAGGATTGCAACGTCTACCCGAACCAAATCAAGAGCATCTCATCGTTTGGACTTTGGAAAACATAGAACCCCTCCTTCGTAAGTAAAAAGGCTCACTCATCACTAATTATAAATATTATTATT
>CAUYUB010000297.1:0-2343 GCA_963575685.1 Gammaproteobacteria bacterium | reverse complement strand
CGTTGAACTTCGGATGCGTGCCGTAGGTGTTCACGTTGGTCAAGGCCGCGGCGGCGGCGCCAAAGTTCGTGACCGTCATGGAACCGATGGTCACGGCGTCAAAATTGGTTGCGGCGGAGACAACCGCTTGGGCAATGTTGGTTGCCTGAGCCGCCGTGACCCCGTTCGTAGTCCCGCCCCCGAGCGAACTTAGAACATTGGTGGGGAGTGCGCTCCAGTTGGTCAGGTTGACGCTACCAGATTGCTTGACTGACAGAGCGCTATTGATGGGTGAATTTGAAAGCGCGATCAATGCTTTCGTGATGTTGGTTGCTTGCGTGCCGATGATGCCGTTCGTCGATCCTCCTCCTGTAGCGTCGATACTGAGTCGCCCACTATTTGTGGTTACTTCGATCCCGCTCCCAAAGAGTGAAGGGTAACGCAAATCAGACTGCGCCATCGAGAACGAGTAGATCGTGTTCTGGACGCTCGTCTGCGGGACCTTGATCGACTGCGCCGTCACGGTCACTTCGTTGGACGGGACAAGGATCCAAAAGCGAGTGACCGAGTTGTAGCCGTTCACGTCCACCTTGTAGAAAGCATTCGTTGCACCGAAAAGGTTAGACACCGTCAGCATGCCGTTGGTGTCAGTCTGGTATCGCATCGACTCACCGGTGATCAGGTTCGTTCCAAAGTCTCGTGGCGAGTCCGTGGGAGTCAGCGTCACGAACGTCTTGATCCCGGACGGGCCAACCGAAGTGGGCAGCGAGAAAACGACGTTGGCGGCTTCCGAAGAAACCGCCATTGCGAGGGCGAAAATCAGGGCGAGAATTGTTCTCATGTTTTCAAAATGACGTTAGGGCTATCCGCTTCCAGGTGTTGGCCGAAACGCAGATGTAAAGGTAGGACGAATCGACCATGATCTGCCCGGCGACCCCAGGCGACGACGACAAGGGTGATGCACCTAGCAAAGTGAGCGCGAGCCCGTTCGTCCGCGTGATGCTCAGGTTGGTGGAGGTCATGGTCCCCAGCATGACCGAGTTGGACAAGATCGGGGTGTTGATGATAGCGTTGGTAAGGACAGGGGAGAAAAAGGCTCCATTAGTCAGTTTGCCCACATTCCCCGTGTAGCTGCACCCCGAAAGCGTTGCTTCGGCGATGATCGAATTGCTGATCGTCGGAGCCATGAAGAAACCGTTTGTCAGCGCCACCACGTTCCCTGAGTAAGTCCCGGCGACGAAGGTTTTGTTCGTGGCGGTCTGGTTGGTCCGGTCTGTCAGGAAATGGCTGAAGACGACCGACCCTTCCGGCAGCGGGTTGGTGGCGTAAGTGATAAGCTGGGTCGAGAGCATCGACATCTGCCATTGCCTCACCGAATTGCTCTGGACGGTGAACGGGGTGTAAACAGCCATAGCGGAATAAACCAGATTTGACGACGTGGTGAACGCCAGCCAGTTGGATTGCTGGGCCGTCGTGAACATGACGTTCGTCCCGCCCGTAATGCAGATTTTGGTCGCATTGGTGTAGAACACCGATTGCTGAACGCCGAACGGGTAGGCCACCAAAGCCCGGTAAAGGTTCGTGGTCGTTACCTCCTTGCTCATGCCGTTCGACGCCGCGATGGACGTTGCCCCGAGAGAGTTGGTCGTGGTCTTGGTCTCCCCGTTGATGGTCAGGGAGAAACCGTTGCTGGCGATGGACGTGACCTCGATGGTTAAGACGTTCCTGAACGCGGCATGAGCGTGGACGGCAAAAACGGCCATCAGCAGGAACGCCAGGATCGTCGCCTTGCCACGCTTTAACGTTAAAATTTCGCTTTGGATTTTCATGGCTATGGTTATTGCCCGATTTCGAGATTCTGCGCCAGAATGGCTCCCTGCACCGGGTCGATGACGAGCTGCAACGAGATCGCCACCGGCTTCCCATCCGCCGATGTCCCAAGGAACCGGATCGCTTTCCCGTAAGGAACGTTGTAGGGCACTCTGTCTTGGATGATTGCTGAAGCTTCCGCGTAGCTGATGGCTGGACCGCCGCCGGCTGGGGCCGACCCAGTCCCGATGATCCCGCCGTCGTAGGACGAGATCGTCCCGGACCCGAGCGCCATCCTTTCCGAACTTTCGTCCACCGTCGCGTAGAAGTCGATCCAGTGTGTGACGGTGCCGGATGCTGCCAACCCGGCCGTTTCTGCCGACGTCAGCAAGAAAAAGAAATGCGACCTCCCAGGCGTGGCCAGCTCATGCTCGCTGGATGTCACCGACCAATCGATTTCGTTCGCCGCCCTCGTGATGGTCTTGGTGACAGTCGGACTGGCCGTAGGGTCAACGGTAGGATGAATCTCCATCGTGACTGCCGAGATGTTCGACA
>CAUYUB010000296.1:0-2353 GCA_963575685.1 Gammaproteobacteria bacterium | reverse complement strand
GGGGCGTCGCTCCTATCCGCACCGACAATGAGGTCGGCGAGGCCGTCGCCGTTGACTTCCCCGGCGCTGGCGATACTAAAGCCGCTGTAGTCTTGCCTGCACTGGCCGTTGATGACGAAGCCACCGGTGCCCGACGCGACTGCCGAAAGGTTAATTCCCGTCGTTCCCGTCTTCCCGAACACCACGTAGCTCCGGCCGGCATCGGTTCCTGCGGCGGGGTCGCTCCTATACGCACCGACGATGAGGTCGGCGAGGCCGTCGCCGTTGACGTCCCCGGCGCTGGCGACGCTAACGCCGCTCTTGTCACCCGCGCACTGGCCGTTGATGACGAAGCCGCCAGTACCGTTCGCGATAGAGGAAAGGTCGATGGCAACGGAAGTATTGGACACGGTAGTAAAATTGAGGATGGTGGCATCCGTGATACCAACATAGGCATTACCTGCCGTGTCCTTGAATACCCCTGAGGCCAACTGGACGTTGTAACTGCTACCCGCGTTGAGATTGTTGGTCGGGTTGATGGTGGCGGTATTGCCGCTGATGGTGACCTGTGAAGTATTCGTCACGGAAATAGTGCGAGTATCAGTACCGTTACTGATCACGATATTGCCGCTACCAATCGCCATGTTCTCGCTGAAGGTCAGCACGATGTTGCTGCCCACGGCAATGCTGGTAGCGTTGTCGGCGGGTGTACTGGAGCTGAGTGTGGGCACCAGGGTGTCGATGCTGATACTTGGTGTCGTCCCCACTCCGCCATTGTTGCTGTTGGCATCGGTGTACGTCCCCGCTGCCACCGTGATGCTTGCGTTCCCAGAGGCTAGACCCGTGGTCGGCGTGAAGGTCGCGGTGTAAACCTTGTTGTTGCTCCCATCCACCGTCAGGTTGCTCAGCGTCCCGCCGGTAGTAACGATGTCGCTCACATCGAATCCGATTGGGGTTGCACTGAAAGCGAAGGTGATTGTCGCCGTCTCGCCGATCTTCACCGCGTTCTTGTCGCTGTTAATGGTGAGCGTGGGTGGAGCAGACACGGTCGTGAAATTGAAGGTGGTGGCGTCTGTGATACCGGCGTAGGCATTGCCTGCCGTGTCCTCGAGTACCCCAGAGGCCAACTGGACGTTGTAACTGCTACCCGCGTTGAGATCGTTGGTCGGATTGATGGTGACGGTATTGCCGCTGATGAAGACCTGCGAGGTATCCGTCACAGAAATGGTGCGGGTATCGGTACCATTACTGATCACGATATTGCCGCTGTCCGCCGCCATGTTCTCGCTGAAGGTCAGCACAATGTTGCTGCCCACGGCGATGCTGGTGGCGTTGTCGGTGGGTGTACTGGAACCGAGTGTGGGTGCTAGGGTATCAATGCTGATGCTGGGTGTGGTTCCAGCCTCGCCGCTGTTGCTGCGGGTACGGGTGGCTTCGTCATCAATGGCCAGTGCGCAGGTGACGTCAGCGGTAATAGTGTTGCCAGCGCTGGAGACGTCAACGGCGATGGCCTCGCTGACCTCATCGTCGGAGCGCTCCAGAGCGACCCCGTCACGGGAACCGATGCCGGTCGGAGCTATGTGGTGTTCGGAAAGACGGGAACGACAGGGGTAGAGCTTTCCGCAGTCGTAGCGGGCACCGGCGGCTTCGTCATCAACGGCCAGGGCGCAAGTGACTTCAGCGGTTGTAGTGTCACCAGCGCCGGGGATATCAACGGCGATGGCCTTGTCGACCTCATCGTTGGGGCGAAAAGGAGCGACCCTGCTGCAGGAACTGATGCCGGTCGGAGCTACGTGATTTTCGGCTCGACTACGGGTGCTTTCCAGCAAACCGCGGTGGACCAGCTTGGCACCAGTGGCAATGACACGCTGACCAGCACGAACGCCGCCGAGACCTTGGTGGGCGATGCGGGTAACGATACGTTTATTGGTAACGGCGGGGCGGATGTGCTCTACGGCGGAGCGGGAAACGACACCTTCGTTCTCAATGCCAATAACGTCGCGGCGCTGGTGGCCAATTACGGTTCTGGCGGCAACACCGGACAATTGGCCCGCATGGACGGTGGTAGCGGAATCGACACACTCAAGCTCGACGGTGCCGGTATCAACCTCGATCTCACCGCCATCGCCAACCAAAGCGGTAGCGCACCAGGCGGCGGCTCACGTCTGACCTCCATCGAACGCATCGATCTCACCGGTAGCGGCAACAACACGCTGACGTTGAGCGTTAGCGACGTGCAGGATCTGGCGGGTATAAATCTAATCAACAGCGTTACCAAGGGTGCGCTCGGCTGGGCCAACGGGACCTATAGCTTCGCCGTCAACGAGGGACGCCATCAGCTCATCATTGATGGCGATGCAGGAGATGTCGTCAA
>CAUYUB010000295.1:0-2359 GCA_963575685.1 Gammaproteobacteria bacterium | reverse complement strand
GGTCTTCGCCCAATCGTAAGCGCAATGCCCCCAGTGATTCGTTGACCACGGTGGCACGATCCGCACCGAAAAAGAGTACGTCTCCGGTTTGTGCGCCGGTACGGTCAAGGATCCCTACCAGCACCTCATCGGAGAGGAACTTGACGATGGGCGATTGCAGACCCGCGCGTCCTCGGGTGATGTCGTTGATCTTGATATAGGCCAGACCCTTCGCCCCATAGATGGATACGAATTGCTGGTACCCGTCGATGGCGGAACGCGCAAGCAGGTCATTTCCTCCGGGGAGGCGTAATGCCGCCACCCGTCCCCGGGGATCGCGGGCAGGTGCGGAAAAGACCTTGAAGTCCACATCGCGCATCAGATCACCTAAATCCGTCAATTCCAGGGGATTGCGTAGATCGGGACGATCGGAGCCAAAGCGACGCATCGCTTCGGCGTAGGTCATGCGCGGGAAAGGATTAGGCAGCGCCACCTCCAGTACCCGGGCAAACAATTCGCGCACCATCGACTCCATGATCGCGATGATGCCGTTTTCGTCCAGGAAGGAGGTCTCGATATCGAGCTGGGTAAACTCGGGTTGGCGGTCGGCACGCAAGTCTTCGTCCCGGAAGCAACGTACCACCTGATAATAGCGATCCATGCCGGAGATCATCAGGAGCTGCTTGAAGAGCTGGGGCGATTGGGGTAAGGCGAAGCAATGTCCTGGATGGGTACGGCTGGGCACCAGATAATCCCGCGCACCTTCGGGGGTGGTCTTGGTCAGGAAAGGTGTCTCGATATCGAGAAAACCATGATTATCCAGGAAATGGCGCAACGTGCGGGTGACTTCCGTGCGCATTCTGAGCCGGCGGAGCATTTCGGGCCGACGCAGGTCCAGGTAGCGGTAGCGCAGACGCACCTCCTCGCTGGCTTCGGTCTCGTCTTCCAGCGTGAACGGTGGAGGCTCAGCACGGTTGAGTACCTCTACAGAGGTTCCCACTACCTCGACCCGACCGGTGGTCAAGTGTTCGTTTTCAGTACCCGCCGGACGATGGCGGACCATGCCGCAGATGCGTAGCACATACTCGGAACGGACTCGCTCGGCGGACTGAAATGCCTGCGGGGTATCGGGGTTGATCACTACCTGTACCCGTCCTTCCCGGTCACGCAGGTCGATGAAGACGATCCCACCATGGTCCCGGCGACGATTTACCCAGCCGCAGAGTTCCACCGGTTGGCCCACCAGAGACTCGTCGATCTGTCCGCAATAATGGCTACGCATGACAATGGTCCAAATATAAAGAGGTGAATGAGGCCCGTACCAAAAGGATGCTCGGGAAAGGTCGCGATGCTAAGGGGTGAGACGCGGCGACGCAACGGGGGGGCAGAGTCTGCGCCTTACTCATCATCACCGTTCGCGGGACGGGGAAATAGCTGAATACGTCCGGTCTTCCTGACATATCGGCAAACCTGCTTGTAACCCGCCGTCATTCCCGTATAATGCGCACCTTTCCGGTAGAACCAACGCTGGGGTCATCCTTACACTGGACTCCGCGCAGGATTTGTCGAAACGGGGCGTAGCGCAGCCTGGTAGCGCACCTGAATGGGGTTCAGGTGGTCGGAGGTTCAAATCCTCTCGCCCCGACCAAAGTAAATCATCAAAGTTAGTCACCAAATTCATTGAATGCAGAATTCGGTGACTAACTGATGATGTAAAGAAAATATCCTTCTCCATCCCCCCATCTTCTCCGTTGTTCTCTTCCAATATTCCCTCGGCCAATTAGGTGTGGGGAGCGTCCTCTGATAATTCCTCGTCTGCTACCGGTACGGTCGAGTCCTCCTCATCGACGACGCGGAGCTTGTCGAGAGTCCAGCCTTCCGCAAGCAGATCCAGCAGCCAACCGGGTTTGCGGCCCCTGCCGCTCCAGGTCTCCGTAGGAATATTCGGATGGCGATACCAGGAGCGGGCAGCAGGCTCGGCCTTCTTGGATTCAGGCGCATTGGCGGTTATTTCAAAACCAAGCTCGGCGGCGGTAAAACCATACTCCCCGATGATCTGGATAACGGTCTTCAACGCATCACTGCGTCTGGCATGGATAATGCGCAGGGCATCATTACTGAGCTGGGATAACTCGGTTGTAGACATTGCATTCATCACCGCAATCATTTCTTCTTTAGTACACATGGGATAGCCTTAGTTTTAGGTAGTCTTCACGCAAACCGGATACGCGGGAATTTCGGGATTATTTCTTTTCGTTCCAGCCTTTCAGTTTCTCAAGCGATACATGCTTGCGATTATATGCGCTTTTGTTTTTTTCCTTATCAAAATAGTACTGACGGCACCGAAGAAGATGACTGGGTGATTGCCGGAATTGACCGA
>CAUYUB010000294.1:0-2362 GCA_963575685.1 Gammaproteobacteria bacterium | reverse complement strand
CTTGATAAACCTCCTGAGTTGAGTAAACAGTAGTGGCCACCAGATTTGTCTGTGTGCCAACGAAGACATTGGTAGATATGTTAATAACCGTTGTTTGGTGGGTGATTCCATTTACCGTGAGGTCACCGGTTACCGTCAGCCCGGCCACAGTGCCGCCGGTGAGTTTTAGAAATGTTCCCCACACCGTATTTGAAAATGCTGCCGACCCAACCCAGTTTGCCGCGTTAAGAGCGGTGCCAGCGGCTATCAGCCCGTTTACTGCATTAGTCGTGAGCCCCAATGAACCTGTGACGGCAACCTGATAGGTAATCACACTACCGTTGGTTGTGGTCGTCACCGAGATGTTGGTGCCGGCAGTAACCACTGCGTTTGAAACTCCTGCTTTCCGCGCCCCCAGTGTATCAGCGTGGCTGTCGTCAGTGGGGTCTCCAATTTGTATAGGTGCGAGGTTGGTTCTAAAATCGCAAAACGAATATCCCCACTTGGTCACACCAGTTTTATACTCATAATTGGTCGCTGCATAGAACTCCATTCGACCGGGCCAAGCTGCGTCGCTGGCATCTTCCCCGGCTTTAAGCACTATCTTCCCACCATACAGTAAGCCGCCCTCGTCACCGGCCCTGAGAATCAGGTCTCCTGCTGACGTGTATTCAAATTCATCATAAGCGTGTACCAGAAAAGCGTTGGGGTCTTGCGCCGGAAATTGCAGCCAGCCACCGCTGATTGCATTCGATACCCCGGCGTATGACCCGGCGGCCAACACCTCTGCGAGCGTAGGCGTGCTAAAGCTGAGGTTGCTGCTGAGATTGCCGCTCACACCGTTCACTGTCAGCGTGATGCTCTTGAGTGCGTAGTCCAGCAGAGCCAGCGTCAATGCGTTGGTACCGGCATCCACTGTGGCCCGCAGCGCATACCCTGCCGCCCCGTGGTCCCCCCAGCCATAGGCGGTGTCGGCGTGTGAACCTTGAAGCGCCGTCGCATAGTTCGTGACGGTTGATGTATTCAACGAAATGACGCCGTTGGTGATGTTGATTCCGTAACCTGCGCTATACCCAGTCATTCCTAACGCCTGAATTATTTGAACCACCTTCTGGCTACTGCAAACGTCATAGACCCAGTCGTTGTTGCCAATCTTGAATGCGTACGCTTTTAACCCGCCCGCAGGCAGGTAGTTCGCGTTCTCGGCGTTGTTCGTCGAGACTAAAAACTTGTCGCTCTTGCGTACCTGCCCGAAGACAGAAGCGCATACCATGAATCCAATAATGAAAAATACGAATTTCTTCATGCCAACCTAAGTAGCGTCCAGACACCCTTGAATTGATTTCCGGTGCCCGGCGAGATTCCACTTGATACCCGAACCGTGTCGGGTTTTCCAGACGGGAATTCTTCCGTGGTAGGTAAGCACTCGAAAACGGGAACCCATGCCCCACCGGTGGACGGAGTAATCCCGATACTGATTTGACCCGTTGCAGTGATGCCGGGGATTTCGATGTCAACGAAGGTTTCTTCGTCTTCTATGGAAATAAGGCCGCTATACGCGACAGCCAGTTCAACAGGAAGGCCAGACGGTTCGACGCCGGCCTTGACAATCGCCACAAGCGGTGTGTCTCCTTGGATGGTATACTGCGAAAGGTTTTTCATCAGGACAATATCGAGCTGGTATTCGATGTTTGTCGCATACGTGGACCCGCAGCGGCACGCCGAAAGCGTAAAACGTCCCTTGGCGAGCTTATGCCAGACTGTATCGCTGGCATCAATACCGGAAATAAGCGTACCCGCAGCCCCAAACGTCATCGCCGCAAGCGCGGTCGTCCAGCCGGTAAGGTCAGCTTCGCCGTGAAGCGGAATCCCATTCTCGTCAACTATCTGCACCCCGTCCGTAACGCATACGCGAATCTGCGTCGGGTCGTATTGCTGCAACGTGAAACGAGAGACGATTGCCCCACCGAGCTGGGGGTCGTAGAACTTTCGACTTATCCTGTCAAAATATAGGGTTCTCGTATTCATCGTCTTTCTACCTAATCGTCAGTAGGGGTACGCTAGTGCCTCCAGATTGAAAGCGGGCACTTTGAATCATCCTTCCACCATTCAAAGACCCCTTTGACCTTCAGACACCTACTCGCGCGTTTCTTCTTGAGCCAGTCCAAGTTCTGACACGTCAGGCAACACGTCCTACGAGATAGGACCACTTCGATGGCCGCGCTTCCAGCCCCTTCGATGTACTTCCCGGCCATGAAAACGGCGATTTCTGGCGTGGGGGCGGTAAGGAGAGGCTCAGGAACGGTGTTTTTCAAGCCTATAAGCCCCGTGGACTGACTTTTGGGTGCGTGTACGGGGGATTTAGTGTTTGACGACATTGGAG
>CAUYUB010000293.1:0-2364 GCA_963575685.1 Gammaproteobacteria bacterium | reverse complement strand
AGGGGTTATGTCATTTAGCCCAGGGTTGCGACGTAGTCGCTACCCTGGGGAAAAGCCCAGCCCTACGTCGCAACCCTGGGCTAAATGACATAACCCCTTCGGGGTAATAAACTGACGAAACGATGACTAAGGCCATCAAGGTTCAAACATCAATGATTGGTGGCAACTTGCGTTAATTAGGAGGATAGGGGAATGGGTGGAATGAATCGGGATACGCCATTGTGGCGTGACGCCAATCGGCTGCTGGTGGCTGTCGAGGAAGCGGTACGCCAGTTTCCCAGGTATCACAAATACACGGTGGGCACGGATTTGAGACGGCAGGCTCTGAATGTCTGTCGTCTCATCGGTAGAGCTGCTACTGATCCAGCGAATCGGCTACGTCATCTGGAACGTTTGGTTGCTACCGTGGATGACCTAAAATTGCTGATACAGCTAAGTAAGGAAATAAAAGCGTTGACCAGCTTTAGCCAATTTCAGACCTTGAGCGAGCTGGCGGTGACGGTCGGGAGGCAGAGCGGCGGATGGCACAAGCAAACGGTACGGCATTGAGGATAATCGATAGATACGTATTGTTAGGCACTACATAACCGTTCACTCTCCCAATCTCTCCCGTTGAGAGGGGAGCGAGCAGTTACAACTTTGGTGACAACCTGTATTTACGCTACAACCTGGAGCTACCGAACATGGCCTACACCTTGAGTGATTTTGCTCGCGAGAGCCGTCAATACATACTCAGCCATCTGAGTCCAGAGGAACGGCATGCCTTTCTGGAGCAATTACCTTCGGAGGAGCGCCTACGTGGGTTGGGAACGGAGGAAATACTCAAACAATTCGCACCGGAAGAGCGTCTGCGCGGGTTGGGTCCTGAAGAAGTTCAGAAACTCAAAGGCATCTTAAATCAACTTTAGGCTTTAGGCAATTTATTGGCTCAGACCGTGATGCATTAATCGCGGCATTGACCGAATCTAATAGCAAGGCCAATTCATGAAAACGGAGCGGTGGACGGTGCAAACAGGCGGCACGGCCGGAAGTTCGGTTCGCTGAAACGGATCGAACGAGTGCCGATTATCACTGTGCGCCCATGCCCCCATCCTATCGATGGGATAGTGATACAGGTATTCCTACCCCTCAGGGGATGGGGTACTGGTGGGGCGATATGCCCGATAAGTGCATGGGCCATTTACGTCGAATTTCTGGTCCGGTTCTCCGGTCGCCGGTAATTCAAACAACGCGTGGAACGTCAACTTTGACAATGGGAACGACAACTGGAACAACCGGAACAACAACAACGCGGTCCGGTTGGTGCGCGCGGGAGAGTGAAGTAGCGGGCGGCACCCACTTCGCTGCGGTCTATCACGCCTATATGGCGTGTCGGCGGCGCAAGCGTGCCACTCGCGAGGCCCAGCGGTATGAATTAAGGTTGTTGAACAACTTGATTGATACCACACAAGCTCTGGATGTCCGCAGTTGGCGCCCCCACCGCTCCACCTATTTTGTTACGCTACGCCCCAAAACGCGGGAGATCCATGCGGCGTGTTTCGCCGACCGTGTGGTTCACCATTATCTGGTGCCACGTTTAGAGGCTCTCTATGAACCGGTGTTTATTCATGACAGCTATTCTAATCGCCGCGGCAAGGGTACCCATGCCGCAGTCGAGCGATTGCAACACTTCGAGCGGCAGGTTACCCGCAATGGCAAGCGTCCGGCCTATTATCTCCAGCTCGATATTGCCAATTTCTTCAATACCGTCGATCGTCGTCACCTTTACGTTATGATTCGTGAACGCCTGCGTCGGTGTATGGACAGCGGTGGTCCAAAGAAACCAGAGGTGAATGACGTAGGGCGGATAAACGTAGCGCATCCGCCAGGGTTAGGTGGATGCACTACGCTTATCCACCCTACCCATTCCCCCCTTCCGGTTAACCAAGTAGCCGAGAGTAAACGGTTACCTCTTACGTTCGAGGAGGCGCACGAATTGCTTTGGCTCACCGGTACCATTTTGGCGGATGAGCCGGGCCGCACCAGTCAATACGTGGGCGATCCGGCCCGTCGTGACCGCGTACCACCCCATAAACGCCTTTCCGAGGCCCCTTCGGGGCAGGGTCTACCGATTGGCAACCTGCCCAGCCAGTTCTTTGCCAATGTCTATCTCAACGAATTGGACCAGTTCATCAAGCACACCTTGCGCTGCCGTTACTACCTTCGATATGTCGATGACTTCGTATTGCTGCATGAGGATCCCGCCCAACTGGCCGTCTGGCGTGAACAGATTGCCGCCTTTCTGGCCGAACGGTTGAAATTGGCATTACGCGATGAAGGGCGGTTGGATCTGATTAGCAAGGGCATTGATTTCCTCGGTTACAT
>CAUYUB010000292.1:0-2374 GCA_963575685.1 Gammaproteobacteria bacterium | reverse complement strand
GAAGAAGATACGAGCGCTACTATTTCCAGCCGTAGTCGTAGCCGTATTTATGATAGGTGCGAGTGGCACATTGGCTCTAATGGGGAAACTTTGCGTCGCCTGAGGAGCAGGTTTGTAATTGGTACCACCGGATTGATTGGCGGTAATTATGCAGGTACCCACCGTCACGCCAATAACGGTGTTTCCATTACCCGCCAAAGTACAGACAGATGGCGTTGTCGAGCGAAAAGCTACCGGCATTTGCGAAGTCGCCGTAGCAGACAGCCCTCCCGTACTACGGACGACTACCGAGGGAGCAGCACCAAAACTAATGGTTTGTTCGCGTAAAACGGTATAGGTCTGGGTACGTTGATTGTTGGTCTCATTGGATTCAGATCTGCTACAGGTACCATCCACAAAGGCGCGGAAGGTTTTGCTTCCTAAACTACCCGCTGAGAGGTTATTGAAGGTCAAGGTTTTGCTCGCTCCGGCGGCGAGAGTGCCAACAGCGATTTTTTGATTTCCGGAGGTGCCGCACACTTGATTTGTAGCTTGGTTGTTCCAAACGAGTAGCTGTCCACCATCACCAGCGGTTGCACCCTGGTTTCTCACTATTACATTGGCACTAAATGTACCATTGACTGTCGGTGACGCAGGGGTGATGGTAATACTGAACACTGCGAAATCAGGCGCAGCACTGGCTGACGGAAGGACAGCAAGCCAAAGGGTCGTAGCTAACCACAGAATAAGAGGCATGATTACTCCTAATTGTCAAGAACCAAGAATGAAAATGCAACATTATGTTCGTATGGATAATAAATACGGAAATCGTAGTTATGGGCCGAGATTTTATGGAGGTAGCCTAGAGATAGGCGCTTTTATCAGCAATACGGTTCCATCCCAGCCCACGGAATAAGGACCATGGCGACTCACCTCGCGCCATTGGAGTCCCTCCAGAGCCGGACGGAGGATAGCCAGGGGAGAGTTGTACTCCAGGTCGGTTTTGGGCAGGGTGACTAACCCCAGGGGCTCCGTGAATCGCTGACGGGTAACATTGCCCACCCACAGGGGCATTCCGTCCGGAGTAAGTTGTGCATCTGCCCGCCACAAACGCAACACTAAGCGGGTCGGAGCGGCATCAATACCGGTGGTGTGGCCGCAGATGAGTCGTAATACTTCCTGACGCCCATCGTGGGAATAGGGTAAAACTGGTAGATCAGTCACTTCTGGATTGGGGATGAAAAGCTGCAGAATACCTGCCGTATCCAGAGAGGCCGGTACCTGCCAACCACGGAGTTCCAGGTAATGGCTCAATTCCATCGGGTCACCGGCTACCTGGAGGGTCATGGGAGTGCTCGAACCACCTCCCCAATCTACCCGGTGACTCGCCAAGCCCTCCCAATCCTGCTCCCACCAATGTGCGGCATCCAGACTCCGTTCCGGATGTCGGACCTCGTACCGTACCAACTGGCTGCTGTGGTGGGTCGCCACATACCCGCTACCGGCAAGCAAAAAAGCCACCCCCAATGCCCCGAGTAATCCCCATAGTTCTAAAGAGGTAGAGGCACGGCTGCGGTAGGCGATTCCCACCAGACCCGACCAGATCACCCCCAAGGTGACCCCCCCTACTACATCGGAAAACCAATGGCGGCCCAAATAGAGATGACTAACCGCCACCAGGATGATCCACACCGACACGACCGTATAGGGTAGACGACGTAACGTCGGAGGGAGTTCCCGCGCCACCAGTACCGCTAAAAAGCCATAGAGGGTGCTCACCAACGCGGCGTGGGTGCTGGGAAAGGAATCATTCATCTCCCCCAGGTAGATCTCGGGCCGCGGCACGGCATTCGGTAACAGAGAATTGAGACCGATCCCAACCAAGGCCGCCATTGCCACTGCCGCCGCCCAGTGAGCCGCCGCCAACCAGTGCCGTCGGATCGCAAGCCAGGCCAATCCGGCACAGGCCACCGCAAGATTCACCGGAACATCCGCCAACTCGGAGAGAAACACCATCACCTGATCGGCCCAGGAGGTACGTAATCCTTGTAGCAGATAGTAGATCTGATAATCCAATTCCAGCGGTTGGGGATGGCCAAGCTCCCCCAGTAGGACTGTGAAGAAGATCCACCCCCCGAGCAGCAGTATCGCCCCTAGCTCCACCAATCCCTTTATTTCATGGTGTTTAGGATCGAGTAGACCGACCGTCACATCTTGGAACAACGGGTGGGTTCGCCCCCAAGCAAGCAGGTGCAGGACAATACGTTGCGTTCGAGGTTGGAGCAGGGCATAGATCCGACGCACCAGCAACGCGGTCGTCCAAACCAACAGGAGCAGCAAGACCAGGATCAACATGAGGCGGGTGGCCACCTTGGAGGCCAAGCTCAAGGAGGTC
>CAUYUB010000291.1:0-2377 GCA_963575685.1 Gammaproteobacteria bacterium | reverse complement strand
TTATATTACAAACTGATGTTTCTAGCAAAAAATAGGTTTCCGATAATGTCTAATGGTGGCTCCTCGTGGCACCTTACTATTCTTACCAGCACAGATGGGGTAGTTTGGACCTCTCGCGGGGGGGACCTTGATGGCGGCTATTATTATTTTGACTCTAATGCATATACTTTACATAGTATATCGTGGAATGGTAGCCAATTTGTGGCGGTGGGGCGGGGTGGTCCTTGGCCCGGCTATCAAATTAGGATGTTACGCAGTGACTGCGGCATCGCGGCTACAGATCTCGATCTGACTTCCAGTGCTAATCCTTCTCCGGTAGGCTCGTCCGTTACCTTTACCGCCAGCCTCACGACCCAGCGTGCCGATGCCGGATCTCCCTCGGGAGCGGTAAATTTCCTGGTGGACGGACAGCAGGTGGCGAGCAGTAATCTCAATACTTCTGGCAGGGCTTCCTACACTACGTCGAGTCTTGATTCCGGCACTCACACCATCGAAGCCCGCTACGCCAGTAATTCCGTTTACAATGCAAGTCAGTCTTCACTGACACAGACAATAATTGCGGCCAGTCAGACCATCGGCAGTATCAGCTTCACCCCCACCACGCTAACCGTGGGCGCGACTACCATCGCTAGCGCCACGGCCAGCTCCGGGCTTGCGGTCAGTTTCAGCTCCACCACGCCAACCATCTGTACCACCAGCGGGCTCAATGGCAGCACGGTGACCGGTATGGCTACCGGTACCTGCACGATTGCCGCCAACCAGACCGGCAACGCCAGCTACAATGCTGCCCCCCAGGTGACGCAAACCCTGACGATCGACCAAGGCAGCCAAACCATTACTTTCGGTACCGCACCCAGCGTGGTGGTCGGTAGCACGGGAACGGTCTCAGCGACGGGTGGGGCCTCGGGTAACCCGGTGACTTTCACCAGCCAGACCCAAGGCATCTGCACCACTAGCGGAACTAATGGCGGCACCATCACGGGGGTGAGCGCGGGTAGCTGCACGATTGCCGCCAATCAGGCCGGCAATGCCAACTACCACGCCGCTACTCAGGCAACGCAGACCCTCACCGTCGGCAGGGGCAGCCAAACCATCACCTTCGGTACGGCACCCAGCGTAGCAGTTGGTGGCAGCGGAACGCTCTCGGCGACGGGCGGGGCCTCGGGCAATCCGGTGACCTTTAGCTCCACCACGCCTTCTCTCTGCACCGTGAACGGCAGCACTGTCACTGGCGTAACGGCAGGCACTTGCACCATTGCCGCCGACCAGGCCAGCAACGCCAACTACAACGCCGCATCCCAGGCGACCCAGAGCTTTTCCATCGGTCAAGGCAACCAATCCATCACCTTCGGCACGGCACCGGCCGTAGTGGTTGGCGGTTCCGGGACAGTAACGGCGACGGGCGGGGCCTCGGGCAATCCGGTGACCTTTAGCGCCACTACGCCTTCCATCTGCACCATGAGCGGCAGCACCGTGACTGGCGTGACGCTGGGCACCTGCACCATTGCCGCCAACCAAACCGGCAATACCAACTACCACGCCGCGCCCCAGGTCACCCAGACCGTGACGGTTGGTCAAGGTAACCAAACCATCCTTTTCGGTAGTGCTCCCAGCGTGGCGGTTGGTAGCACCGGAATGGTTTCCGCCAGGGGCGGGGCCTCGGAAAATCCGGTAACCTTCACCAGTCAGACGACGGATATCTGCGCCACCTCCGGGGCTAACGGCGCCACCGTGACCGGCATCGGTGTCGGTACCTGCACCATTGCCGCCAACCAAGCCGGCAACACCAGCTACAGCGCCGCCCCCCAGGCGGCCCAGAGTTTCTCCATCGGCCAAGGGAATCAATCCATCACCTTTGGCACCGCCCCCAGCGTAGTGGTTGACGGTACCGGAACGGTTACGGCCACCGGCGGAGTTTCAGGTAATCCGGTGACCTTCGTCAGCCAGACCCCCAACGTCTGCACTACCTCGGGGACCAACGGCGCGACCATCAACGGGATCAGTGTTGGTATCTGCACCATCGCCGCCAGCCAAGCCGGCAATGCCAGTTACAACGCCGCTCTCCAGACGGCCCAGAGTTTCTCCGTCGGCCGGGGCAGTCAAACCATCACCTTTGGCACTTCCCCCAGCGTAGTGGTTGGCGGTACCGGAACGCTCTCGGCCACGGGCGGGGCTTCGGGCAATCCAGTGACCTTCATCAGCCAGACCCCTAATGTCTGCACCACCTCCGGTGCCAACGGCGCCACCATCAGCGGTGCCGGGATTGGTATCTGCACCATTGCCGCCAACCAAACCGGTAATACCAGCTATAACGCCGCGCCTCAGGTCACCCAGACCGTGACGGTTGGTCAAGGTAACCAAACCATCCTTTTCGGTA
>CAUYUB010000290.1:0-2407 GCA_963575685.1 Gammaproteobacteria bacterium | reverse complement strand
ATGTTTCTGGCGCAATAATCGGTTGGCCTGGATACGACGCCGTCGGTAATCGAAGACTTCGAATCTCTTCCTGGACGTGGTGTCAGGGCGCGAATCGATGGGGTGTCTATTGTACTGGGCAGCCAAACCTGGCTGGTACAAAATGAGGTAATCCTCCATGCTGACTTTATTGATGCCGAGGCCCAATTACAACAACAAGCGGTTACCTGTGTGCATTTGGCGATGGCTGGCCGCGAGGTTGGTTTGATTGGGATTGCTGATCAATTACGTCATGATGCCAAAACCGTCGTGGAGGGGCTACGTACTTCTGGGATCCGCATGACTTTGCTGAGCGGTGACCGACGTCTCGTAGCAGAGGCGGTAGCGGCGCAACTCGGCGGCATGGAAGTAGTGGCGGAAGTTTTGCCGAAAGATAAAGATCGCATCGTCGCACAACTCCAACAACAGGGAGAAATAGTGGCCATGGTTGGCGACGGCGTTAATGACGCACCCGCGCTTGCGCGTGCCGATGCGGGGATTGCGCTGGGGTCAGCTACTGATATCTCTATCGCCAGTGCTGATCTAGTCCTCATCGGAAATGAGTTGGATAAGGTACGCCAAGCATTACGGCTCTCGCGTTGGACACTCCGTACCGTGCGGCAGAATATCGGAATTTCTATTGTCTATAATGCCATTATGGTACCCTTGGCAATGGCAGCCCTGGTGACGCCTTTGGTTGCAGCAATCGCTATGCCGATTAGCTCATTACTCGTCATCGCTAATGCCATACGGATTCGGAAAGTATTTGCGCCCGACGCCTAAAGGTCATTGTATTAGTCTAAACAAGCGATCCATCTGGAGGTCTAGGCAATGGAGATAATCTGGGCGTTGATTCCGGGAATGATTTTTTTCGGGCTCGTGATGGTCGGGGTGCTGGTCTGGGCGATCCGGCATGGCGAATATGACGATCTGGAGGGAGATGCCTATCGCATCCTGATGGATGATGACGATCCACGCCTGCCGCCTTAGTCGCGCTACTTACGGTAACCTCTCGCCCTGTTGGATGAGCGGCGTACTCAACAGAGAAAAATCTCGTGGCGCGACGTACTGGAATACGGGAGGTCCCACCCCCAAAGCGATGTCGAGGCCCTGTTCGGGATACAGCCAGTGATTCGTGTCCTGTTTTGGTTCACGGATCTGTATCTGCGGCTTACCAAAACGGGATTCTATTAGTGCCGGATCCAGTTTTACTTTCGGCAAATAGGTAAGACTGGTAATCGGCTGGTGACGGATTTGAATGAGATCCTCAGTGCTGAGACTAACCTTATGAGTACCGTCCCCCAAGGTGCTGATGCGCGCTCCGCGGTTATAGATCTCGGTCTTGGCTGGCGTATCAACGACGACGATGACCCTCGCACCCAGTCCTGCCAGATTCACGCCGTCAAAATAGCCCTCAACAACTAATTTTCCATTGGGCGCCACAAAGAGGCTCACCTCGCTCTCAGCAGCAAATCTATGTTCTGCTTCTGCCAAGGTACTGCGCCCCAAAATAAGACCGAATACCAGGGTTGCTCCCTCCGCAGTGTGCTCAATCTGCCACGGGAGGAAATGGTTGGTGTCTGCTGAATGTTGAGTTTCGTTGTTGGATGGCCATTCCGTCGCTACTAGAATCGCAATGGCACCCACTACGGCACTGATCGTTATTTTGTGGTTCATCGGGCCACCAGTATAAAGTTGCGCAGAGACAGGGAGTAATTAAATGAGCCAGCGTATCGTTCGTGACTGGTGCGCTTCGTAC
Organism: Gammaproteobacteria bacterium; assembly: GCA_963575685.1. Lineage (GTDB taxonomy): Bacteria > Pseudomonadota > Gammaproteobacteria > CAIRSR01 > CAIRSR01 > CAUYTW01. Next base: position 630 of record CAUYUB010000290.1, on the reverse strand, counting down.
CTCAGCGCACCCTACGAATATGTTGTTTGTCGGCCCGCCCTTTTTGAAAAGGCGTAGGGTGCGCTGAGGTACGAAGCGTACCACTCTGCGCAACTTTACATTGGTGGCTGTTCATCGCAGTTTTTAGGATATTACTGTTACCATAGAATGATTATAGAGAGACTACCGGATAACGAGTAACTACCCATTCTGGTAATTCTCCATGACGGGCCTGGTGTAGCGCATCCGATTCAATGGCAATGAGTACCAAGACCGATACCATTGTGGGTAATAAACCAAAGCCGCCAATAAAGGCATACATGGCAACGGTGGTTAATCCTAGATAGTTATGGGCAAATTCTCCTATCGATAATAATAACGCCAGCCCTCCTAAGAACATTAGGAATAATCGGCTCCAACGGGCACTTATCTGCCAGTGGCACATGACATACCAAGAATCTACCTGAAGGGCTCGTTTGGCTCTCCAAAAGGTATAACATAAAATGGATATTGAGAATATAGGAATAGCCAGTGGGAGTAAGGGTAAACTGCGGGCAACAGTCAACGCGGCCACGAAGATAAAGACATGATTAAAAATTAGATTAATTAAAAATAACTCATGGGGGTAGGTTGCATTTTTGATTTGCTCGG
>CAUYUB010000289.1:0-2408 GCA_963575685.1 Gammaproteobacteria bacterium | reverse complement strand
CAATGAATAGGATATGGTCGGTATGCACAATCCCGTATCGAGTAGAAACCGCGCAACCCTCCACCAAAGGTAACAGATCACGCTGTACTCCCTCACGGGAAACATCATGGCCGACGGTTTCACCGCGGCGGGTGACCTTATCGATCTCATCCAGAAAAACGATGCCGTTTTGCTCCACCGTCCGCAGGGCGCGGGTCCTGATGTCATCCTCGTTGACCATTTTGGAGGCTTCCTCATCGGTCAGCAGCTTCATGGCCACATGGATGGGCAGGCGTCGGGTACGGGTACGCCCACTGCCGAGGTTCTGAAACATGGTCTGGAGCTGGTTGGTCAGTTCTTCCATCCCCGGCGGGGCCATAATCTCGACACCAACCGTGGTAGCAGCAGCAACCTCTACCTCAATTTCCCGCGCATCCAGCTCACCGGCCTGGAGTCTGCGCCGTAACGTCACGCGCGTCGCCGATTCCTCCGCTTCCGCCTCGCCGGAATGGCCGGCTTGGCGCGGCGGGCGCGGCAGGAGGATATCGAGGATACGATCCTCGGCAGCACTCTCGGCACGGGTGCGTACTTTGCGAGTTTCTTCTTCGCGGGTCATCTTGACCGCGATATCCACCAGGTCGCGGATGATGGACTCCACATCCCGCCCAACATAGCCCACCTCGGTAAATTTGGTGGCCTCTACCTTGAGAAACGGGGCGTTGGCCAACCGCGCCAAGCGTCGGGCGATCTCGGTCTTACCCACACCGGTGGGGCCGATCATCAAGATATTCTTGGGGGTAATTTCGCTACGCAGGGCCTCCGAGACTTGAGAGCGGCGCCAGCGGTTGCGCAGGGCGATAGCCACCGCGCGTTTGGCATCCGCTTGGCCGATAATGTGTTTGTCGAGTTCAGAAACGATCTGCTGGGGGGTCAATTCGGGCATGAGGGCGCTCAGTCGCAAGACAACTCTTCCAGGGTCAACTGATGGTTTGTATAAACGCAAATATCGGCGGCAATATGCAATGCTCGTTCGACGATACTCCGGGCGTCCAACTCCGTCGCTTCCATGAGGGCACGGGCGGCCGCTTGGGCGTAGGCCCCGCCGGAACCGATGGCTTGGAGCCCATGCTCGGGTTCCAGCAGTTCGCCGGTGCCGGAAATCATCAGCGAGGTGTTGCGATCCGCCACCAACATTAAGGCTTCCAGACGGCGCAGGGCGCGATCGGAACGCCAATCCTTCGCCAGTTCCACGGCGGAACGGGTGAGATTACCCTGATGTTTTTCGAGCTTGGCCTCGAAGCGTTCAAATAGGGTTAACGCATCGGCAGTACTCCCGGCAAAGCCGGCCAAGACGCGTTCGTGGTAAAAACGGCGGACCTTACGGGCATTGGCTTTGACCACCGTGCTGCCCATAGATACCTGACCGTCGCCGCCAATGACAACCTTGCCGGCACGGCGCACCGACAGTATGGTAGTTCCCCGAAATGGTTCCACAGGGGCCTCGCAAAAAGGTCCGATTCGTTGAAAATAGGGTAAGTTCATTTAAGGTAAGATACGCCTATGTCGCTCCTGCGACTCCTGCCCTTCTTCTTTTTACTGCTCCCCATCGCCGATATCACTCTCCTGGTGAAAATCGGAGGACTGATCGGGGTCCTTCCCACCGTGGCGCTGGTATTGCTGGCCGCAAGCGCTGGGAGTTGGCTGTTACGTCGCCAGGGACTCGCCACCCTTGACCGCGTTCGGGAGAGTGTGGCACGCGGCGAACTGCCTGCGTCACAACTCCTGGAAGGGGTCGTGCTGCTCATCTCTGCAGCCTTGTTTATCGCCCCCGGTTTCCTTACCGACCTCGTCGCCGTTATCGGCGTCATCCCTCCGCTACGTCGTCGGCTGGTCGCCTGGGTATTGCGCCGCGGATTGCTCGGGGTGGTAAACACCCCCACTCACAGCCGATCCGGTGCGGAACCCCACACCATCGAAGGCGAATTTTGGCGCGATGACTAAGATTTTGTCGTCCGTGGTCGTCACTCGGATCGCAATGCCCGCGCCAGCAGCGTTTGGACCGCTGCCCGAGGATTGTGGCCCGCGTAGAGGACGGCATGTACCTGATGGGTGATGGGCATATCCACCCCCAATCGCTGCGCCAAGGTGACGACCTCGCGAACTGCCGTAAACCCTTCCACCACTTGACCGATGGCGCTCAGCGCCTCGTTGATCCCTTGTCCCCGGCCGATGAGGAGCCCAAAGCGGCGGTTGCGGGAGAGGTCATCGGTGCAAGTGAGCACCAGATCCCCCATGCCCGCCAGCCCCATGAAGGTATCCCGCCGTCCACCCATGGCCTCACCGAGGCGCATGATCTCAGCCAGTCCGCGGGTGAGGTGGGCCGCGCGGGCGGTGGGCCCAAGACCCTGACCCTCGGCAATTCCCGCGGC
>CAUYUB010000288.1:0-25162 GCA_963575685.1 Gammaproteobacteria bacterium | reverse complement strand
CCATGCTTAAGTACCCGATCGCCGGGAATCCCATGGCAGACTTGGTGGTTGACCGAGGTACAGATAGACCGGGGAAAACCGTGGTAGTGGAGGGGGGCGGGGATGGCCCGTTGAACGTTGACGATGTAGTCATGGCAGATCCGGTCCAATTCGCCGGTGGTTATTCCTGGTCGGACGTAAGGCTCGATCATCTGTAACACATCGACCGCCAAACGGCAGGCGATGCGCATCTTTTCGATATCCGAAGGCCCTTTGATAATAATCGACATGCGCGTCGGGTTCTCCACAACCTAATGATTATAAAATGCTTATTGGCTAGTCCGGGAGGTCCGGGGAGGGCCGTGTTTGTTCTACAGAGAATCTTATGGTATAAAGCGCCAGCCTTACTGGCAAATATCCCACACACGTATCGTCACGACCGCCTGGGTGCCTGGCAACAGGTGGGCTGTCGGGATACGTGGAGGTCCCTAACCCAACCTTTGGAGCACATCCCATGGCCAATGTTTCCATGCGCCAGATGCTGGAGGCCGGTGTCCACTTCGGCCACCAGACCCGTTACTGGAACCCCAAGATGGCCCCGTACATCTTCGGGGAGCGTAACAAGATTCACATCATCAACCTGGAGCGGACCCTCCCTCTGTACCAGGATGCAATGAATTATCTAGGGAAGATCGCTGCGCGTAAGGGGTCGATCCTCTTCGTCGGGACCAAAAACGCTGCCACCGCCTGCATCAAAGAAGAGGCGGAGCGTTGCGGGATGCCCTACGTCAATCATCGCTGGCTGGGCGGGATGCTCACCAACTTCAAGACCGTCCGTCAGTCCATCAAACGTTTGCGCGAGTTGGAGGCAATGCTCGCCGACGGTAGCGCGGCACGCCTCTCCAAGAAGGAAGTGTTGGGTCTGCGTCGCGATCTCGACAAGCTGGAGCGTAGCCTCGGTGGCATCAAGGATATGTCGGGAGTCCCAGATGTATTGTTCGTCATCGACGTCGGTCACGAAAAGATCGCGGTGAGCGAGGCAAACAAGCTGGGTGTTGCCGTGGTCGGTGTAGTAGACACCAACAACAGCCTCAACGGCATCGAATATGTAATCCCGGGCAACGATGACGCCATCCGCGCCATCCAACTCTATGTCCGGGGCGCCGCCGATGCCATTCTGGACGCCCGTGCCGGAGTGGGTGGAGAGTTCGTGGAATTGGAAGAAGCGGCACCTGCCCCTGCAGAAGGGATGTGAGTGTCTGAGCGTCTCCGCCAATCCATAATTCCTTAGAAACCCTTACGCTGTCGGAAATCAAGTGAATCCGTTAGGTTAAAGCGGTACCTGGTTAGACCCAACCTCGCTATCCCAAGCCGTTTTGCTGGGATCGGGAACAAGTTGGGTCTAACCGTTTCGCTTGTTTTTGACAGAAACTACCACTTTAATTTTGAAGGAAAAATTCATGCAGATCACTGCCGCTATGGTGAAGGAGTTACGTGAGCGCACCGGCTCCGGCATGATGGAGTGCAAGAAAGCCCTGACCGAAGCGGACGGCAATATTGATGCCGCGGTGGAGGCGATGCGTAAAGCAGGTCTCGCTAAGGCCGACAAGCGTGCTGGTCGGGTAGCCGCCGAAGGACGGGTAGTAATCAAGATCAATGCCGAGGGTCGGCGTGCAGTCATCGTAGAGGTCAACTGCGAGACCGATTTCGTGGCGCGGGGGGATGATTTCCAGGGCTTTGCCGATGCGGTGGCAACGAAGATCCTAGAGGTCGCTCCTGCGGATCTGGAGGCATTGGCCGTCATCCCCTTAGGGTCTGATGGTGCCGGTGTCGAGCAGGTACGCCAGGCATTGGTGGCCAAGATCGGCGAAAACATGGCGGTGCGTCGTTTCAGTGTCCTCGACACCAGTAATGGCCGCTTCGCTACCTATCTCCATGGGACCCGCATCGGGGTAGTAGTGGAGATGACTGGTGGTTCCACAGACTTGGGCAAGGATATTGCCATGCACGTGGCAGCGAGTCGCCCGGTGTGCGTCTCTCCCAACCAGGTACCCGCCGAACTGGTAGCCAAGGAGCGTGAGATCTTTACCGCGATGTCCGCAGAGAGCGGAAAACCTCCCGCCATCATCGAGAAGATGGTCGAAGGTCGAGTACGCAAGTTCCTGGACGAGGTGGCCCTGGTTGGCCAACCCTTCGTCAAGGATATGAACCTAACGGTCGGTAAGTTGCTCACCGAGAATAAAGCGGCGGTAGTGCGTTTCGTGCGTTATGAGGTCGGTGAGGGTATTGAAAAAAAGTCTGCGGACTTCGCTGCCGAAGTGATGGCGCAGGTCCGGGGCGATTGAGTTACCCGATGAAACCCCTCTATCGCAGAATCCTGCTCAAGCTTAGCGGTGAAGCGCTCGCTGGTGAGGGCGGGGGGCAACAGGGGCTTGCGCCGGAGGTTCTGGCGCGAATGGCCGTTGAGATCCGAGAGGTAGTGGAACGTGGCGTCCAGGTAGGGATCGTGGTGGGCGGGGGTAACCTCTTTCGCGGTGCTGCGTTGGTGGGGGCGGGTTTGTCCCGTGTCACCGGCGATACCCTCGGGATGTTGGCCACGGTGATGAACGCCTTGGCACTGCAAGACGTGCTCGAACGCCATGCGCTATCCACCCAGGTGATGTCGGCCCTGCCTCTTCCCACCGTGTGTGAGTCGTTTAATGCCCGCGCGGCCCGTGCCCACCTGGAAGCGGGGCGCGTGGTGATATGTGCTGCCGGTACCGGCAATCCGTTTTTTACTACTGACTCGGCAGCAGCCCTGCGGGCTATTGAGATCGGTGCCGAGGTGATGCTCAAGGCGACCAAGGTGGATGGGGTCTATGACCGTGACCCGGTACGCGACCCCGCCGCGGTACGCTTCTCGCGATTGAGCTATGACGAGGTATTGGCGCGCCGGCTCGGGGTAATGGATCTGACTGCCATCGTATTATGTCGGGACCACGGCCTGCCGGTGCGAGTTTTTAATATGAACCAACCCGGGGCGCTGTACCGGGCAGTGACCGACCCGGAAGAAGGTACCCTGGTCGCGCAGGGAGACAACCCATGACCGATAACATCAAAAAGACTGCCGTACAACGCATGGCGAAGACGATTGAGTCCCTTCGCCACGAGCTAGGCAAACTCCGCACGGGTCGTGCCCATCCGAGTTTGCTCGACCATATCACTGTCGCCTATTACGGCAATGAGGTTCCTCTCAACCAGGTAGCCAACGTCACTGTGTCCGATTCCAGGACGCTGGTGGTTACCCCCTGGGAGAAGAATATGGTCTCCGTGGTGGAAAAGGCCATCCGTGCTTCTGATCTGGGACTCAATCCGACCACTGCGGGCAACGTCATGCGGGTGCCCCTGCCGCCCTTGACCGAAGAACGCCGCCGCGATTTAGTCAAAGTGGTGCGTCATGAAGGGGAGGGGGCCAAGGTGGCGGTGCGTAATGTACGCCGCGACGCCAACCAGGAGCTTAAATCTCTATTGAAGGATCACCAGATCTCCGAAGATGCGGAGCGCCGCGCCCAAGACGAGATCCAAAAGCTTACCGATAAACACATCACAGAGATTGATAAGGTTCTGGCTGCCAAAGAGGCAGACCTAATGGAAGTCTAGGAGTCTGCCCGACTCTGCCGAGAGAGAAGAATAAACCGAGAAGATAACGTCAAAAGATTAAATAAATTTTCTTTCCAGCGTAAAAGAAAGATTTTTAATTCTTTCTGACATTATCTTTTATGTTCTCCAGCACTTTGAATAAATCTATGGGACTAAACGGAGCGTCACCATGTCTCCCCCTACGCCGGAGTCCCTGCCCCGTCATGTTGCCATCATCATGGATGGTAATGGGCGTTGGGCTAATCGTCGCCACCTACCTCGTTTCGCTGGCCACCGAGCGGGCGTAGGACGTGTTCGGGAGATGGTGCGCGTTTGTAACCAGCGAGGGATTCAAGTTCTCACCCTGTTCGCTTTCAGCAGCGAAAATTGGCGTCGTCCTCCCCAAGAGGTGGGGCTGCTCATGGAGTTGTTCATAACCACCTTGCGACGCGAGGTGCGCGAATTGCATCGCAACAATGTCCAACTCCGCATCGTCGGCGCCCGTACGGCTTTTCCGGAACGACTCCAGGAGCAGATCCTGGTTGCGGAGGAGCGCACTGCCGCCAATACTGGCTTGGTCTTGGCGATCGCCGCCAATTATGGCGGACGTTGGGATATTGCCGAGACGGCCCGACGTCTAGCGGAGCGCGTGGCGGCAGGTGAAATCGTTCCCTCGGCCATTACCCTGGATTATTTCGGACGGGAGATCTGTTTAGGAAACCTCCCAGACCCTGATCTGTTTATTCGTACCGGCAGTGAGCAGCGCATCAGTAATTTTCTGCTCTGGCAGCTTGCCTATACCGAGCTGTACTTCACGGATACCCTCTGGCCGGATTTTGACGAAGCCGCTTTCGAGGAAGCATTGCGCTGGTTTTCCTCCCGCCAACGTCGCTTCGGGCGTACCGGCGAACAGGTGGATGAAACCCGAGGGGAGGAGGTTTAGTCTTTTGATACCTATAGCGTATCCTCTTTTTGTATCGTACGTTCTGCTGAACTTGCTCCCCAATTATGATTGCTTCATCTCTTTATAAACGTATTGCCACCGCGCTGGTCCTTATCCCTCCGGTTGTGATGGGAGTATTAATGTTGCCCACCGCACCACTAGCGCTGTTGATGGGAAGCGTGGTGGCACTGGGGGCATGGGAATGGGCGGCATTGGTAGGACTTCCCCGTTATGGCTATGTTGCTCTAACCGGGGTGGTCCTCGTTATGACTTGGAATTTGGTTCAGTATTCACAGAGTCTGTTCGGTTTCCTCGTGTTTGCGGTGGCGATGTGGGGACTGGGACTCTTTGTGGTGTGGCGCTATCCGGTACTACCACGGTGGTGGCGTATCCGCTCCGTACAGGCATTGGTGGGACTTTTGGTCTTGGTCCCCGCTTTTGCCTCTCTGGTGGCTCTCCATGGGGGGCGAATGATTCCTGGTGGTTCTGATGGTCCTCGTTATACCCTTTTCCTATTTGCTTTGGTGTGGATGGCCGACAGTGCTGCCTTTTTCGCCGGCAGACGGTGGGGGAACCGTCGTCTGGCTCCTCAAGTAAGCCCTGCGAAAACCTTGGAAGGGTTGTGGGGAGCGGTAGTGGCCACGGTGCTGCTGGCGGTGGCTGGGTCCTGGTGGTTGAATCTGGGCACTCAACATTGGGTCATGTTCGTGGTTCTGTGTGTGGCAGCGTTGTTGTCCTCGGTCTTAGGTGACTTGTTGGAAAGCGTGGTCAAACGTACTCATGGAGCCAAAGATAGTGGAATGTTGCTGCCGGGTCACGGGGGGGTATTGGACCGCATCGACAGCCTGACCGCGGCCGCTCCGGTATTTTCACTCGGATTGATGTGCTGTGGAGGTTAACGGCGTGAGGATGGGACGTCCCCAGGGGGTCACGATACTTGGGGCCACCGGCTCGATTGGGGTCAGCACCCTTGACGTGTTGGCAGGCCATCCCGAACGGTTTCAGGTGGTAGCCCTGGCGGCGCATCGTTCCGTAGACCGCCTATTGGCACAGTGCCTACGATTCCGGCCGCGCTACGCGGTGCTGGCAGACCTGGATGCGGCAACCATATTTGCGACACAAGTACACAAGGCCCTGCCGGAATTGACGGTGCTCTCCGGAGAAGAAGGGTTGGCCACGGTGGCCTCCTTGCCGGAAGTAGACCAGGTTATGGCGGCGATTGTGGGGGCTGCCGGTTTACGCTCGACACTGGCTGCGGTACGTGCCGGTAAGCGGGTATTGCTCGCCAACAAGGAGTCCCTGGTCATGGCCGGGCGGCTGTTCATGGAGGAGGTGCGCGCCCATGGAGCCGAAATCCTGCCGGTCGACAGCGAGCACAACGCGGTTTTCCAGTGTCTACCCAACGGTGCGGGTCGTCTGTCGGGAGGGGGAGTGCGTCGCATCCTACTCACGGCATCGGGGGGGCCTTTCCGTGCTTGGCCTGTGGAGGCCCTTGCGGAGGTTACCCCGGAGCAGGCGATTGCTCACCCCAATTGGATCATGGGTCGCAAAATTTCGGTAGACTCCGCGACCATGATGAACAAGGGGCTGGAGGTCATTGAGGCATGTTGGTTGTTTGATGCCTCGCCGGAGCGGGTAGAGGTGTTGATCCACCCCCAGAGCGTGGTCCACTCCATGGTAGAGTACGAAGACCGCTCGGTGCTCGCCCAACTCGGCAATCCCGACATGCGTACCCCCATTGCCCACGCCTTGGCGTGGCCGCAACGCATTGCGTCGGGGGTATCGAGCCTCGATTTTTACGCCATGAAGGCATTGCACTTCGAGCCCGTAGATCGAACCCGTTTTCCCTGCTTGGACCTTGCCTATCAGGCCCTCCACCGGGGCGGTACCGCTCCTGCGGTGCTTAATGCGGCGAATGAGGTAGCGGTGCAGGCCTTTCTAGAGCGGCGGCTCCGTTTTATCGATATCGCACGGGTAGTGGAGACGACCCTGACCGCACTACCGGTGCAGGAAGCGGATGAACTTTCCGCCATATTCGCAGCAGATGTTGCAGCCCGAAGCTATGCGACGGGTTGGATACAGAAATAATTTTGTCTAATGATAAAGGCATTAAAAGAGTTTTCTTTTAAGATTAAAAGAAAACACTTTTAATGTCTTTATTTTTAATTTTTAGGTTCTTTACGACAAGAACAACGTGAACGAACTATTGCTTGCTATTGGTTCTTTCCTGGTCACCTTGGGTCTATTGGTGACGGTCCATGAATTTGGCCACTTCTGGGTAGCACGCCGCTTGGGCGTCAAGGTACTGCGTTTCTCGGTAGGCTTCGGTAAACCCCTGTGGTTACACCGCATGGGTCCCGATCAAACCGAGTATGCCATCGGTATCTTTCCGCTCGGGGGCTACGTAAACATGTTGGATGAGACGGAAGCCCCCGTCGATCCTGGTGAGGCCCATCGTGCCTTCAACCGCCAAGGAGTGGGACGGCGCATGGCTATTGTTGTGGCGGGTCCCGTTGCTAACTTATTGTTTGCGATAGCGGCTTATTGGCTGATGTTCATGGTCGGTATTATCGGCGCGCGTCCGCTGCTAGGCGTTGTGGAGCCGGGGACTCCGGCAGCAAGGGCGGGTTTTACTGCGGGAGAGGAAATCGTAGCCGTGGAAGGACGTGCTGCTCCCACCTGGGAGGCGGTCACGATCGCCCTGCTTCAGGAATCCATGGATCAGGAGGTAATACGTCTAGAAACTGTGGACCCCTTGGAAAAGCCTCATGTTCGAAGTTTAAATCTTGATGGGATGATGCTCGGTGAACCAGGTACGGCCTTGTATCATTTAGGCCTACGCCCTGGTCGTCCTCCTCTGGCACCGGTATTGGATGTCGTGGAACGGGGTGGTGCCGCGTTTAAGGCGGGCCTCGAATCGGGAGATCGGATCAGGAGTGCCGATGACCATACCATCGAATACTGGGAACCGTGGGTAGAATATGTGCGTACCCACCCGGGGCAGGCCATCCGGGTTGAGGCGGAACGTGCAGGTAATCACCGCATGTTGACCCTGGTACCTACCGCCCAATCGGTTTCCGGGGGGGGCGTGGTGGGACGTATTGGGGCGTCGGTTCGCATCCCGGAGAGTTACGGTGAGCGTCTGCGTGCGGAGTTACGCTATCCACCGGGGGAGGCCCTGGGGGCAGCAGTGACCAAAGTATGGGAGATGTCGGTCCTCACCTTGCGCCTACTGGGGAAGATGGTAGAGGGCGAGGCCTCGGTAGAAAACATTTCGGGTCCTCTCAGTATCGCCCAACTCGCCGGGAAATCAGCGGCTATCGGTTTCGCCCCATTCCTTGCCTTTCTCGGTCTGGTGAGTTTGAGTCTCGGCATCCTCAATCTGCTGCCTATCCCGGTCTTGGATGGGGGACATCTTCTGTATTACTTTATCGAGCTGGTCACCGGGGCACCGATCCCGGAGCGGGTCCTGGTCTGGGGTCAGAAGCTGGGTACCGCGATCCTTTTCGGTTTGATGACCCTTGCGGTATTTAATGACTTCAACCGGCTTTTCGGCTCCTGACAACCACCATGAATCGTGTAGATCAGCAGGTAGGCAACAATAGCGTGGGTTGGGATTGGCGATTCAGGTCCGACCGGAGTCCGGCGGAACTTCACCTGGTTACCAATCCCTCTCGTACCATGAATCGATATGGTGCAGTCCGATGGCTACTTTTTTTGGTGGCTACCTGGGCAGCCATCCCGGCCCTCGCGGGGACTGACCCTTTTACCATCCGTGACATCCGTATTGAGGGCCTGCAACGTATCGCACCGGGTACTGTCTTCAACTACCTACCGCTCAAAGTGGGTGATCGGCTCGATAATGTCGGTTCGAGTGCGGCAATTCGTGCCCTATTTAAGACCGGTTTTTTCCAGGATGTGCGTTTGGAGCGGGAAGAGGACCTGCTGGTGGTTGCAGTAGTGGAACGCCCCGCCATTGCCAGCGTGGAGTTTTCCGGCAATCGGGAGATTGAAACCGATAAACTTAAAGGGGCTCTCAAAGATACGGGCCTCGCGGAAGGCCGGGTTTTCGACCGTTCCATGCTCTCGCGCATCGAACAGGAATTACAGCGCCAATATTTCGGACGCGGCAAGTACGGTGTCAAAATCCAGACTACCGTGACCCCTTTGGTACGCAATCGGGTCGGGATTATCATTACCATCAATGAAGGCCATGCCGCGCGTATCCATCGGATTGCTTTGGTCGGCAACCAGGCATTCACCGACAAGGTGCTGCGTAAGCAGATGGAACTCGATACGGGGGGCTGGTGGTCGTGGCTGACCAAGGATGATCAATATTCCAAGGCCAAACTCGCTGCCGATCTGGAGACCCTGCGCTCATGGTATATGGATCGGGGATATCTTAATTTCACGATTGACTCCACCCAAGTTTCGCTTACCCCAGATAAGAAAGACGTCTATATCACCTTAAACCTTACGGAGGGTGAGGTCTATACTTTTAAGGATATAAAACTCTCCGGCAATTTGGTCGTACCTGAGGAAAAATTGCGTGAGTTACTCAAACTGGAGCCCGGCGAGGTATTCTCTCGACGCAAGGTCACCGATGCTGCAACCGCTATTAGTGATCGTCTAGGCGAGGAAGGTTATGCCTTTGCCAATGTCAATCCAGTACCGGAGCTGGATAAGAACACCCGCAAAGTATCTTTGACCTTTTTTGTGGACCCCGGCAAACGGGTCTACGTCCGTCGTATTAACTTTTCCGGCAACACTAAGACCTCGGATATCGTATTGCGCCGGGAGATGCGCCAGATGGAAGCGGCGACAGTGGATACCAGTAAACTCAAACGGTCCCGCACCCGACTGGACCGCCTTGGTTTTTTTGACGAGGTAAATATGCAGACCCCGGCCGTGACGGGAACGCCGGATGTAATGGATGTGAATTTCAATGTCACCGAACGCCCCTCCGGTAGCGTCATGGCGGGTATTGGATATGGACAGACCCAGGGTGTCATCCTCAGCGCCAGTGTCAACCAAGATAACTTCCTGGGTACTGGAAATCATGTCGTCGCTGCCTTCAACAACAGCCAGATTACCCGCGTCTACAGTATCTCTTACACTAACCCCTATTGGACGAAGGATGGTATTAGTCGCACCATCGGCGTATACGACCGTTCTACCGATGCCGCCCAAGCCAATCTTGCCGCTTATACCGCGGATACCTATGGTACCAACATCTCTTTTGGTGTGCCCATCAATGAGTTCGACGGCATCCGTTTAGGGGTGGGGTATGACAATTACAAGATTAGTGAAACCGATAATACCCCCAATATCTACCGTCAGTATCTAAGCGATAACGGCAATACCTTCGGCGACTTCAAACTCACGGCTGCTTGGGCACACGATACCCGCAATCGGGCCATCTTCCCAGATCGTGGTGTGTGGCAGTATGCCTCCTTTGAGACGACGGTTCCCGGCAGTTCTCTTGACTATTACAAACTGGAGTACCGTCACCATTGGTATCGCCCCCTCACGGATACCTTTACGCTCCTGCTACGAGGAGAGATCGGTTATGGTTCAGGTTGGGGTAAGAATCAAGGTTCGTTGCCTTTCTTTGACCGTTTCTATGCCGGCGGCGCTACCTCAGTACGCGGCTTTCGGGATAACACCTTAGGTCCCAAGGTCAACGATCCCGGAAAACTATCGGACGGCCGCCCCCTGGGTGGTGATCTGCGTCTGGTAGGCGGAGTCGAGGTCCTATTCCCAGCGCCGTTTGCCAAAGACAATAAGCAGTTGCGTCTGAGCGGCTTTATGGACTTTGGCAATGTCTACGGTATTGATGAAAAATTTGATGCTGGACAGTTGCGTTATACTGTCGGCATGGCCGCCAACTGGCAATCTCCTCTCGGTCCCTTGGTCTTCAGTCTTGCGAAGCCAATCAACTCCCTGTCGAGAGATGAGAGGCAGATGTTCCAGTTTACGATTGGTACATCCTTCTGAACTTTTGACAATCCCGTGGAGGTCACATTTGAAACGGTATTACTTATCACTCTCGGTATTATCTGCCGGGTTGTTGTTATCCGCACTGCCGGTTGCCGCAGAGACTAAGATTGGTTTTGTCAACATGGCGCGGATTGAGGAAGAGGCACCGCAATTGGATGCCCTTCGTAAGAAATTCGAGCATGAATTTTCGCCCCGGGAAAAAGAATTGGTGGTTTCCCAGCGGGACCTCAAAAAGCTCGAAGATCAGATCGAACGTGATGGCGCCACGATGAGTGACAGCCAGCGTACCAAAATCGAGCGTGATATCCTCGCCCGGCGTCGTGATCTCAAACGCGCCACCGATGAATTCCGCGAAGACCTTACCATTCGTCGCAATGAAGAACTGGCCAACCTTAATCATCAGGTGGGAGATGTGATCCGGGACTTGGCGCGTGCCGAGAAGTTCGATCTCATCTTTACTGCTGGTGTGGTTTACGCCAGTGATCGGGTCGATGTCACGGGCAGGGTGCTGGAACAACTTAAATCAATGAAATAGGATGTTCGGAAACATATGGGGCTGACCCTGGGCGAACTGGCGCAGCAGGTGGGAGCTGCGTTTCAGGGCGATGCGACAATTCCCATCGATCGAGTGGCGACGTTAACCAAGGCCGGTCCGGGAGAAGTAAGTTTTCTCTCCAACCCGCGCTATCGTCGCTATTTGGCGGATACTCGGGCGGCAGCGGTGATCCTTGGCCCGGAGGATCTGGCACAGTGCCCGGTCCCTGCTCTGGTAAGTAAGAATCCTTATCTCTCTTTTGCTAAAGCGGTGGCTGCGCTCAATCCCGCCCCCCCTCTCTGCCGGGGCGTACACCCCACTGCCGTGGTGGACCCCGAGGCAGAGGTAGATGAGAGTGCCTGGGTGGGGCCGTCGTCGGTGGTCGAAGCGGGTGCGAAGATTGCGGCGGGGGTAATGATTGGGCCGGGCTGTGTGGTCGGCGCAGAGAGCCAGATTGGGCCGGAGAGTCGATTGGTGGCCAATGTCACCGTCTGCCACGGTGTCCATATCGGTGCCCGGGTTGTCCTTCATCCCGGAGCAGTGATCGGGAGTGATGGTTTCGGATTGGCCCGAGACGGAGAACGCTGGTTTAAGATCCCACAGGTAGGAGGTGTGATCATTGGTGATGATGTGGAGATCGGGGCCAACACTACCGTAGATCGTGGGGCGTTGGAGGATACGGTGATAGAGGAGGATGTTCGGATCGACAACCAGGTCCAGGTTGCCCACAATTGCTATATCGGTGCCCATACCGCCATTGCCGGTTGTGTGGGTATTGCCGGTAGTGCCAAGATTGGGCGGCGGTGTACTATCGCCGGCGCGGTGGGAATTGCCGGGCATCTGGAGATCTGCGACGATGTCCATATTACGGCGATGAGTATGGTGGTCCAGCCGATTAGTGAACCCGGCATCTATTCTTCCAATCTCCCCGCTGAACCGAATCGACAGTGGCGGCGTAATGTCGCCCGTTTCCATCATCTTGATGCGATGGCCCACCGCTTGCGGGCCGTGGAGCAACAATTGGCAATACTCCTGAAAAGGGAGTGACCGACATAAAAAGGTGGTTCTTTGAACGTCCTCGACATCCATCAGGTGCTTAAACACCTGCCGCACCGTTATCCATTCCTACTGGTCGATCGCGTGCTCGATTACGAAGTGGGTAAATCGTTGCGCGCCATCAAGAACGTTACTATCAACGAGCCCTTCTTCCAGGGCCATTTCCCATTCCGGCCAGTCATGCCGGGGGTCTTGATTCTAGAAGCTATCGCTCAAGCAACGGGTATTCTTGCCTTCCTCTCCACCAATACCCTCCCCTCCGAGAGATCGCTGTATTACTTCGTGGGGGTAGATAAGGCACGCTTCAAACAACCTGTGGAACCGGGTGACCAGATGGTGCTGGAGGTGGAAGTGCTGCGCACCATGCGGGGGGTGTGGAAATTCCGCGGGGAGGCCAAGGTAGATGGTAAGGTAGTAGCAAGTGCTGAGATGATGTGCGCGGAGCGAGAGATCGAACCTCCTGTCCTACCCGGTTCTTCCATACAAAGGGGAAGGGAGTCTTGATCGATCCGCGAGCGGTAGTAGATCCCGGGGCGTCCGTAGCCCCGGATGTAACCATCGGCCCCTATAGTATTATCGGTCCGAATGTGGAGATTGGCGCCGGCACCCGGATCGGCCCCCATACCGTTATTCAAGGGCCTACCCGTATCGGGCGAGATAATCAGATTTTTCAGTTCGCCTCGATCGGCGATGCCCCTCAGGACAAGAAATACCAGGACGAGCCCACGGAACTCCACATTGGTGATGGCAACACCATTCGCGAGTATTGCACCATCAACCGCGGTACGGTGCAGGGTGGGGGAATTACGCGGATCGGGAATGACAATTGGATCATGGCCTATGTTCACATCGCCCATGACTGCCAGGTAGGCAATCACACCATCTTTGCCAACGCCGCTTCCCTCGCCGGCCACGTCAATGTGGGAGATTGGGCCATCCTCGGGGGATTTACCCTGGTCCATCAATTCTGTACCTTGGGGCTTCATTGCTTTACGGCCTTCGGTAGCGTGATTGGTCAGGATGTCCCTCCCTATGTACTGGTCTCCGGCCACATGGCCCGTCCCCACGGTCTCAATACCGAGGGGCTCAAACGTCGCGGTTTTTCCAGCGAAACCCTGCGTCAACTCCGTCAAGCCTACAAGGTCATCTACCGTTCCGGTCTCACCCTGGAGCAGGCGATTGCCCGTCTGCGCGAAATGATGGCGGAATGTCCCGAAATTGGATTATTCGTAGAGGCCCTGTCAAAAGCGACACGGGGCATTATTCGCTGAGCGATTCTGATTTGAAGTGTTGTTCCCACTCCGACCCCCCTTACCTGCTGCGTTTCTAATCCAGCGCGCGGGTTAATATTTTCCGTATCCCGTGGAAATTCTTGACCTCACCATCACCGCCTTAAGCCATGATGGCCGCGGCATCGCTCGACGCAACGGTAAGGCCGTATTCGTGACAGGCGCCTTGCCTGGGGAAATGATACGGGCACGGATTAGCGCCGATCACGCGCGCTTTGATGAGGCGCAACTCCTGCAGGTGCATACTCCCGCCCCCGGACGGATAGTACCCGCATGTCCCCATTTCGGTATTTGTGGCGGATGCAGCCTTCAGCACCTTGATATTGATCTCCAGCGTATCCACAAAGAACAAGTATTGAAGGATGCCCTGGAACGTATCGGCAGAATAACACCAGCGGCGTGGTTGCCGCTCATTACCAGTTCTCCTTGGGGCTATCGATGCCGGACCCGCCTTGGGGTAGATAGGACGCGTGCCGGAGAGATCCGCCTCGGCTATCGGGGCAAGGCCAGCCACCACCTGATGGACCTTACTGATTGTCCGGTATTGCACCCGGCGTTGCTGGCCCTACTGCCAAAGTTGCGGGCGCAGGTCCTCTCCATCGTGAGATCGGTGACTGAAGTGGATCTGGCTCAAGGAGATGAGGGGTGCGGGTTGCGCTTGCACTTGGCGACTACTCCCCGCCGACGTGACTTCAGCGTCCTGGAGGATTTCGCCAGGGATGAGGGCCTCCGCGTGTGGTTGTGCGGTCCTGGTGCGCATTCCCTGCGTCCCATGGAGCCTGCCCCCTTGATTTATAGGCTCCCAAAGTCTTCGGTAGAATTCCATTACACCCCTGCCGATTTCACCCAGATTAATCTATCCCTCAATCGCTCTCTGGTGACAACCGTATTGGAACTGCTTGTCCCCGTGCCGGGGGAGCGGGTACTGGACCTCTACTGTGGTCTTGGCAACTTCACGCTACCGCTGGCCCGTATTGGGGCCGAGGTGGTGGGGATAGAGGGAGATGCGGATTTGGTACGCCGTGCCCGCTCCAATGCCCATCATAATGCCCTGTCTCGGGCACGCTTTCAGTGTGCAGACCTCAGTAAGGATGGCCTTCCGCTAGCGGACGGTTTCGAGAAGGTCCTGTTGGACCCGCCCCGAGCTGGTGCTGAAGTGGTGATACACCATCTGGCAAAATTACGGGTGCAGCGAATCGTCTATGTCTCCTGTCACCCCGGTACGTTGGCGCGAGACGCCGCTTATTTAGTTCGGGAAGGGGGGTATTGTTTGAAGACTGCGGGATTGGTGGATATGTTTCCCCATACCGCCCATGGCGAGTGTGTTGCTTTGTTTACTCGTGATAGCCCTGCATCCTCCTACACCTTTTAATGCTCCCGTCGCCTAGCTATGATGCCACCCATGGGTTACCGTCTCACTAAAATTTGTACACGTACCGGCGATCAGGGCACTACTGGCTTGGCCGATGGGAGCCGCATATCCAAGGATGGCCCGCGGGTCCATGCCTTGGGGGATGTGGACGAACTGAATTGCACCCTCGGGGTACTCCTCGCCTCGGATTTGCCCAACTCCTTAGCGGAACTTTTCGAGGCATCCCTCTCTGCCGTCCAGAACGACCTCTTTGATCTGGGGGCGGAACTTGCACTTCCGGGACACACCTCTCTTACCGAATCGCGGCTCGCACGCCTAGAACAAACCTTGGAGGGCATCAACGCCGATTTACCCTCGCTGCGGGAATTTGTCCTGCCTGGAGGATGTCCTGCGGCGGCGGCCTGTCATCTTGCCCGCTCGGTATGTCGTCGCGCCGAACGTTCCCTGGTTGCCCTTACCCGGGCTGAAGCGGTCAATCCGATGGCGGTGCGTTATCTAAACCGCCTCTCTGATCTGTTGTTCGTCATGGCGCGTGCCCTCAACCACCATGCCGACCGACCGGATGTACTGTGGAAGTCCGGCGATATGCGCAACTGAGCTTCACCGTTCGCGAATAGGTGGCTACTTGGATTGGGTAAGGCTTGCTGCCGATATCAAAGCCTGGGGGCAGGCGCTGGGGTTCCAGCAGATAGGGATCACTGACACTGACCTTTCTGAGGCCGAATTACATCTACAAAACTGGCTCGCTGCCAGTTGCCACGGCGAAATGGGTTATATGGCTCGTCATGGCACCCGGCGTAGCCGTCCCGCGGAACTTGTCCCCGGTACGGTGCGGGTGATCTCGGCACGTATGGATTATTTTCCACCAAACGCAATTGACGCCAAACAAGTTTTGGCCAAACCCTCACTTGGATATATTTCTCGTTACGCACTGGGTCGTGATTATCACAAGGTTCTGCGTAGACGTCTTGATCAATTGGAGAAGCGTATTACCTTTGCAATAGGACCAATAGGACTTTTCGGGTACCGAATATTCACCGACAGTGCCCCAGTTTTGGAAAAAGCCCTGGCTGAAAAGGCGGGCCTAGGTTGGATCGGTAAACATACCAATCTCATCGCACGCAAGACCGGTTCCTGGTGTTTCTTAGGGGAGATTTACACGGAACTTCCTCTGCCGAGTGATGCCCCGGAATCTTCCCACTGTGGTCGTTGTACCCGCTGCATAGAGGCCTGTCCAACCAGGGCCATTACCGCTCCCTATCAGATAGATGCCCGACGCTGTATCTCCTACCTTACTATTGAGTTGCGCGGTTCTCTCCCTGAGGAATTACGCCCTTTGCTGGGTAATCGCATCTATGGTTGTGACGACTGTCAACTCGTCTGTCCTTGGAACGGTTTCGCACGGCCTACCTCTGAAAGTGATTTCACTCCTCGTCATGGATTGGATGCGCCGCGCCTAGCACTGCTCATGGCTTGGTCGGAGGCGGAATTTCTTGCCCGTACGGAAGGTTCGGCGATTCGACGAATCGGTTATGAGCAATTCCTGCGCAATGTCGCTGTTGCCCTGGGCAACGCATCGCCAGGAGATATTGAGGCCATCATGGCCCTGGGCAGACAAGTGGAGCACACCTCCGCCCTGGTACGAGAGCATGTCGCATGGGCGCTAAACAGACAAGATACTATCAGGATTGGATTGTGATTTCTTGTCACGTCCGAAGGCGGCCGGGAAGAACGATGTTTTTCTAGTCGTTACGGATAGTTGCGTATTTGTCTGGCGATTCCTAACGTGACCTTATATCTTAGAAGCCCAGTGCCTGCCGTTTGATACGCTATCTCAGTTTTTTCTTCGTCAGATCAAGGAAAGGCGGGGAGGGGAGGGGAGAGACCAATGGTTGCTGCACTGCTGCGTTACCGCACCGCACAAATATTTATGAATCGCGCCAAATTGATGCTACGCGCGAGGAGTGCCTCACTATGACTGTCAGTCTTGCTTCTACCGCTACCGGGGGGGTTGTCGGTGCGGTGGAGCTGTTGAGGGGAGACCGCATCCTCGGTCGGGCTTCTTACCAAGCCCTGGCCCGGATGCTGCCCTATGCCGCCGAGCGTCTCCTGGACCCCGGCGCAACCCTCTACCGGGCCGGTAACCCAGCTCGGGAACTGTATCTGGTGTTGGAAGGCGAGGTTGATCTGGTAGGCCGTTCGGGGCATCGCCTCAGCCCTACGGAGAGATGGGTAGGGCTGGAAGCGGCAACCGATGTGCCGCACTACTTCAGCGATGCCGTGGCGCGTGGCCCAGTTCGAATATTGGCCATTTCACGGGTGGGTCTGCGCACATTGTTGGCCGTGAATCCGGAGTTAAAGGGAGAATTCTATATTTCCCTGATGGAATCATTGGGCGGAGGATTAATCCACGACCAAATTAAAACCGAGCCCTCCGTCTGGAAGGAAGAAAAGAAGGATTGGCGGACGCTTTTGGGATGGTCTCTGGCGATTATCCTGCCGGCCATAGTGTTGTTTTTTGGTTCTGGTTGGGAATTGCCGATCAATTCTGTCTATTTCATAGCGATATTTACGGCCACATTGGTAATGTGGGTCTTCAGTCTCACGGATGACTATGTTCCAGGAATCTTTGCACTACTGACAACACTTGCGATGGGGCTGGTACCAGTAAATGTGGCCCTGGCGGGTCTGGCCTCGGAGGGATTCGTGCTGGCCATGAGCGTGCTTGGTCTGGCTACGGTGATGGTCGTCTCAGGGCTGGGTTATCGATTGTTGCTTCTGCTCTTACTTAAGCTTCCCGACCGGCCTTTTTGGCACAATACCGGATTGCTGCTCACCGGCTTCCTGCTTACCCCGCTCATGCCCTCTATCAACAGTCGCGTAGCCCTGCTCACCCCCTTGATGCGCGACATGATGGAGATTGTACGTTGCCTTCCAAAAGGAATGGGTGCGACTGCACTGGTCGTATCGACCTTTACCGGAGCAAGTCTGCTATCCGCGGTATTTTTGAGCAGTAAATCAGTCAATTTCGTAGTCTTTGGATTGCTGCCGGACCAAGTCCAGGATCAGTTCGATTGGGCGCAATGGGCACATGCCGCTGTAGTCGTAGGGCTGGTCATGGTTCTTTCCCATCTACTGTTGGCAGCCATTGTGTTCCGTGTCAATGAACATGCAAGCCTATCCAAAGAACGCATTGCTGCTCAATTCTCCCTCTTGGGCAAGCTACGCCGCCGAGAATGGGCGGCCCTCTTCGGTATCTTGCTGTTTATGTTGGCGGTGGCGACGACCTCCGTACATAAGGTCCAGCCCGCCTGGACAGGGCTCGCCATCCTCTATGGCCTATTGGTGTTCGGAATGCTCGGCAAGGACGAATTCCGCAAGGAGATTGATTGGTCTTTTCTGATATACCTGGGAGGTATCATCAGTATTACCAGTACCCTCCATTATCTGAACCTGGATAATATTCTGGCGCGTGAGTTGCCCTGGCTGGGAGACTACATGCGTACCGACTTTGAACTATTTCTATTGATGCTTGCGGTCGTGGTGTTTCTGATTCGATTGGCGATTCCGAACATTGCCACCATCGTGCTGCTGGTTACGGTGCTGATGCCAATTGCAGGCAATGCAGGCGTTAATCCCTGGTTGGTAGGCTTCTCCATTCTCGTCCTTGGGGAGATGTGGTTCTTTCCCTATCAGTGTTCCTACTATCTCCAATTGCGTGAGATGACACGTACGGCCGATCTCTACAATGAAAAAACTTTTCTGCGTTTCAATGCCTTTTCCAATCTAATCAAGCTGGGTGCCTTATACGCTTCGATCCCCTACTGGAAGGTACTGGGGTTGCTATGAGACGGTTGCTATCCGTACCTGCCCTAATCATCCTCTTCCTTACCGCCACGGCATTGGCAGTGATTGCTTTCAATATCAATAAACCGCGTTTATTGATACTACAAAGTTACCACCGAGATTATGCTTGGACACGAGATGTGGATACCGGTATTCGGCGCATTCTGGATGACAAACGTCATTATGCGACGCGCTGGTTTTACATGGACACCAAGCGTCACCCCTGGCCGGACTACCGGAAGAACGTCGGCCAGGCTGCACGTCGGCTTATCGAGCAGTGGCAACCAGACGTAGTATTGGCAGTGGACGACGACGCCCAGGAATATGTCATGAAGTACTACGTCGATGATCCTCATATCCGCATCGTGTTCGCGGGAGTGAACGGAGAGGTGACGCCTTATGGCTATGACCGGGCTAACAACGTAACCGGCATTCTGGAACGTAAGGAATTGCAAGCAGTAAAAGAGGCATTGAGCCTCGTTACGGTTCGTCGACGCGCGGGTTCCGCCTCTGGGACGACAAGGGTAGAGCCGGTTGTCCAGCGAGACCGCCCGAAGACGGTGCGAGGTGGAGAGACCCCACGCTCTGGTGCTGATGTTCGAACCTCTTCTTGTTCTTCATGGGATTACCGTTGGTTGAGGTCCTTTTCTCGTTGGCAGAACATGATTCAAGGAGTGACGGAATCGTGCGACGAGGACGACTTGGTCCGCACCTTTGACTGGAGTCCAATCCGCTTGGCCAACCCACCCCCACGGATGCTCACCAGTCCATGGGCAACGAGACGAGAGGCGTCGAATCGTACGGAACCGCTACCTTCTCCTCCACCTGTACCGGTAACCAATCGCACGGAGGGGCCGACTTCCGTACGGCCGGATATCCGAATCATCCACCTGGGAGATGGGTCGGAGTCGGTACGTAGCGACGAGGTCTTCATCCGCGCCTTCGACTGGCACCCAATCCGCCTGGTAGAGTCACGTTTGGTACAGACTTTCCCTGAATGGCAGGCGGTGGTCGAAGGGGCGGCAGGTCGTACCGACTTTATCCTGACCACGAATTACCGCAAACTCACTCGCTCGGCAACGGATCGTACGCTGGTACCCCCGTTCGAAGTGGTGAGTTGGACCTTGGCGCATAGCCCAGTTCCAGTAATCGGAACCAACGGTTTCTTCGTGGAGGATGGAGGATACTTCGCCATCGGTACTTCGCCCTTTGAGCAGGGAGAGGTAGCCGCCAAAATGGCGGTGGACATCATCGATCGGGAGATCGTCCCAAGGGCTATCCCGATTGCCTCCACCAAGGAATTCGTCGTATTCATGCGGGGAAGTAAGATGGAAGAGATAGGCTTACATCTGCCGCGGCTTTATGAATCATTTGCGCGTGCCACCAATAACTACTTCGACTAAGTAAATAAGGCTATGCTAGAGTACGCTCACCCATTCGTTCCGCTGTCATCGTGAGGGCGGACGAGTATGTTGTATCTCACAACCTTGAGGAGAAGCTAACCATGCGTACCATTCTGCAAGTGCTGATATCGGCCGTGGTGTTGATGCTGAGTGTGGCCTCACTACCGGCAACCGCAGCAACAACCTCTACCGGGAGCTTTCAGACCGCCGTGATGAACACCGATGCAGTAGACGGCCACCTTCAGACCGTTGCTTTGCGGAGTACCGATATCGAACACCTATCTTTAGGCCAAGCGGCAGCAATTGTCGGCGGTGCGATTGCCGGCGGTAGCGTAGTTGATATCCTGCTCGACGGTACGGTATTTACCATCATTGGTGTCATCATTGGTGCTACGCTCGGTAACGAGTGGTATGAACGAGGCATGTGGCCGTTTTGAGTAGAGTGCAGAAGACTGACACAAGCGCCTAATACCGTCCGAATACTTACGAATCCGTAGGAGCATGAAGGAACAGAGTTGTTTTAGGCGAGGGCTAGGTACGGTGAAGGCTGAATTATATCAAATTGGGCGCATTCCGTTTTTGCGGACGGAATTCATATCCGAATTTTGCCAAGATCAATTCGGACTACTTAAGTCCCACAAAAGCGGAATGCGTTCATCTACGCGCGTTGCGTAGAATCTTTTGTTTTTCTGTATATCGTCCGTATTAATCTCTTTCTGCCGGAGAAACAATGAGCGAAAACATCCAGTCCATCCTCGTCGAAGACCGTTTGTTCCCGCCGACGCCTGAATTTTCCGCTCGGGCACGTATCAGCAGTCGTGAAGCACTGGAAGATCTACGCGTCAAGGCTGACGCCGACTATGCCGGTTTTTGGGGCGAGTTAGCAGTGCAGGAAATCACGTGGCACAAACCGTTTGGTGTAGCATTAGATGAGTCACGCGCTCCATTTTTTAAATGGTTCGCCGACGGGGAAATGAATGTTTCCTATAACTGCCTCGACCGCCATCTGGATCGCTATGCGGAGCGTCCCGCTATCATTTTCGAGGGAGAGAAGGGTGATACCCGCACCCTGACCTACCGCGATTTACACGCGGAAGTTTCCCGTTTCGCCAACGCCCTCAAGGCACAAGGAATTACCCAAGGAGATCGGGTCGTTATCTATATGCCCATGATCCCGGAAGCGGTAATCGCTATGCAGGCGTGTGCCCGCATCGGTGCCATCCATTCCGTAGTCTTCGGCGGCTTTTCGGCGGAATCTCTTAAGGACCGTATCGAAGATGCTCGGGCGAAACTTGTGGTTACCGCCGATGGTGGAAACCGTGGCGGCAAGCCAATCCCCCTCAAGGCGGCGGTAGACAAAGCCCTTGCGGGAGGTTGTCCGAGTATTGAGCACGTCATCGTCTACAATCGTTGCGACCTTCAACCACCGATGAAGGAGGAACGTGATCTGTGGTGGCATGATGTCTGTGTCGGAGTCTCCGACATCTGTGCACCGGTCTGGGTGAATGCCGAGCATCCGCTGTTCTTGCTTTATACCTCCGGATCTACAGGAAAACCCAAGGGTGTCCAGCACGCTAGCGCTGGTTATCTGCTTCAGTCGATCATGACCATGAAGTGGGTATTCGACCTACGCGACGACGATGTCTTTTGGTGTACCGCCGATGTAGGTTGGATTACCGGTCATAGCTATGTCGCTTATGGTCCACTGGCCTGTGGCGCTACCCAGGTAATCTACGAGGGCGTTCCCACCGTACCCGACAGCGGGCGTTTCTGGGCCAATATACAACGACATGGCATCAGCATCTTTTACACTGCGCCTACCGCTATCCGTGCATTAATGAAGTTTGGTGATGCCATCCCGGCTCGTTATGACCTCTCCTGTCTGCGCCTACTTGGCACGGTGGGCGAGCCGATCAACCCCGAGGCATGGATGTGGTACCACACCGTCATCGGTCGGGAGCTTTGCCCAATTGTTGATACCTGGTGGCAGACCGAGACCGGCGGCCACATGATTTCACCGCTACCGGGGGCCGTCGCCCTCAAACCCGGCTCCTGTACCCTCCCTCTGCCGGGCATTGCCGCGGATGTGGTAGACGAGGCGGGTGATTCCATCACCACCCCCGATGCCGGTGGCTATCTCGTCATCAAGAAACCTTGGCCCGGAATGTTGCGCACTATCTGGGGCGACGATGATCGCTATGTTCGTACTTACTGGGGGAAATTTAATAATCGATACTATCTGGCCGGCGACAGCGCGCGTCGGGACAAAGACGGCTATTTTTGGATCATGGGCCGTATTGATGACGTGCTTAACGTTTCCGGCCATCGTTTGGGGACCATGGAGGTTGAATCTGCCCTGGTAGCCCACCCCCGAGTCGCCGAGGCCGCAGTGGTGGGGCGTCCCGATCCGATTAAGGGTGAGGCTATTTTCGCCTACGTAGTATTGCGGGGCGAACGTCCAGCGGGCGGTGTGGATGAAACGTTGACCAAGGAACTGCGTAACTGGGTGGCGGAACAGATCGGACCCATCGCCAAACCTGACGATATCCGTTACGCCGATAATCTACCCAAGACTCGCTCCGGTAAGATTATGCGCCGGTTGTTACGCTCTATTGCTGCTGGTCAAAACATTACCCAGGATACCTCCACCCTGGAGAATCCAGCCATTTTGGCGCAGCTTAAGGGTGAGGTTTAGGCAGGAATACGGAACTGTTTAGCCCCCCATCGCCCTTTACCTCTTGGTTCAAAGGGCAGGGGGGCTAACCTATTCTGGGGCCAAGATTCCGTGCTGAGAGGTGGAGGCCGAATGGCATGACCATTGCGCGGTGAAAAATGAACCCAAACTGACTTCATAGGACCTTCTTGTGAAGTCCATGAGAATCAATTATGCGCACAAGAAAGAAGGTAACGATTGTCGGAGGCGGTCAGACCGGCGGCATGATGGCTTATCATCTGGCCGCAAAAAATATTTGCGACATCGTCATCAAGGATGTCCCTGAATTCGCCCAGCATTACGGCAAAGCACTCGATATCACACAGTGCGCCTCCTTTGCCGGTTTCGAGACGGAAATTACCGCGACCGTCGAATGGGCTCCAACGGCTAATTCGGACGTTATTGTTATCACCTCCGGCGCCCCAAGAACACCAGGGATGTCGCGCGAGGATCTGCTCAGAGGAAATGCGAAAATTGTCGGCGATATCGCCAGGAATGCTGCTCAGCAATCACCCAACGCGGTGATTATTGTGTTCTCCAATCCAATGGATGTGATGTGCCACGTTGCTTTGCGTGAGTCTGGTTTTCCCCGTGAGCGCATCCTTGGCCAGGGAGGTATGCTCGATAGTGAAAGGTTTCGTACTTTCATTGCGTTGGAATTGGGAGTATCGCAACGTGACGTTCACGCTTATGTCCTAGGTGGCCATACGGATACGACAATGGTCCCAATTGTCAGTCATGCTTGTGCGGGAGGTATTCCCATATCCAGCCTGATCAGCAATGAACGTCTCGCTGCAATCGTTGCGCGCACGATGAAGGGAGGCGCTGAAATCGTGCAACTCTATAAGGCAGGATCTGCCTTCTTTGCCCCTGCGGTGGCAACCATTACCATGGTTGAATCCATCCTTCTTGATGAGAAGCGGATTATCCCATGTGCGATCCTCTTTAGGGGTGAATATGGGGTGAGCGATGTATTTTGCGGCACCGTAGTCAAACTGGGTGCCGGTGGCGCAGAACAGATCTATGAGGTTCCGGTAGACCCGAACGAACTGGAACGGATCCGTGCTGCCGCAAAGGCGACCAGCGACTTGTTCTCATCACTTAACGACGTAGCTGCCTAGCTGGCAAGCAAGCAGTGCTGGTTACAGGAAAAACGCCTTAGCCGGGGTCCTGTAACCAGCGCTCATAGGGGTGGGGATACCGTAGTATTAAGGTGGGTGTTCCTGACATCTAAATGTCGCATAATGTATATTATGTAAAGTAGAGGGCCCGGTTTTGACCGGGGGCTTAGGTATCAATATTCCCCATTAAGTATTCCTTGACTGGATGGCCTATGACTGCCTCTAAGAAACCGTTCAATAAGTATTCCTTGGTTGAAGCGTATGCATATTTGCATATCAGGCAGGTTATCCCCTGGCAGATTTCTTACAGCCCGATTGAGCCAACAGCTATTTTTCAGGCAGAGCTAGGCCGTTTGCAAGCATTTGATGTGACATTCAGTGAACGAGGAAAAGAGGTCCTGATCGACACCATCCTACAGGAAGCCTTGAGTCGTCGGATTAAACTAAAAGTATGGAAAGAGGTATCGCTCAAAACGGATAATTTAAGCGGACGTAGCGAATATATATTTGCCCCGCGTCTGACGGTACTTACCCATCCGTTCGTTTGCCTTGCAGAAGCCAAAAAAGATGATTTTGAACAAGGGACGGCGCAATGCGTGTTGGGGATGAAAGCCTGCCAGTTACTGAACGCAAAGGAAGAGTTGATTACTGATATGCACGGTATTGTTACCAATGCAGTTGGATGGAAATTCCACAAGTTGACGACGAAAGATGAAATCTACGAAAGTCCCTTATATAGCTTTCAAACACAGATGCCAACGTTGTTTGGTGTTTTGGATACGATTTTTGCGGCCTGCGAGCAATATATTCAACTCTGAGTTAATGCCTTTAGGATAATTTCCCGATCGGCGATATCTTTTGGACGAACTCCCCGCTTGGTCAACAGTAGTCCTTCTAAGTCTAGTACCCGTAACGATCCCCCTGCCATCTCAATCCTAACGGCATGGGTTTCCAATTCATCGAATGAGATACCAGCAACGCTGGGCAGCACATCTACTGTGAACTCGTCATTAACACGAATGGCGTGTAGATAATCTCCCTGGAATGGATCTTCTTCGCCGGCTATTTCTGCGGCGGCTTGATCCGGTAAGTGGTTTAGAGCAGCTATCCAGCGAACTGCATTTTCCGGGTCTGGGGCTACGGCAATGTCGATATCCTGCGTCATCCGTACATATCCATGCGCTGCAAGGGCATAACCACCCACCAATACATAGCGAGCCCGATAATGGTCCAAGGCTCATATTGAGTTTTGAGGACATGGCGCCGGTTGCAGCAGGATGTCCAGAA
>CAUYUB010000287.1:0-2412 GCA_963575685.1 Gammaproteobacteria bacterium | reverse complement strand
GTCGCGGCATTCCACCAACGCATCGGAGATTTTTCCCGCGGACTGGTGATGCTGCTCGATAAGGCCAATCGTGGGGATATTCCTCTCCAACCCGCTCCTCGTCTGGAACCAAAAAAAGAAGAAGATGCCAACCGCGCCCAGCAAAAGAAAGACCTCGAACTAGTCGGGCGAACCATGTTCCTGGAATACCTGGGACGAGAAATGGAGGCCCAGGCTCCACAGGTCTATAGTGCCTGGATCGCAGATCGCGATCTCCGCAACCTTACCCTTCCCATCGTTAACGTGCGGGTGTTGCTGAGCAAAGATCAATTGAGCGACCTGAATGCAGCCCTGCACAATATCCTGGATGCAGCCGAATCTTCCCTGGATAACCCGGAAAACTTCTTTGACCAGATCCGTAGCGTGTCAGCCAATACCAGCCGTGACCCGCAGGGTATTACGGATTCACGATTGGCTCATTTAGGGCAAGTGGGCCTAATGGCGGATTACTTGGAGGGACTTCCCTATAGGAGTCGAGTTCTAGATCTGGACAGTGAGACGTGGAAAGGTTGGTCCATCACGCAACAACAGGAATTTATCGACAACCTCAAGGGAAAGATCAAACTCTACAAAGAATTCCACGACGATACCGACCGTTGGGTAGCACTCCAACCAAACGATGCACCGGGAGGTCACGTCTACCCGATCCCCTTGGATGCCCTCCCATGATTCCGGCGAACCACCCTCTTTATTTCCTAGCCGGGGCACGGAAACCTCGCCAAGCGGGAGAGAGTACTTTCTCCGCCATTATTCGGAAACTCACCATCTACCCCGGTGATCGTGTAGCAATAGTCGGAAAAAGCGGAAGCGGAAAAAGTACGGTCTTGGACATGCTCGCGTTGATTATCGCACCTACCGAGGCTGACCAATTCCAGCTCTGGGAGCACCGCGACGATGCACCGCATGACGTAAAAAAACTCTGGAACGACCATAATCATGACGGGCTCGCTGCTCTGCGCCGGTGCAATATCGGCTACGTGGCGCAGACTGGAGGCCTGATCGGTTCGTTGACGGTCACTCAAAATCTATGGCTACCGCAAATTCTGGCCAACCATTACGAATCCCAGTGGGTCCGACATTTGGTTGAAACCCTCGGCCTGTTACCCCATTTGCATAAACACCCCCGCGACCTCTCGATTGGTGAACGTCAGCGTGTAGCCATTGCCCGAGCATTGATCATCCGACCAGCGTTGGTAATCGCCGATGAACCCACCGCCTCCATCGACGTAACCAATGCCTGGAGCGTAATGGAACTTTTCTCACGTTTGATCAAAGACCTTGGCACCGCGGTTGTACTCGCCACCCACGATTTGGCGCTGGCACGAAATTTTGGCTTTCGCCCATTGCATTACCAGGTTCGAGAGGAAGCAGGAGTGGTACAGGTGGAATTCTGGGACGGTGAAGAGACGAAAACACCATGATCCACATCGGTTCCTGTATGCCATGCCAAGTGGCAAGGGTGGCTTGGTGGGATGCCCTTTATGAGTGGCCGGTCACCATCTGTTTCGGTTTGGCCCTCGCCGCGGTGCTGGGACCACTACTGGTCCTACTCGGCCTGAAATACGGCTTGGTCAGTGATTGGACCGAGCGACTGGTAAAAGACCCGTGGGTGCGGGAGGTCATCCCGATCGGGCATGACCGGCTGACGCCGGCATGGTTTGAGGAGATAAGCAGGGATCCACGGGTAGGTTATTTGCTCCCCCGTACCCGGACACTCGCCGCCACCATGGACCTTATCAGTAAGAATGGCGACGAGAATCAACACCAAGTAAATGTTGAATTGATCCCCTCCGGGATTGGCGATCCGGTTCTTTCCGCCGACTTAGCGGCACGCTTGGAGATAGGAAAGGTGGTGCTCTCCAATTCAGCAGCACGCCGTCTCGAAGTTAAAACGGATGCGCGGATTACCGGCAGAATCCGGCGGACGATAGATAATCGAACTGAGGTTGTTGAGCTTAATCTGGAGGTGTTGGGCATTCTATCCCCTGGGGCAGCACCTTTCTGGAAATACTATATCAATCGGAGAACTAAATGACACATCCTACCCCGATTCATCCCTCCTCTTCTTCTCGTCCGACCAATGCCCTTGCCAATGAGACCAGCCCTTACCTACTCCAGCACGCCCACAATCCGGTAGAGTGGTATCCCTGGGGTCCACAGGCATTGGCACTGGCACGCCGGCTGGACCGACCGATCCTACTTTCCATCGGCTATTCCGCCTGCCATTGGTGTCATGTCATGGCCCATGAATCCTTTGAGGACGAGGAAACAGCGGCACTGATGAATGCCCACTATATCAATATCAAGGTGGATCGGGAGGGGTGCAACCCGCCGAGCGCACCAGCTATGCAGCAAGAAGTAAGGTTTTATTTT
>CAUYUB010000286.1:0-2425 GCA_963575685.1 Gammaproteobacteria bacterium | reverse complement strand
GCCCAGGAGCGTGAACACATCGGGACCAAGGAAAGAGCCTCGACGCGACCGTCGTCGCGTCCGAAGAGACGCAACGTCCCCTGGTTCAAACGCAGCCACAGCAGGCGCTCGACGCCGGCGAGCGTGGTGTCGGCTGGGAAGACGACACTGTCGCCGACGGTCAGTGGGCAATACTGCTTGGGCGGCAACTCGTGGATCGTGCTCTCGACGACGGCGTGGACGAGATGGGTCTGCGCCTCGATCAAGGTCTGTCGACCGACATCGTCCGAGGCGCACGCCGCGACGGGCGCGTGGAGCGCGCCAGGCGCGGGCACGGCAAGGATGCCGTAACGTCCGGGTGGCCGCTCGATGCCGAACAGGGCGCCGCACGCGCCGAGACGAAACAG
Organism: Gammaproteobacteria bacterium; assembly: GCA_963575685.1. Classification (GTDB taxonomy): domain Bacteria; phylum Pseudomonadota; class Gammaproteobacteria; order CAIRSR01; family CAIRSR01; genus CAUYTW01. The sequence continues at coordinate 2,039 of CAUYUB010000286.1, read as the reverse complement.
GTGATGGCGCGCCCCGATCTGCTCGTCGCCGTCGCGTTCGACCACGAACACATCCACGTTGCCGTCGAGAACGATGCGTAGCTCATCGGCGCGGTCGAGCCAAAAGGCTTGCGTTGTTCGCGCCACCTGACCGTCGTCGATGAACAGCACGGCTTGCAGACGCGCGACGACGGGATCGGGCGTGGGGGTCGTCATCAGCCGCTCCGCATCAGGCGTTGATAGAAGCCATTGTCAATGGCCATCAACGCCTCGTGGCGGCCGCGCTCGACGATGTGACCATGAGACATGACGATGATTTCGTCGCAGTCGCGGATCGTCGATAGCCGATGGGCAATGATGACGCAGGTGCAACCGCGCCGCCGAAGCGCGTCATCGACGAGCTGTTCCGTCGCGGCGTCGAGCGCGCTGGTGGCCTCGTCGAGCACCAGGATGCGCGGGTTGGTCGCCAGCGCGCGCGCCAACTCGATACGCTGGCGCTGACCACCACTCATGTTGCGCCCGCCCTCCTCGATCAGGCTGTCGTAGCCGCCTTGGCGAACCAGGATCATGTCGTGGATCTGGGCATCCTTGGCCGCCTGGATCAGGTCCGTGTCGTTGATGCTGGTGTCCCACAGAGTCAGGTTGTCGCGCACCGTGCCCTCGTAGAGCACGATGTCCTGATCGACCAGCGCCACCGAATTACTGTATTCGTAGCGGGCATATTCCTCGCGTGGCCGCCCGTCGAAACGGATGCCGCCCTCCCACACCGGATAAAGACCCATAATCAGCTTGGAGATGGTGGACTTGCCACAACCAGAAGGGCCAACGATGGCCACCCGCTGACCGGGCTTCACCCGCATCGAGAAACCTTCGATGAGCGCGTACTGGGCGCGGTTGTAGCCGAAGGTGACGTTTTCCATGTCGAGGAAGCCCTCTATCTTGGGTCGTAGCGCGCGACCATCCACCGGCACCAACGGCACGGTGGTGGCCCAGGGGTCGGGTGGATAGCGCATGACATCGTCGAGGCGCTTCATATCCCCGTCGGCTTCCTGGATCTTGTTCGAGAGCGTGGCCAAGCGACCAGCCGGTTCGGTGAAACTCGCGACCAGGCTCTGAAACGCGACCAACATCCCAATCGACAGATGCCCATCGATCACGCGCAGACCGCCAATACCCAACACCAACAGGCCATTGATGGCGAACAGGAGCGGCGGGACCACCTGCAACACGAAGCCGACACGCGCCAATTGCTGTTCCGAATGCAGGTACTTCGCCTGATAACCCGCCCATTTCTCGAAGAATCCCGCCTCCGAACCATTCGACTTGATGGTCTCCATGATGGACAGGCCATTCATTATCACCGCCATCACCTTGCCGCCGTCGAGGGCAAGTTTCATGCTGGTTTCGCGCGTCCGCGTAGCGACCATGCGGGTCAGCGCCAGGTTGGCCGTGACCATTGCAATGGCGATCAGCGACAAGACCATGTCGTAGCTGAACATGAGCAGGGCGAAGAACAGCGCCTTGGCGACATCCAGGAAGGCATGGGCGAGGTCGCCGGAGAGCAGCGCGGCGACCCGGTCGTTGATCGCCACGCGGGTGCTGAGTTCGCCACCGGAACGCTGGGTGAAGAATTCCACGGGCAGCCACAGCACATGCCAGAAAAAGCGGGCCGCCGAGGTCAACCCGATCCGCGACTGGACGCGCAACAGCATCGCTTCCTCCAGCCAGGTCAACGTCGCGCGCAGCAAGGCCGTGATCACGATGCCGACGAGTAGCGGTCGCAGCCAGCTTTCGAACTAGCACGACGTAGGTCAACGCCTGGCCGACTCCGCCGAAACGGCGTCGGAGCGCGTCGATGGTGCTTGGCGCCTGTCCGCCGGGGCGGAACTCCTGCCCCTTCTCGAAGGTCAGTACCACGCCGGTGAAGCTTTGATCGAATTCGTCATCCGACACCACGCGCCGACCACAGGCCGGGTCATTGAGATGCACATGACCGGAGCGAAAGCCCTCGACGACCACGAAGTGATTGAAGTTCCAAAAAACGATCACGGGCAGGCGCA
>CAUYUB010000285.1:0-2435 GCA_963575685.1 Gammaproteobacteria bacterium | reverse complement strand
GATAATGGTCCCGTCACGCTCCGCCACCACAAACCGGTCTACTTCGGTTTCCAATCGTTCTCGGGAACGGCGTACCAATACCCCCTGGGCCTCCAGGGGGGCAATCAGTTCCAGGATCCCGCCCACGTCATCGACCGTCGCCGCGCGTAGATCATCGTAACCGCCACGGTCGATGAGGGTACCGTTGCCGTCGCGGGTGAAGAGTTCCAGCAGTAACGCACCATCGGTATGGCGGCTCACCAGGTGGACCCGCCCTACGCCATGACGCAGGGCATAGCTAGCCCCTGCGATCTGGCTGATGAGGTGCTCCGTCAATGTCCCCGGATGGCGTAATAATTCCTCTGCCTCTTCCAAGGCGAGTTGGGGAATGAGCTTTCCCTCGCTATCCGTCACACCAGCCCCCTCCACCAGCAATACTAGCTTGTCGGCAGCAAGTTCCGCCGCCGTGGTCGTGGCTACCTCTTCGGCGCTCAGATTGAAGATTTCGCCGGTAGGGGAATAACCGATGGGAGACAACAGCACAATGTCCTGCCCGTCCAGGTGACGATGCAAGGACTCGACATCGACCCGGCGGACTTCGCCGGTGTGCTGATAATCGACGCCGTTGCGTACCCCCAGCGGCCGAGCCGTGACGAAATTGCCGGAGGTAACTCGGATCCGTGCCCCAGCCATGGGTGAGTTGGCAAGTCCCAACGAGAACAGGGCTTCCACTTGAGCGCGTACGCTGCCGGTCGCCTCCAACACACAAGCAAGCGCAGCACTATCCGTGACGCGTAACCCGTGCTCATAGCGCATCTCTACCCCTCTGGCGCGCAATCGCGCCTCGATCTGGGGCCGAGCGCCATGGACCAAGACCAAACGTACCCCGAGGCTGCCGAGCAGGGCTAGATCGTGGACGAGGTGGGGAAAGGCGTCGTCCTGGACCGTCTCACCGCTCAGCACCACCACGAAGGTGCGGCCACGGTGGGCATTGATGTAGGGCAGGGCATTGCGTAGCGAGGCTACGATGGTTTCTGCCCGAGGGCGCTGGGAAATGTCTGACACGGGGCGACTCCTGCTATTCTATACGGCTATGCGCTGGTATTCGGCCCATTCATCGAGCCCAGACCTCGGAGATACGTATGGATCATAAGATGACGGTAGAAAGTCTCAACCCTAAGCAATCCCATGAATTTTTGCAGAATCATCGCCAGGCGCTCCTGATCGATTGCCGTTCTTCGATGGAGTTCCTGTTTGTCGGCCACCCGGTGGGGGCCATTCACGTGGCATGGATCGACGAACCGACGTGGGACATCAACCCCAATTTTGTCGCCGAGGTACGCAAGGTGATACAGGGAAAGGGCTCTTCCAACGCGGAGACTACCCCCATACTGCTCATCTGCCGTAGCGGCAAGCGTTCTCTGGAGGCCGGAAAGGTCCTGCTCCGGCAGGTGTGACGGATAGCGAGGAGCTCATTCCCCTCGCCTTGGAGGGCAGAGAATTATTACGCCATCCGGGGACATTGACGGAGCACCTCACCGCGGATCGCAGGCCAGCCATGCTCTGCGCCGGCGTAGGGCGGGTCCACCTGGTGAGCCGCCATACCGATGGTCTGCTGGAACTTCACCCGCGACGGCAACGGTACCCTCATCGACCGTGGCGGTTACGATGATCTACGCGGCGACGGTCGATGACGTGGCGGATCCTTGAACTGATGCCCCCCGAGGCCCAGGGGTATTTAGTGCGCCCCGAGAACGATTAAACCGAAGTAGACCGGTTTGTGGTGGCGGATGACAATTTCGGTTGTACCCCTTTTATCCCTCCCGCAGAGCAAGTGGGAGAACTGGCCTGTCTGCTTGCATCCATTATGCCAACGGCGGGTGACCTCTTGCTCACCTACATCGAACGTCTGGCCCTTGGGTATCGCGCTTATCGTTTACCACCCACACCGCCCACTGGTGACGGGGTTTGAGCGGGTCCCGTGGTACGAAGACGGCTACAACTGGCCGCAATAAATGAAGTTGTGAAATTTACTGCCATGGATGTATTGGGACTGGATTCACCAACCTGGTGGGATGACGATATCCATAATCAGATCGCCCAATAGGGCGTCATACAAGGCCCCCGCAAGAATTCGATTTTTGAAGCGCAATTCAATCGGACCGACATAGGAAACCAACCATTGGCTACCATCCGCCAGGGTGGCCTCTTTTTTGCGGACTTCCTCCAACTCCAGTTGAATTTGAATATGCGCAGGAATACATAGATGAACCGCACCGGTGTCCGCTAGTGCAGTTATCTCAATGGGTTCCAATCTCGGGTTGCGAGGATTCCGGGAGTTGAATCTTTGCGTTGGTTAATCCCATCCGTCCTCCTTGATTAAGATCTAGAGTTGACCGGTGCTAAGGCAACTCCCGGCTAAAGAACTACCAGATCGGTCAATGCCGCGTAGCGGC
>CAUYUB010000284.1:0-2435 GCA_963575685.1 Gammaproteobacteria bacterium | reverse complement strand
TCCCGCGAGCTCAGGTTCCTTGACTGCGGCGCCAAGCAACCTATTTCGGGCCTCCATGAGCTGGTCATGACCGAGCCCGGCCCGGTCCTCCAGGCGGAAGTCGAAACCACCAAAGCGACCCAAGCCACGGATGGTCGGCATATTGATAACGAACATGCGGGCCCCTTTAATGCTTTGCAGGGCTCCGTTCGCCCATCCGAGGAAGGGGCCAATCTGTTCGCCGGGTTTGGTGCGTAGGCTCCAATCCTTGAGGCGGATAAAGCCTAGGCCAACATTCTCCCCCTGGCCGAGGAAGCTGAATCCGGCAACATCCAGTACCCGGTCAACCGCTGGATTTTTCTGGATGATCTGCTCCATCTCGCGCAGCACCTCGCCGGTGCGATCCAGATTGGCCCCTGGTGGGAGCTGGATGACCACGTAGGCATAGCCCTGGTCTTCCTCTGGTAAAAAGCTGGCGGGTAGGCGTGTGAATAGGTAGCCTGCCAGCGCTACCAATAGGAAGAATGCAATCATCCAGAGCAGTACATGGCGGATGGCGCCGGTCACCTGGGCAAGATAGACGCGAGTGAGTCCATGGTAGAGATAGTTGAAGCCGCGCAGGAACCAGTTGGGCGGGCGGTGATTCGGCTTCAGGAGGTTGGCGCACAGGGCAGGGGTAAAACTCAAGGCCATCAGGGCCGAGATGCCCATAGAGATGGCGATGGTGAGGGCAAACTGGCGGTAGATGACGCCAACGCTGCCACCCACCAGCGTCATTGGAATGAATACCGCCGCCAATACCGTGGTCATGGCGATGACTGCACCGGTGATCTGGTCCATTGCCTTGCGGGCGGCCTCCTTGGGGGAGAGTTTCTCTTCGGTTATGAGACGCTCGACGTTTTCCACCACAACGATGGCGTCGTCCACCACCAAGCCAATCGCCAAGACCAAGCCAAATAGGCTCAATACATTGATGGAAAAACCGGCGAGGTACATCCCGGCAAAGGCACTGGTGAGCGCCACGGGTACCACCAGGGTCGGGATCAGGGTGGCGCGCAGATTTTGTAGGAACAACAACATGACCAGGAAGACCAACACCACCGCCACAACCAACGTATGCACCACCTCTTTGATGGAGATGGTGATGAATTGGGTGCTGTCGTAAGGAGTCATCCAGGTGACGCCGGAGGGAAAGTAGATCACCAATTGGTCCATCCTAGTCCGTACCGCGTCAGCTACCTGCAGCGCATTGGCACCAGGAGCGAGTTGGATGGCGAATCCCGCGATGGGGTCGCCGTTGATGTGGACATCGCGACCATAAGCCTCGGCCCCGAGGGCCACGTGGGCCACATCCTTGATGCGGATTTGGCTACCGTCGGAATTGGCACGCAAAATGATGTCGCTGAATTCCTCGGGGAAGGTAAACCGACTGGAGGCGGTCACCGAGGCGGTAAAACTCTGGCCAGCGGGCGTCGGCTCGGCACCGATAGCACCGGCAGCGATCTGGACGTTCTGGCTACGTACCGCAGCCAGCACTTGGGCGGCACTCAGGCCGTAACCGCGCAGTCGGTCTGGATTCAGCCAGATGCGCATGGCATAGCTGGAGCCGAACAGGGTGGCCGCACCCACTCCAGGCAAGCGCTGGATGGAATCCAATACCTGAGAGGAAATTAGGTTATCCAAGGCGTGGCTGTCCATGCTCCGGTCGGCAGACTGGAGCGCAACTACCATTAGAAAATCGTTGTTGGTTTTGGCTACGGTAATTCCGTTCTGTACTACCTCTTGAGGTAGTCGAGCTGAGGCCACGCTGAGGCGATTCTGCACCTGGACCGCGGCGGTGTCCGGGTTGGTACCGCTCTCGAAGGTCAGCGTGATCTGCATCGTGCCGTTGGAACGAGAGGTGGAATCGAAATACAACAGGTTGTCGATTCCGGTAAGCTGCTGTTCGATGACCGATACTACCGTTTTCTCCACTACCTCGGCACTGGCACCCGGATAGGTGGTGGTGATGCCGATCTGGGGCGGGGCAATGGGCGGATAGGCGGACACCGGCAGCCTAAAGACGGCGACGGTGCCCGAAAGGGTGATGAGAATGGCCAGCACCCAGGCAAAAACCGGCCGGTCAATGAAAAATCGCGGCATATCCAGCACTCCATCGAATGAAAAGAGAAAATCAGGACGACAGCATCTTTTTCACTTACTTATTACTTACTGTCCGTAGTATTCGATGGTATCGCCTTGGCGTCTGCTCCTGGACGCACCTTTTGCAAACCTGCAACGATTATTTGATCGCCATCCGCCAACTTGCCGCTGACGATCCAATCGGTACGGGTCATCGCGTGAGTTTCGATGCGCCGCTGTTCCACTTTGCCCGATCGGTTCACTACCAGCGCGTAGGCGCCGGTGCCATCGCGTTGGACCGCGGTCTGGGGTAACGAAAAGGCGTGTTCGAGTCG
>CAUYUB010000283.1:0-2438 GCA_963575685.1 Gammaproteobacteria bacterium | reverse complement strand
TCGCTGGGTGGCGCTTTAGCTACCCTTGCAGTAGCAAACCACCCACAAGCTAGTGGCATCACGTTCGGCGCACCTGCGGTGGGAAACAAAGACTTTGCCGCCTCCTTTCCGCAAGACAAATTGGTGAGGTACAGCGAGCGGGGAGACGCGATCCCCAAAGTAGTGCCAGTCCTTTCTAAAGAACCCATCCCCGGCATGATGAACTTCCAACATGTTGGCAAAGAGATAGTGTTGGATGATCGAAAGATGGTAGAAAAGGCGTTCGACACAGCGGAGGAGGAGTTAGAGAATTGGATCGCATCCTGGGGTGTGAGGCTCATGCTTTTTAATATTCATGTGTATTAATAATAATCATGTTGATAAACATTTCCGTACGCGTCGGTGGTGGTGTTAGCGTATTTGTTGAGGGGTAGTCTTTGTCCGTATGCGTCGGTTTGCGCGTAGGAAGAGTTGCCCTGCGCAAAGTTTCGCTGTGCGTCCTGGGCGGCCACCTGCTTCAGCTTGTCATCGGAGGAGGGTGGGGGCTGTGCAAATATCTTTTTCAGCATGGCCTCCAACCCGCTGCGAAGGCCTCCGTCCAGCAGGTTGTTGTTCTTCATGTACGTGCCAGCACAGTTGCCGGTGTACGCCTGGTACGCCTTGAAGAGTTGACAGAGCTCCAGGTACTCGCACAGGGCATCGACGGGGGAGTGAGAATAGACGAGAGAGGAGTGTACTGGGATGAAGTCACCGGTGGAGCCGTATAGGAAGGAGCGTATGGACTCGGAGACCTGCTCGCTCGCAGCAGGGTTTGCCGCCACAGTGCCGTCGGGTAGGATAAGACTATCCATCGCCTTGTAGTCCTCGGTGCGAAACAACATCTTAACAGCGGTACCGTAAATGGGGCACCACACGTTTTGACCCTGCACCTTGCGGACGCATGCGTACTTGCTTGAGGATGGTGCTGACGCTTTGGACTCATTCATGGAGTGCGTGGCGGGAGGAGAGGGCCCATCCTCACACTCATACTCCGTTCCACCCACCGTGAAGGTAGCGGCCTCATTGTTACGGGTGCCACTAAACACCTCTTCTGCGTTCCAGTGGGGCCCACCGGTACCAATGTTGGCGTAGCGGGAGGCGGCGTCGTACAACTTGGGGAACTTGGCGGCGTTGTCCATGGTGTCTGGGGGTTGTGGAAACTCCATCTGCTCCGCCTTACGCTTCTCACCGGACTCCACAGGAACGCTAGCCTCTGAGGGGTTAGACGCTTTTCCCAAGTATACGCCCTGCGCCGTTCTCTGCCCGGGAACCAAAGGAGCGGCTGGAGCGGCTGGAGCTGCAGGTGCTGGAGGAGCAGCAGGAGGTACAGGTGCTGGAGGAGCAGCAGGAGGTACAGGTGCTGGAGGAGCAGCTGGAGGTGCAGCGGGAGGTGGAGTTGCTGTAGCAATAGGAGGTGGAGCTGGGCCCGAATAGGGAGTTACACCAGCGGAACGCCAATTTCTTGAAGCTTTTTGTTTATCATCCTCATTGTCTTCTCCTTTGGATTCGCTGACACCTTCACTTGCAGGACTTCCAGCCGCATTTAAAGTCCCGCCGATGGATCTACCTCTTCTAACAGAAGCGGGTGGTGGTGAAGAGGGAGCTGGTGTTTCCTCATTAGTTGACTTTAACTTAGCAAGCAGCTTCTCCAACGCCTGCGACCTTTCATCCGATGTCAAGTCCTCATTTTCAAAATCCTCTGCAGTGATATCCTTATGTGGAGTTAGCGGTGCTGCGGCTCCTGCTCCCTCGTTAACATCTGTGGCTTTCTGAACGAAGAATGCCGCGCTCCGCGCATCCAATTCTTCTCTTAAAAATTTCATGGTAAAGTATTTTTTCATTTCTTCCCTGCCCGATAGGGTGTTTAGTCCAAATGTTTCGCCGTACTGTTGAACAAATTCATCCGCTTTATTTTCAATAATCGAATTTGAAGCCCCAACAGCGCCCAGCGCTCTATGAATATTCAGGGCGTCTTCCGAGTCCACCATATCATACACTTTATTGGATAGAACCCAGTTCAATTTTTTCCATTCCTGATCTCTCCTGCCGGGAGCAATGGTGTTAAGGTATTCATGGATGTCTCCTGCTGCATCCGATGGATCTCTTGATCTTATCGCCAACAGGAATTGTACCATTTCATCCACACTCCTTGTACTTCTTTCCATTTTTAACTATGTTTTATTGAATCATGATCCAAATTATTTCTAGCTTGTCTACCGTCTTCTTCAGCTTGGGCAGCTTCTTCACCATCTTCTCCGCAGCCGCCAGGAAGCCCCTCTGCGTGAAGATCTTGTGCAGCAGGAAGTGGTAGTGCAGCATGTTCCTCCTGCCGTGCCGGTGCTTCTCCTCCTCAAACCGTCTTACATAATAGAAGAAGTCGGATTCCACAGTCTCCACATCCTGGCTGCGTATCCCGGTCA
>CAUYUB010000282.1:0-2454 GCA_963575685.1 Gammaproteobacteria bacterium | reverse complement strand
ATCATGTGATTTCTCTGTATTCTCTAAGTGTTATTGCCATCCATGCCGGAGATAAGCAATCAGCACTTGAGTTGATTGAGCGCTCACTTCGTGCCAGCCCAACTTTTGCGCCTTCGCACTTTGCGCGCGGGAGCATTCTCCAGGGTATGAAGAGATATGAGGAATCGCTAGCCAATTTTGATCAGGCATTGCGGCTACAACCTAACTATCCCGAGGTATTTGTTAATCGTGGCGTTCTCTTACAGGAAATGAAACGTCATTATGATGCACTCGCCAACTATGATCGTTTGCTTGAACTAAATCCTAAACATACCGTCGCCTTAGGAAATCGCGGCATTATTCTCACTGAACTCAAACGTGATGATGAGGCAGCACAATCCTTTGCCGAGATGCTGAGCATCGATCCGGACTACGAATACGGACTAGGCCTCCTCGCCTATGCACGGCTCCATGTCTGCGACTGGACAGACTTTGAGCACCTGCGTCATCGGATCATTGATGGCATACGTGCCAACAAACCTGTCTGCAAATCACTGGCCTTCATGTCGCTTTCTGACTCAGCACAAGACCACCTACAGTGTGCATGCATTTTTGCCAAACGATTCCCGCCCCCACCAGAAGCGCTATGGAAAGGAGAGTACTACTCACACCAAAAGATCCGGATCGCCTATATTTCCCCTGATCTTCGCGAACACCCCGTCGCCCATCTCATGACTGGGATCTTTGAACACCACGATCAGACTCGTTTTGAAACCATCGCCATCTCCTTGGGGATTAATGATAACAGTCGTTTGCGTCAACGCATTGTGAGTAGCTTTAATCATTTTATCGATGTCTGCGACAAAACTTCACGCGATATCGCTGTTTTGATACGTTCCTTAGAGGTTGATATCGCAATTGATCTGGCGGGTTACACCGCAGACTCGCGTACCGATGTTTTTTCCTGGCGACCTGCCCCCATTCAAATAAACTATCTCGGCTATCCTGGTTCGCTCGGCACCTCCTATTTTGACTATATTATTGCCGATCGCTATACTATCCCAGAAAGTGAATTTGGCAATTATGCAGAGCAGGTAATTCATCTCCCTGACACCTACCTACCAACCGACGATTCCGTAGAAATTGCCAAGATCACCCCGAGCCGTGCAGAAGCAGGCCTACCGTCAACTGGTTTTATTTTTTGTTCTTTCAACCATGATTACAAGATCACTCCACAAATTTTCGCAATTTGGATGCGCTTACTCAAAAGGATTGAGGGAAGTGTTTTATGGTTGATGAAATTGAAGGATGCTGCACAGACAAATCTACAGCGTGAAGCGGCTAAACAGGGGATAAATCCAGCGCGGCTGTTCTTTGCTACCCGAGTTCCACGAGTTGAAGATCACTTGGCACGCTATCGGCTTGCCGATCTGTTCTTGGATACCACTCCTTACAACGCGCATACTACTGCCAGTGATGCCTTACGTGCGGGGCTACCGATTATTACTTGTGCCGGGCACAGTTTCCCCGCCCGAGTAGCGGCGAGCCTCCTGAATGCCGCCGGGATGCCAGAATTAGTCACTTCCTCATTGGAGGAATACGAGGCGTTGGCACTTCGATTAGCAAGCCATCCTGACCAGTTATCCGCAATAAAAGCTAAGCTCGCCGATCAAATTAATCATCGCCCCTTACTTAATACGGAACTATTTTGCCGTCAGCTGGAATCTGCCTATTATTCCGCGTGGTTACAACATCAGGAAGGAAAAGCCCCGGCAGCATTTTCAGTAAAACCAGAAACCAGCCCCCCACGTAAGCCACCAACTATTCGTGAGTGGCGCATCGAGCGATTTCACGAACCATTGTTAAACCACTTTCCGAACGCTTACTTACGGTCTTTCTTGGTAATTGGCGAGAGTAAATGGTTCAAGAAAAACAATTTTTGCAACCTTTCGCTACCTTGCGGCAGCAATGAACACTATCCTGAACAACTGGCCATGGGGGACGAGAGCGTTGATTATGTTTACTGTGATGACACCATATCGCGACTCAAACGGCCATTTCTTGCTATTCACGAAATGATCCGCGTGGCGCGCAAGGCCGTTATCATTATAGCTAGGCAGGATCCCTATATCGACTCCCCCACGGCGACAGGAAACCACATAGTCTATTACGATACCGATGGTAGTTATGTTTTTATGATTTCGCGCCGAGAATTGGAGAAGCTTGCGCTTGCGCTAAATTTGCCGGTATTTGCATTTAAAGGAATGTTGGATCTAGGCGAGTCCGATACTGCTAGCAATAGTCTAGATTTTAATAAATATAGACAACAAACTCTGGCGCTGGAAGAGAGCTGTAGCCGTAACGAACGAAAGTTTAACTACCTAATCGCCGTACTGTTCAAGACACTGCCCTCTCCCGAGGAACTTCGGAACTTTAACGATAAGTGGACGCTCACCCTTAATCCAAAAGTCAGCA
>CAUYUB010000281.1:0-2459 GCA_963575685.1 Gammaproteobacteria bacterium | reverse complement strand
CCTCAATGTTCATATGCACATCTTCGAGACGGGTCTCCCAGGAAAATTCTCCACGTTCGATCTCCGCCTGGATCTCCGCCAATCCTCCTTCAATGGCGGCCAAATCTTCCGAGGTAAGTACCCCGACCCGTGTCAACATCCGGGCGTGGGCGAGCGAACCGGCAATGTCGTGGTGGGCAAGGCGATAATCAAAATCCACCGAGGCGGTAAATGCCTCGACAAAGGCATTGGTGGGGGCAGTAAAACGGCCGGCCCAAGGTTTGTTGCGGGAAGTAGTCATTGCGCTTCGTTTTTATGGAAATGATTGGCCCGATAATAATTGATCAGGCCGTTGGTGGAAGAATCATGCCCGGTCACCGGAGATGTTCCCTGCAATTCGGTGAGGATAGTACGGGCCAATTGTTTTCCGAGTTCCACCCCCCACTGGTCGAAGGAGTTGAGGTTCCAAATAATACCCTGCACAAACACCTTATGCTCATAAAGGGCGAGCAGCGCCCCCAGGGTGCGAGGGGTGAGGCGTTGCAACAACAGGGAATTGGTGGGGCGGTTGCCGGGAAATATCTTATGAGGGATCAATTGCTCCAGTGCTTCCCCGGTCACTCCAGTCGCCACCAGTTCCGCTCGGGATTCGGCGGCGGTCTTGCCTTTCATCAGGGCTTCGGTCTGGGCGAAGAAATTGGACAACAAGACTTCGTGGTGATCACCGACCGGATGATGGCTTTCGATGGCGGCGATGAAGTCCGCCGGGATTAAACGCGTACCCTGGTGGATGAGTTGGTAGAAAGCGTGCTGGCCGTTGGTTCCCGGTTCACCCCAGATGATGGGGCCCGTTGCATAATCCACCGGTCGTCCCTTGCGGTCGATTCTCTTGCCGTTGCTTTCCATGTCCAATTGTTGCAAATAGGCGGGGAGGCGGGCGAGATATTGGTCGTAGGGGAGCACGACATGGGCCTCGGCCCCTAGGAAATTATTGTACCACACCCCAAGCAGGGCCATGAGGATCGGCATATTGGCCGCTGCTGGTGCCTGCCGAAAATGTTCATCCATTTCGTAGGCCCCTTGCAGTAGTTCTGCAAAGTGGTCCGGCCCAATCATCAGGCAGATCGGTAACCCAATCGCCGACCACAGCGAATAGCGTCCGCCGACCCAATCCCAGAACTCGAATTGGTTGTCGGCATTGATACCGAAAGCCGCCACCGCTTCACTATTGGTAGACACGGCGACAAAGTGACGCCCGACCATCGCCTCCGGCCCCCCCTGAGCAAGAAACCAACGCCGTGCCGAGTGGGCGTTCATCATGGTCTCCTGGGTGGTGAAGGTCTTGGAGGCAATAATGAACAGGGTAGTTCGGGAATCAAGATAACGCAGGGTTTCGGTGAGATGGCTACCGTCCACATTGGAGACGAAATGGGCACGTAACCGGGGATGGTGGTATGGGGTGAGCGCCGCCGTGACCATGGCTGGCCCCAGGTCAGAACCACCGATGCCGATGTTGACGATGTCGGTAATGGGTTGATCGGTCCAACCATGTCGGTGCCCCGAGGCAATAGCATCCGCAAAGCGATACATCCTCTCCAATACCCGACGTACCTCCGGCATCACATCTTTTCCCTCCACGATAACCGGTTGTTGGGAACGGTTGCGCAACGCGGTATGGAGTACCGCCCGATCCTCCGTGGTGTTGATACGTTCTCCCGTGAACATCCGGGTGCGCCAGTCCTCCACGTCAGCTGCACGGGCTAGGTCCAGGAGCAATCCCAGCGTCTCGTCGGTCACCAAATTCTTGGAGTAGTCCAGTAAGAGGTCACAGGCTTTCAGGGAATAACGCGCAAAACGTGCCGGATCCGCGGCAAACAGGGTCCGCATGGACAGTCCGGTGACCGTCCGGGCGTGCTCGCTGAGGCGCTGCCAGGGGAGAGAGTGGGTCAATGGAGGCATCGAGAGACTCAAGTGGGAAGGCCCGAAAGATAGTTTTGAGAGGCGCTTATTATATAACTGATGGCGCCAAATATTCTATTTAACTCGCTAATCGAGAAAACTGTCTCGTTTTTTATGAAAGTATTGGTAACCAGTTTGCCAAAGTGCCACGTCTCAGCATCGGTCACGATGCCGTGTACCGGCATATCTTCATTCTTGTTGAGTTTTTGTGCGGCAACCAACTCGGCTAAGCATTGCCCCCAACCTCTCGTAAAATTATTTTGCTTTGCCTCGACCACGACAATCACTGGAAGGCCAAACATAGTTTTTCCGAGTTGAGACCGAGAGGTGATTAGATAATCAGGTATCCCTACTAGAATATCGTTATAAGATAATACTTTATGGCTCCATAACGAATATCTGGAGACGTAGTGCTTATATACGTCACGAATGATCGGATAAATGATGTTTTCACAACGAGAGGCTTCCGAGGAAAATATATCTATATTTTTTCGGCTAAACGTAAAATCTTCCATGAATGT
>CAUYUB010000280.1:0-2466 GCA_963575685.1 Gammaproteobacteria bacterium | reverse complement strand
CACGCAAAGGAAAAACCCTCCGGGTAACGATTGATGTTTGGCAGGATATGCGAATGAGGGGGTCTCGTAATTTCCGTACCGACCAATATCCGTTTACCTTGCTCTGTATTCAAGTCACGATGGCCGATGGTCGGCCCTTATACAAACGTCCCTTATGGTTGGCCGTTTTTGGTCCATGCCGGAAGGAATTGAGTCCACAAATGATCTATGAGTGTTTCCGTCAGCGCTATGACGTGGAACACTATTTCCGTTTTGGTAAACAGCGCCTCCTGATGGATGCTTTCCAAACCCCCACGGTGAAGCATGAGGAAAACTGGTGGGGTTTGACCCAACTCTCCTATGTGCAGCTCTATTTAGCTCGAGAGTTGGCCACGCCCATCCCCTATCCCTGGGAACGTTACTTACCGGAACAGCGTGAACCCAACATGAGTTCACCGAGCCAGACCCTTCGCAACTTTTCCAAAATTATCGGTAGTGTGGGCACACCCGCTATTGCTCCCACGCCTCGTGGTCAATCCCCCGGACGTCTTCCGGGTAGTATCCAGCCTCATCGCCCGGATGTTCCGGTGATCTATAAGAATACCAACAAAAAACAAGATAAGGAGAATTCCCCGAAGAATACCGAGAAAAAAGAAACTCCCGGCTTGGAGACGGCAGGCTCTTTACTCAAACCCAAGAGTTATCCCGAGGTCGTAACCGAATTACAAGCCATGGTTCAAAAAATTGGCATGACCATGAGTGATTTTTTGGAGAGAACAACAATTTTATTCGCTACGTAGCCCAATTATCGCAATAATAATATTTATAATTAGTGATGGGGGAGCCTTTTTACTTACGAAGGAGGGGCTCTATGTTTTCCAAAGTCCAAGACGAAAGCACCAGCCTGATGATCACCTCAAACCAGCCATTCAGCGCTTGGGAAAGCATTTTCAACGACACCATGATGACGGTGGCGGCGGTGGATCGCCTGATTCATCACGCGTCGATCATCGAAATTCGGGGCGAGAGTTACCGAAAAACTGAATCCACCAGGAGAGCCCAGCAGAGCAGTTAATACTACGGTTTCTATGAGGAACATCGGTCAAAGTAATTGTCGCTGACCGGACAAAGTAGTTGACGTTTGACACAGACTAGCAAGGAGCATGTCGCGGCATGGCGGCAGGAATGGGAAAATCAGGTCAACCGGAGTTTAGAGCGAGCGGGGATAGAAGCGCGGGTTGATTGCCGAAGCCATGCGGCGAAGGGTGAGAATGTCGAGCCGATGTTGCACATGGGAGCGGCTGCGACTGAATTGGAGCGAAACGGAGAGACGACGAGGATCGGAGAGGAGAACAGGGCAAGGCAGGAGAGGAACGAGGAGAGGAAGAAACAGGAGGCGGAGAGAGGCCGGAGGACAGGGCGGCGACGAAGGAAGCCGAGAAGCAACGCGCCGAGCAAATAAAATCCGAGCTTTCGGAATTGTGGAAGCAGGGCGGGAGCGGGAAGGAGTTTTCGGAAGCGGCGGAGGCGAGGGGCTACATATTGGCGCGAGGAGAGAAGCGGCCTTTCGTCGTGGTGGACGAGCAAGGCAAGGCGCACAACTTGGCGCGGCAGATCGAGGGAGTAAAGACGGCGGAGTTGAGGGCGAGGCTTGAGGGCGTGAAATTGCCGAGCGTGGAGGAGGCGACCGCACGGCAGGTGGAGCGATTGAAGGGAGAGCGGCGCGGAATTGAAGCGGAGCAGCAGAAAAATACCGTCGCGGCGGAACAAACGCCCACCCTCCATGCTGATGAGCGAGCGAAAGCCGAATTAACGGAGGCATGGAGAAAGACGGACGGCGGATCGTTAAACGCAGGGCGAGATTTTGTTTCAGCCATGACGGCGAAGGGGTACAGGCTGGCGCAAGGGTTCGGGGAGTTCGTGGCGATGGACAGGGACGGAGGGGCGCACCGATTGAGCCGGAGCATCGAGGGCGCGGACTCTATCGCCATAAGGAAGCGTATGGAGTGGATAGACAGGGCGAGCTTGCCGACCATTCTTGAGGTTAGGCTTGAGAGAAGGGCGCAAGCCGAACAGGCCGCCAAGCGACCGGAGCCGGCACGGCTAGGTGGCGTTGACTTGCCGAGCGTCGAGGAGGCGACGAGGCCAAGAGGCGGGCAACCTTTGCCTGCCGTGTTTGCCAAGGCGGCAAATGTCGGGGTTAGGGTTGCGGATAGCGTGGCGAATGGTGTGACATCGGCAGCGGATAAGCTCTTGGACTTGTTCGTGGGAGGAACACCGAAGCCAAGACCGAGAGGGAGAGACGAGCCGCCCGCCTCCGCCGAGCTTCCGTTTCCACGGTTTCGCGGAGAGGGGTGAAGGCAGAACCGGAGGAACACAAGCCGGAGAGAGCACCAAACGCCGATGATGTGCGGAATGCAACGAGCGAGGACATATTCTTTACGCTGGCACAAGTTGCACCTTTTTGAATGTCTGAAAATTTAATGT
>CAUYUB010000279.1:0-2472 GCA_963575685.1 Gammaproteobacteria bacterium | reverse complement strand
GGTTATACAGAATAATCAACTGGTTGTGAGCGCCACGCAAGATCCCAAAGAGCCATTACCGTTCCTAAGCACTGAATCGATACCCTACACCTGCCTCCGTAATGAGATATTTAGGTTGGGCGGGGTCATCCTCAATCTTCTTGCGCAACAATCCCATGTAAACGCGAACATAATGGCTATCATCGGCATGAGACGGCCCCCACACATTATGAAGAAGCTGGCGATGGGTCAGGACGCTGTCTGGATGGGTAATCAGATAAGACAATAGACGATATTCGATCGGGGTCAGATGCAGGGGCTCTCCCGCGCGTTCGATAATCCGCTTAGCCAGATCAATCCGTATCTTTCCGAATTCGACAACCGTGGTGCCACTGCCGGCAGCACGAGAACGGCGCCGCAATTGGGCGCGAACGCGCGCCATCAACTCAGCGGCACCAAAAGGTTTCGTCAGATAATCGTCGGCACCCGCATCAAGGGCTCCGACCTTGTCGGCCTCGGTCGTTCGTGCCGACAAAACAATGATTGGGAGATCCGACCAGGTCCGCACATCACGGATGAAATCCACACCATCCCCATCAGGCAAACCAAGGTCAAGCACGATCAACTCCGGTTGGCGGGTACCCGTTTCGATCAGGCCACGCCGGATGGAATCGGCCTCATAGACTTGGCAACCGCCCGCTTCCAGCGACATTCTGATGAAACGTCGGATCGTGGGTTCATCCTCGACAACGATGACCACGGGTAACGGTTCGCTCATGCCTGCATCTCTTCTTTCAGTATACCCTCCTCGGTAATATCAACGGTGGGAGGATTGCCGCGTGGCAGAGAAAATACAAAGCGCGCCCCGCCATCACGGCGATGCTCGGCCCGAATAACCCCGTGATGCGCTTCCAGGATAGCGCGGCAAATCGCTAGTCCCAAGCCGACCCCCGGCATGGTGCTTTCCTTCTGGCCACGCTCGAATTTCTTAAAGATCTCCTCTTCTTTTCCTGCCGGCAATCCTGGACCGTTGTCCTCAACCCAGATATCGACAGAATCACGACTACCACTCGCACCAATACCAATCGTACTCCCAACCGGCGTATATTTTGCGGCATTTTCCAGAAGATTAGAAAATACGCGGGTAATCAGCGTAGCATCGAATTCAAGTAAGGGCAGGTCCTCCGGCAGATGGACACTGATATGATGATTGACAACGATTGGTGCCATCGCTTTGAGGGCACTACCGACAACCTCTTCCAAGGTCTGCCATTGGCGGTTAAGTTTGACGGCACCGGATTGCAGACGCGCCATGTCGAGCAGGTTATTGACCAAGGAGTTCATACGTAACGCCTCCCCGCGCATCGTGGCAACGATTTCGATCTGCTGTCCCGTGGGCGGCGGCTGTGCCATCGACATCGAATCAGCCAAGCCGACCAACGCTGCAAGCGGAGTGCGTAGATCATGGGAAATTGCTGAGAGCAGAGAATTGCGTAAGCGCTCCGACTCCATCTGTAAGGTGGTCGTCTGGGCAACGTCCACGTAATGGACGCGTTCGAGGGAAATGGCAATCAGTCGTGCAAAGGTATCGAGCAGACGCCGCTGTTCAGGCGCCATCAACCGGCGTGGATTGCGCGGCTCCAACACCAATACCCCACGGGTACGCATCGGCGCCTGCAAGGGAATATAAAGCATGGGACTGCCCGGCAAGGTGTCCGTACCACAACCTGCCTCACTGCAATGATCGAAGGCCCACTGTCCGATACCGATATCGAAGATAAGGTTGCCTCCCGCGGTCTGAACCGGTTCACCGATCCGATCGTTGTCGTCAGCCAGTAGGAGGGCGGATCTGACACCAAATTCGGTTTCTGCAAAACGTCGGCTGATTTCGGCAATCTGTTCGGCCATTAACGCGCCTGATAGGTCGCGTGACATTTCGTAGAGGGCACGCATCCTCTGCTCGCGACGACTGGCGACGCGGGCCTGGTATTTCAGCCCCGTGGTGAGTTGGGCGATTATCAGACCAACGGCCAACATCACGAGAAAAGTCATCAGGTATTGGACATCGCCGACGGCGAACGAAAATCGCGGCGTTACATAGAAAAAATCAAAGGCAGCAACATTGAGAAAGGAGGCCATCAATGAAGGCCCGAGTCCATAGCGAACCGAGACCACCACTACCGCCAACAGAAAAAGCATGGCGATATTGGCAAGATCAAATACCGAATGCAGTGGAGCAGCAATCACAATTGCGAGGCCACAAATAGCTGCACTCATCCCATAAGACTGCCAGGGCGCTCTAATGCGATTCCACCACGATTCCTGAGACTCGTCATTTCGAGGATCTGCGAGTTTCCTGGAATCTGTTTCCTCACTTGCTATCTGGATAACATCAAGATCCGGTGCCTGGATGCCAACGTAGTCGGCGAAGGAACGATGCCAAGGTCGCCAAGAACGTACCCGTGTACGTCCGACAATCACCTTGGAGAGATT
>CAUYUB010000278.1:0-2488 GCA_963575685.1 Gammaproteobacteria bacterium | reverse complement strand
AAGCAAGGCTAATCTAGCACTTCTTAGGCGCGTAGCTCAGTGGTAGAGCACTACCTTGACATGGTAGTGGTCGGTGGTTCAATCCCACTCGCGCCTACCAAATCCAGACCAACCTGTAAGGCACTGCTATGCAGTGCCTTTTTTGATTTTCCTACGGTCACTTCGCACGCTGAACCCAACCGTCATGCTGGTCGTTACGCTCCCCGATGGATCCGAACGTCATTTCGACCATCCGCTTACTGCGCAAGAGGTCGCCGCTTCACTCGGCACTGGCTTGGCACGTGCTGCCGTCGCCGCCAAAGTAGATGGGCGCTTGGTAGACACCTCGACCCTCCTCGACCGTGATGTGACGATAGCTATCATCACCGGAGACAGTCCCGAGGGTATCGAGGTAATCCGCCACTCCACCGCGCATCTCTTGGCCCAGGCAGTCAAGCAGCTCTTCCCAGAGGCCCAAGTGACCATTGGCCCCGTGGTAGACGATGGATTCTACTACGACTTCGCTTACACGCGCCCATTTACCCCCGATGACCTGGAAGTGATCCAGGCACGGATGGAAGACCTTGCCACCAAAGACTTTCCGGTAGAGCGTAGCGTCATGCCTCGGGACGAGGCCGTCGCTTTACCGCAATGGGGAACGTTACAAGGCCGAGATCATCGCCTCGATCCCGACCGACGATATCTGTATCGACAGAGATTTATCGACCCCTGTCGCGGTCCCCACGTACCGAGTACCGGCCGTCTCAAAGCATTTCGGCTGATGAAGGTGGCAGGCGCCTATTGGCGAGGCGATTCCCGCAATGAGATGCTCCAACGCATCTATGGGACCGCCTGGGTTGACCGCAAACAGCTCAAGGAATATCTCCATCGCCTGGAAGAAGCGGAGAAACGTGACCACCGCCGCCTGGGCCGCCAGCTTGACCTTTTCCACCACCAGGAAGAGGCACCCGGCATGGTGTTCTGGCACGATAAGGGTTGGCGCATCTATCAGGTAATCGAGCAGTACATCCGCGACCTGCTGCGCGAAAATGGCTACCAGGAGGTTCATACCCCCGAGGTCATCGACCGCTCCCTGTGGGAACGCTCCGGGCATTGGGAAAAATTCCGAGAGGCGATGTTTACCACCCATTCGGAAAACCGGGACCGCCATTAAGCCCATGCGTTGCGCACATCCAGATCTACAATCAGGTCTGCGCAGCGGCAGGATCTACCCTGCGCCGGCGGAGTTCGGCTCCGCACCGTAACGGGCTTCCTGATTATCGGGTTGATGCGGGTACAACTTCGTCCGACGACACCCGCTATTTTCTGTACCGAAGACCGATCAATCGAGTAAGCGCCTTCGTGTTGTTTTAAGGTCCACGATGATTTTGGTCCCGCAACGTGCTCGTCAGCTTCCTGCCAGTTCAGCGCGTAGGCACCGACGAGACGGGATAAGGCCGAGCACGCCCGGACAGGCCCTGGTGAGGGCTGGCCTGATCTCAGCCTGGGAAGGGCCTTCTGGACCAAAATCGATTCTCTTGATTGTCTGGCGCGCCTTCGGCAATGGACCATCCAGGTAGACCTCGATGCCAGCCACCCTGGGCGCGAGCTGGTGGCCGAAGATGGCACCGACGGGTGCCCGTGATGCTCCAGAACGATCCTGGCTCAATGGAACGGTTATCGGCATTTATTGAGGAGCATACAGGAGCATTACCTGCTTGGCTCGCGCCAATTCAGGCCGCAATCCTGATCACAGGCCACGCACCTACGCGCTGAAGCGGAGAAGGCTTAAAAAAACAGCGTCTGCGGGTGGTTTCGGACTTGAGGAATGAGAAGCTGGGCTTTAAAATCCGAGAACATACGTTGCAACGCGTCCCCTATTTGCTGGTAGTGGGAGACCGTGAGGTGGAGAACCAGACCGTAGCCGTGCGTACGCGTACCGGCAAGGACCTGGGTGCCATGGGGCTCCAGGATTTGGGGGCGCGGCTCGCTGCCGAGGTGGAGAGCCACGGCCGAACCGTAGTGGAGGGCTGAAACATCGTCGCAGAAAAGACCGTCCGATTAAACGAGGAGATCACCGCATCCGAGGTTCGCCTACTCGGCGCGGATGGCGAGCAGATCGGCGTGGTATTGATTGCCAAGGCTCAGCAACTGGCCCTGGAGGCTGAGCTGGACTTGGTGGAAATTGCCCCTCAAGCCAAACCCCCCGTATGCCGTATCATGGACTACGGCAAATTTATATTTGAAGAAAACAAACGTAAGGCGACGGCCAAGAAAAGCAGAAACAGATCCAAGTCAAGGAGATCAAATTCCGTCCCGGGACCGATGAAGGGGACTATCAGATTAAGCTCCGCAACATTATCCGGTTCCTGGAAGAAGGCGACAAGGCAAAGATTACCCTGCGCTTTCGGGGACGGGAGTTTGCCCACCCGGAATTGGGCAAGAAACTCCTCGATCGCTTGGAGGCGGACGTCGGAGAGCTGGGCATAGTCGAACAGACCGCGAAAAT
>CAUYUB010000277.1:0-25496 GCA_963575685.1 Gammaproteobacteria bacterium | reverse complement strand
AATTTTCTTGGTGGGACGGCGAAAACCGTCCCCTTTCCTCCCCGCCCTCAAGGGCTGGGTTTCTCGGGGACACTGATGATCAAAGTATTGGTTGTCGATGACTCAGCCTTGATGCGTAAACATCTTGGGCGGATCCTTGAAGAGGCGGGGGATTTCAAGGTGTGCATGGCACGCAATGGGGTGGAAGCGCTTCAGGAATTGCATCACTTCCAACCCGACGTCATTAGTCTGGACATTAACATGCCCGATATGGATGGACTGACGGCCTTGAGTCGCATTATGGTGGAGCGCCCGACCCCGGTGGTGATGGTGTCCTCACTCACCGAGAAGGGCGCCATCGCCACCTTGGAAGCCTTGGCACTGGGGGCCGTGGATTATCTCTGTAAACCGGGTGGGACCATCTCGCTTAATATTAATCAGTTACAAGGCGAGATCCTCTCAAAATTGCGGATCGCGTCTCGCGCACGGATTCGTAAAACGCGGGGATTGGCCGAGCGCATTCGCGAGGAAAACCGACGAGCCAGCGAAGACAAACGGCCCACAACAACCGTGGCGACTTCGCGTCGGGTGGCGCGAGGGGAGGGGCTGGTGGTCATCGGCGTATCCACCGGGGGGCCACGGACCCTGGAAGATATCCTGCCCAATCTGCCGTCGGATTTTCCCTGGCCGTTGGTTGTTGCCCAGCACATGCCGGCCAATTTCACCGGTGCCTTTGCTCGCCGCATGAACGACTTGTGCCATTTGCAGGTGGTGGAGGTCACACGGCCTATTCTGTTGAAGCAGGGAATGATCTATCTCGGACGTGGCGGCGCGGATATCGTATTGAGTTCTCGGAGTAGCGGGATTCATGTGACTTCTGTGCCGGAAAATAACCAATATCTTTGGCATCCTTCCGTGGAACTTTTGATGCGGAGCGCGCTGGAACACTTCCGTCCGACACAATTAATCGGTGTTTTGCTCACCGGCATGGGCTACGATGGCGCGGAGGCCATGACCGAGTTACATCGGCGCGGCGGCTGGACCATCGCTGAATCCGAAGAAACGGCGGTGGTGTATGGAATGCCGGCGGAATTGGTGGAGCGCGGTGGGGCGAACCTGGTCTTGCCGGCGCATCAGGTGGCGATCCAGTTGATTGGCCGGTTGAATGGATGAGTAAAGATTCTTAATTCACTGAGACAGGTACAAAACCATGATGGAATACAAAGGCTATATTGGGCGGGTAGAATTTGACGAAGAAGCCGGCGCCTTCATCGGCGAGGTAATTAATACCCGTGATTTTATTGTCTTCCAGGGACTCAGCGTGGAAGAACTCAAGAAAGAGTTTCAGATATCTATTGAGGAATATCTCGAATCCTGCGTCAAACAGGGAAAGACGCCCGACAACCCGAATGCTGGATATTTGGTTCTGAATATAGCGCCAGAACTCCAAACGGCGATAATTCGCGCGGCGAGACGAGAGCGTAAAAACGTAGATGCTTGGATTGTGGACAGGTTGGCGGAAGCCGGACTTTCTCGTCTACCCCTTTAGGCAGTTGGCTACCCTAGTTAATAACCGTTGGCGATGCCGAGGAGTCAATAATGAATTGGCAAGCGATCTGCGATAACCCGCAATTTCGTGACCTGCCCTTCCAATTTGAGACCAATCGCTGGGGACATATCGTCATGAGTCCGGCTACCAACCGACACGGTTTTTTTCAGGCGAAGCTGGCTCGTTTGCTCGACGAGTTGGGTAAACAGGGAATTTCGATCACAGAGTGCAGTATCCAGACCACCGAAGGTGTCAAAGTAGCGGATGTTGCTTGGGCCAGTAAAAATTTTCTCAAACGCCACCACTTCGCCAATCCCTACCTAGAAGCACCGGAAATCGTCGTGGAAATACTCTCACCTTCCAACAGCCAAGCCGAGATGGATGAAAACAAAGAACTTTACTTCTCCCATGGTGCCCACGAGTTCTGGTTATGCGACGAGGAAGGCGCGATACGTTTCTTCAACAACCACACCGAACTGACACGGAGCACTTTGGCACCGTCGTTTCCGGTCCGTGTCTCGCTACCATTTTGAAGTCCGATATCCACCAGAGTATAACGCATGGCATTGATCAAAAAGGGTTCAGCCCCTCTCGAAGCCAATCATCGAAGCGCCCCCCGCAACCAGGCAGGGCTTGTGGAACAATTGGCGGACGACAACCCCGAGGTCCGTCGCTGGGCTGCTCTAGACCTTGGTGAGTATCCAGACAGTGCGGACCAATTATGCGCACAACTGGAGAGAGAGACTCACGCACCGGTGCGCGAGGCCCTTCTCACCAGCCTGATTCGCATCGGTAACCCAACTGTGGTTAAGGGCCTATTGCCGTTATTACGGAGCGACGATGCGGCACTACGCAATGGCGCCATCAATGCCCTTCAACATTTTCCAGACGCAATCTCGCCCTACATGGAAACAATGTTGCATGATGCTGATTCGGATTATCGGATTTTTACCATTAATATTCTGACCAATCTTCGCCATCCCAAAACGCCGCATTGGTTGCGGGAGGTAGTTGAAAACGACAAGCACATTAATGTGTGCGCCACGGCGGTGGATCTCCTAGCCGAAGTTGGTGGGCCGGAGGCGATACCGGCCCTAGAGGCTCTACCCGGACGTTTCAACCAAGATCCCTTTCTGCGTTTTGCTACCAATGTAGCAGTACGACGCATCCGGGCAGAAAAATCGTGAGGCCGGTATTGTGAATGGCATTCTCTCTATTCCTTCTCCTCTGAGTAAGATCCCGGAGATTACCGAGGAAGAATTCCAGAAATTCCGGGATTTCTTCTATCGCAAAACCGGGATCTTCTTCGAGGACAATAAGCGCTATTTTGTCGATAAGCGTTTGATGGAGCGTATTGAGGTTACCAAGAACGATAACTTTCGTAATTATTTCGTCACCTTACGATTTCAATCCTCGGGTGAGGAACTTCAGACGCTCATCAATCTGATGACGGTCAATGAGACCTATTTCTTCCGCGAGGAGTACCAATTTCAGTGCATGGTGCGATCCTTGCTACCGGAATTGGTGCAACATCGACGTCGCGATGATTCCATTCGAATTTGGTCGCTCCCCAGCTCTTCCGGAGAAGAACCCTATTCGATAGCCATCTATCTGCTTGAACACTGGGCACCGGTCGATGATTACAATATCGAACTCATCGCCTCGGACATTGATACGAAAATTTTGACCAAAGCTCGCCAAGGAATTTATGAAGAACGCTCCCTAACCCATCTGCCGGAGGCTATCCGTCGGAAATATTTCCGTAACACGGGGATAGGGAAATATGAAATTTCTGAGGATCTTAAAGAGTCGGTAGACTTCACCCAGGTGAACCTCGCGGATTTGACCCAAATGCGCGCCTACCGAAGTTTTGATTTAATCTTCTGTCGAAATTTGTTGATTTACTATGATGATGAGTCTCGCCGCATCGCGGCGGAAGCACTCTTCAATGCCTTACGCCCAGGTGGTTTCATCTGTCTAGGACATTCGGAGTCAATGAGCCGTATCACCTCGTTATTTTCGGTACGCAAATTTCCCGAAGCCATCGTTTATCAAAAGTTAAAATAAGGTACCCCATCATGAAACGGATCCTGATTATCGACGATGCCCCGACGGTGCGTATGTATTACCGACAGGTGTTGGAGAGCGATGGTTTTTCAGTAACGGAGGCAGCCAATGGTGTGGAAGGATTGGAAAAGGCCTTTGCGGAAACGTTCGACCTGTTGGTAGTAGACGTCAACATGCCGGTAATGGATGGCTATGCTTTGCTGCGTGCCGTTCGTTGCGATCCCACTTTATGCAAAATCCCGGCAGTGATGATCAGCACCGAGGCCAGTGAGCAAGACGCCAACGCCGCCTATAGTGCGGGTGCTAATTTTTATCTGGTCAAGCCAGTCAAACCAAATGAGTTGGTGCTGCATGCCCGTCTCATGACGGGGGAGATTGGCGAATGACACCCCTGCTGGCGCAATTTATTGTCGAGACACGCGACCAGTTAGAGAGTACTGGCCAGGGATTACTGGCCATTGAAAAAGACCCGGCCGATAGCACGCTCATCAACGAAGTCTTCCGGGCGGCTCACACCATCAAGGGTTCCTCGGCACTGTTTGAATTCCCTGCCATTACCCGTCTGGTCCACGCCACCGAAGACCTGCTTGACGCCCTGCGCGCCCATGAGGTGGTCTTCATCCCGGAAATGATGGATCTGCTGCTGGATGCTTTCGACCATGTGTCTCAATGGGTGGACGATATTGAACGCCATGAGAAATTACCTCCTGAGAGTGAACCAACGGCCCGTGAGTTGGCAACCCGGCTACGTGCCTTTTTGCCGGGTGCGCAAACCACCGCAATGGCTGTGGAGACCGTAGCGATCAAGATCGATCTGTCCTGGATTGGAACCTTGCCCGAGCAGGAACGGTTCGATTTGTTCGATTGCTTGCAGAAGAGCGGCGATTCGGTAATTCTGTTCGACTACACCCCGGACTCGCAGTGTTTTTTCACTGGAGATGATCCCTTTTTCCTGGTACGCCAAGTACCGGGCCTTGCCTCATTGCGCGTAAACATCACGGAGCCTTGGCCGCCGTTGGCAGAATTGGATGCCTACCGCTGCGTTCTGCGCTTTTTAGGGTTATCGTTGGGACCCCGTGCCGAGGTTGAAGAACGCTTTCGTTATGTACCCGATCAGGTAGTGATAGCGGCAGCATCTCCGATAGTGCTTGCCGTACCCACTGGCGAACCCAATGGTGGCCCGGTCTATGATGATTTTGTGGGCGGTGCCTTGGGCTATTTAGAGCGACGGGATTGGCAAGGGCTTGGACGAATCACGAGCACCCTTCTGGAAATCACCAATCCGGATCTGTGGGCCGCTTCGGCGTTACGCTGGCTCAAGCGGTTACTCGCCACGCCCCAACCCGACGAATCTGCACTACGCCTGTTACTGGCCGCGATCCCTGAGCGTCAAGGGCCGGATTGGTCGAATTGGCACGCAACCCCGGTAGTGGGCGAATCCGCCCCCGTAGCACCGACCGTCACTGTGGTTGACTTGCAACGTACCGTAACACCCGCCGAACAGGCCGTTTTTGTAGAGGTAGTGCGCCGGCAGGCACGCATCCTCGCGTTACCCGCGGAACCGGAATTGTGGGTAGGTCGGATCAGCTCAGTGCGCCAGGTATTGGAAAATGCCCTCCGATTCGTCGGTCGCGGTAATGAACTTGACGCCGTTGAGGAGGCCTGTGAAACAGTTTTGGAGACCCGTGCCACCGATGCCTTATGTGCGTTGTTGACACGTCTGGCGCCGGAACCTGTGGCCGAGACCAAGGAGGAAATTCGTCCCGAGGAGGCCTTGGCGGAACGCGACAAGAGCATCGCCAAGGTTCTCAAAGTCGATCAGCACAAAATCGATCAACTGATGGATTTGATCGGCGAATTGGTCGTGGCCAAGAATAGCTTGCCCTACCTTGCTCAGCGCGCCGAACGAATTTTTGGGGTGCGCGAGTTGTCACGCGAAATCAAGGAACAATACGCGGTTATTCACCGGATTGCCCAGGGCCTCCAGGGCAGCATCATGCAAGTACGGATGATGCCCGTGGCCAACATCTTCCAACGCTTCCCACGCCTGGTACGAGATTTATCACGCAAGCTCGACAAAAAGATTAAACTGGTCATTGAGGGAGAAGATACCGAGGCGGATAAAAACGTTATCGAGGCGCTGTCCGATCCGTTAATCCATATTTTGCGCAACAGTCTGGATCATGGGATCGAACCACCCGAGGATCGAATAGTAGCTGGTAAACCGGAAGAAGGTACGATTCGTGTCGCAGCTCACCAAGAGAATGAGAACGTGGTGATCGAGATTAGCGACGATGGTCGTGGTGTTGATGTCGCGGCGGTTTTGCGCAAGGCTCGTGGACGCGGACTGATCGACGAGGAGAAAGCCGCAACGATGAGCGAGGATGAGGCGGTGCAACTCATCTTTGCTCCGGGATTATCCACTGCGGAAACACTTTCCGATGTTTCCGGACGCGGGGTAGGCATGGATGTCGTACGCGCCTCGGTGGAACATTTGGGTGGGTCGGTAAAGCTGACCAGCCGGTCCGGCCAGGGAACGAATATTCAACTGGTATTGCCGCTATCCATGGCCGTTACCCAAGTAATGGTGGCACTACTG
Organism: Gammaproteobacteria bacterium; assembly: GCA_963575685.1. Taxonomy (GTDB): domain Bacteria; phylum Pseudomonadota; class Gammaproteobacteria; order CAIRSR01; family CAIRSR01; genus CAUYTW01. The sequence goes on along the minus strand of CAUYUB010000277.1, from coordinate 19,302 downwards.
GATGGTCGGCTTATCGGTATTCCCATCGATCTGGTCTTGGAAACGGTACGGTTACCAATCAGTAAGATTTTTCTCATCAAGGACCGCGAGACCTTTGTGCTCCGCGAGCGTATCGTACCATTGGTACGTCTGCGACAACTGCTGGAGCTTGAGGACAGCGAAGGTGATGAGGAAGAATTAGCGGTCCTGGTGGTCCGAGTTCGTGGCGAGCCGATTGGATTGGTTGTAGACCAATTCCGAGAAGGGGTTGAGATCTTGCTCAAACCATTGGAAGGGGTATTGGCCTCGCTATCCGGTTACTCCGGCACAGCCCTGCTGGGTGATGGCTCAGTAATGCTCGTGCTCAATCTTAAGGAGTTATTCTGATGCCGATCCAATTTCGCAGAAACCTGGTCGTGCTGGATGACCTTTGCACCGTCGAAGAGGCGGAAGGACTATTGCAATGGCTCCAAAATCATACTAAGGCCAAGCTCAACCTGAAAGATTGCAAGCACCTTCATACCGCAATATTGCAGGTCCTGATGGCGGCTCGTACCCCAGTCGCAACCTGGCCTGATGATGTTGATCTTGCCCGTTGGCTTAAAATCGTCTTGTCCGCCCGGAATTAATTGAATAAATCACAAAAGAACGCTATGGCCAATCAAGAAGAACAATCTTACGAAAAACGCGCCCACCCGCGCTATCCCTGTAATTTTTCGGTAAAAATAATTACCGAAAACGGCGAGTTTGACGGAACGGCGGTAAATATAAGTTTGAGTGGAATCCTAGTGGAAAGCAATCAATTTCCTGATTTCAACTCCGCGATCAAGCTCTGTTTCAGACTTCCCACGATGGCTGCCGACATTGAGGTGATTGCCGAAGTGCGTTGGAATGTGGAAAATGTTTTTGGTTTGCGGTTCAGTAGCCTTCTGGACAAGAAGGTATGGGAAGTAAACCAATTTTTTGAGAACAATGATGGATAGAGGAGGGCGGATGTACACTACCCACTATGACCATGATTTTTACGCCTGGGCCAACGAACAGGTTGCGCTGTTGCGGGCTGGAAGCCTGTCTCAGATAGATATTGAGAACATCGCCGAGGAGATTGCAGGTATGGGTAGAAGTGAAAAACGCGAACTTATCCACCGCCTCGCCGTTCTACTCATGCACCTATTAAAATGGCAGTTTCAACCAGCACTACGTAGCAAATCCTGGCAGTCTACCATTAAAGTTCAACGTCGCGATTTGGCGCGCCATCTTGCTGATAATCCAAGCCTAAGGTCAATAATTACCGAGGCTATTTACGAAGCTTATGGTAACGCAGTGATCACTGCCGCTGGTGAAACAGACCTGGATGAAGAGACATTCCCGGAAACTTGTCCATACACTTTCTCGCAGATGATGGATGCCGGTTTCTGGCCTTAGCCCCAAGAGATTGGCAATAAAAATATAAAATTTAAATTCTTTCTTAAGGAAATTCCCATGAAGACTATCCATTTGGTGGACGACTCCCCCACCATTCTGATGAGCCTCCACGATATCCTGACCAAAGGGGGGCATAAGGTTGAACAATCGAAAAATGGGCAGGAGGCCCTTCAACGCTTCAAAAGTGGCTATAAACCCGATCTCATCATCACCGACATCAATATGCCCGGCATGAGCGGCATCGATTTGGTCAAGGAGATTCGCAAGCTGCCTGCTTACCGTTTCGTGCCCATCTTAGTGCTTACCACTGAATCCCAGGCGAGCAAACGTAGCGAGGGCAAGGCCGCCGGTGCTACGGGTTGGTTGGTCAAACCCGTGGCGGGCAGTGATTTGCTTAATGCCATCAAACAGGTTCTACCAGGGGCCTAAATTTCCCTTCCCATGCCCATGAAAGCCACGACGCCACCACCGGAAAATTTCGCCGATGAAGGATTTCGGCAGCTTCAATATTTCCACGACCATGCTCGCCGCATCGCCATCGTCACTACCCTGGTCACTATCATTTTCTTCTTCTTTTTCAATTTTGAATTTGCTGAAATCGTCCTGCCATTCCTGGCTGGGATAACGCATTTGGATTATATTCTGGTACACGCGTTATTCGACCCCATGGTCTTCCTGATCACCTTCTATATCGTTGGATTCTTGTATCTATCCCAATTTAATCCAATGAAAACCAGGATGGTACAGAATTTCCACGCAGGCTTAAAACGCATCAGCCTATTGGAAGCAAATTGTCAAGAAGCGGCATCGATTCTCACTGTTAATGCTGAACTGGACGAAAACCTGCAAACCCAGATGAACCAGGTGAGCCAAGATACCGAGCGCTCCGCTACCGAGATCATTGGCCGGGTCCGAGAACTCGATAAAATGGCCAGCAAATTGATCGATTATCTGACCCATGCGGATACCGACACCATGGACATGCAGAAAGATATCAATAGCAGCACGGCGTTCATCCATCGGATTGGTAATTTCATGAAACAACTGCCGGTTCAGCTTCAGCAAGAACGCGGTAGTGTGCAACGCATTGTTGATCAGATTACTGAAATGGGCAAAATGGTATCGCTCATTAAGCAGATCAGTGCGCAAACCAACCTCCTCGCGCTCAATGCCGCCATTGAGGCCGCTCGTGCTGGAGAATCCGGTCGGGGGTTCGCGGTAGTAGCTGCTGAAGTACGCCAATTAGCCAACCGCTCCACCGAGGCCGCCGATCTGATCGAGAAAAGCATCAAGAACGCCAATGAAACGGTACGGCAGAGTTTTACCGAACATTTTGACCAGGAAACCAACCGCGAGATAATTGAGGCGGCGGGGCTCAACGATATGATCCTCAAGATGCAGGAAACCTATGAGGATATGAAGCAATACTATAAAACGCTGCTCACGGTCATCAGCGAATACAATAATAACCTGGCTACTCAAATTGTCGATACGCTGGGAAATATCCAGTACCAGGATGTGGCGCGTCAGCGCATGGAGCGGATGATCGAGACCCTGGTCGAACGGTGTGAGATCCAACGCGAGACTGCCACGGAATTAAATCAATACGAAGGAGAAATCTCTGGCAACTTGAGCCGGTTTAGGGCCTTGCAGACCAGCTATCTGGAAAAGGAAAACAATCATCAGGGACCTAATCAGGCCGGAAGCGGTTTACCACAAATTGAGTTCTTTTAGCTTTTAGCAACAATCCATCGTGCCAACTTTTTTAGAGAAAATTTCATGCCCGATTCCGAAGTGTTCAACCTTGCCCAACTCATCACCGTGCACCGTGAGGGCATTCTTCAGCTCTGGGTAAAAGCGGTACTTGCCGCCTGGGGGCGGCGCTACACTGATATTAACGAGTTGGATCTACGTACCCAAACGGGACGACTTCTAGAGGCGCTTCGGACAGTCTTTGCCGAAGGGGTGAGCGCTGTTTGGGAACCATCGCCTACCCATGCCGTCGTAATTTTATTACACCACCTTTCCGCCGAGCGCGCCAAGGTTGGTTATACTCCAACCGATACCGCGCTCTATGTGATGACCCTCAAGGGTATCCTGCGTGAACTTTTGGAGCAGCAATCAAATCTGTCCTTGTCCGCTTTTAGTCACAGCCTGGGCCAGATCGATCGAGTCATGGACCGCCTCGCCCTCCTCACTTTCAACGCCTATACCGAGACTCGGGAACGAGTAATCACTCAGCAAAGCCTGTCGCTTTTGGAACTTTCCACCCCAGTGGTGCGGTTGTGGGATCGCCTGTTGCTGTTGCCGCTGATTGGGGTTATCGATACCCAGCGGGCACGTCAAATTACCGAGCGAATGTTGGAGGCGATTGCCCATTACGAAGCTACGGTAGCGATCCTCGATGTAACCGGTGTCCCAGTATTGGACACCAGCGTTGCCGGACACCTGATGAAGACCGTGGCGGCGGCGCGGATGTTGGGCGCTCAGGTGGTAATGACCGGTATCAGCCCGGATGGGGCACAGACGCTCATCAAGCTGGGAATCGCCTTCCAGGATGTCATCACCCGTGCCAGTCTACGCGCCGGCGTGGCCGAGGGTCTGCGTATGATTGGCAAACGTGTTGTTGCGGCCTAAGGAAATCATATGGCCATTCCCATTCTGCGTTTAGGCGAGATTCTGTTGGTCTCCATCCAGGTTGATCTGACTGATAGCGAGGTGTTGGAGTTTCAATCCGACGTGCTCCACAAGATTGCCGATACCGAAGCCCGCGGTTTAGTCCTCGATATCACGGCGATGTCGGTAGTCGATTCCTTCATGGCTCGTACCATTAATGATACGGCTCGCATGGCCAGACTCCTGGGGGCGGAAGTGGTCATCTGCGGAATGCAACCATCCGTGGCTATGACGCTTGTGGAAATGGGGCGAGGGATGATCGGAGCGGTGACTACCTTCAATCTTGATGAAGGTGTGCGGCGTATCCGGGAAATGATCGCAGTGCGTGGTGATCCACCTCCCGACGAAATCGGGATGTAACTATGGAAAACCTCTCATCTCCTCCAGTGATTCCGATCCATACCGGGATCGATGTGTTGCTGGCCCGTAAGGTTGCACGGGAAATGGCGGTAGCGCTTGGCCTTAGCACCGCAGACCAGACTCGACTCGCCACCGCTGTTTCTGAATTGACCCGCAATGTTTTGCAATACGCCGGCAGCGGACAATGTCGAGTGACGGACGAGTCCGATGCCACCATAGTAAAGATTCGCGTTGAGGTCGAGGACCAGGGGCCTGGTATTCCCGATGTGGAACAAGCAATGCAGAATGGCTACAGCACCAGCGGCGGATTAGGGGTAGGTTTGCCCGGCACGCGCCGTTTGATGGATGAATTCGATATTGAATCAAAACCCGGCGCCACTCGGGTAATGATTACGATGAACCGGCGTCGACGGTGAGGGATTCTGAATGATCACCATCGGCACCCTTCGGCCGGGAACCATCGTAGACGTTGAATATCGCCTAATCGTGAGTGCCGAATACCACCTCGTCGAGGCCCAGCGCTTGGTCCGTCAGGTTTCCGAGGCCCTTGGCCTGCAACGAACCATTTGCTACCAGGTCGCTACCGCGATTACAGAATTGGCCTCCAACATCCTGCGCTATGCCGGAACAGGTGAGTTGTGGATTCGTCAAATCCATCTCAAGAATGAGTATGGTATCGAGATTATTGCCTTGGACAATGGGCCGGGGTTGGACGATCCGGCACAGGCATTGATCGATGGTTTTACTACCGGGGGAGGATTAGGGGGCGGTTTGCCGGGGGTGAGTCGTTTGATGGATGAGATGTTGTTAAGTAGTACTCTCGGGGCCGGTACCCAGGTGGTGGCTCGTAAATGGCGAGTTTCCACAAAACAGGATTATACCCCTGACCACGTCAACCTTCCCGTATTGGATATCGGCGTGGTGTGGCGACCATTTCCCGGAGAAACGATGTGTGGCGACGCTGGGCAATTTTGGTGGGAGGGATCACGTCTGATGCTGGCTTTGGCCGATGGTCTCGGTCACGGTCCCGAGGCTCAACGTGCCGCCTACCGAGCCCTGGATTTCTTGAAACTCCAAACGGATCTCCCATTACTCGCCCGAGTAACTGCTTGCGATCAAGCTCTCCTCGACACCCGAGGAATCGCCCTGGGATTGGTAGCGGTGGAACCAAGCCGGCAACAATTATCTTTTCTTGGCGTCGGTAACATTCGCGCCCTGGTGCGTGGACCCAAAACACGACGACTGGTATGTGGCTACGGCATTGTCGGCGCGGGTTTTGATACTCCATTTTTAGATAAGGCCCCCTTTGTTCCCGGCGATGAGATCATTCTGACCAGTGACGGTATCGAAGACTTGTTCGACCCCTCAAGGATTAACGCCCAATCCAGTGCCCAATCGCGGGCGGATGCCCTACTCCATGCCTTTGCTTTGGCGCGGGATGACGCGGCGGTATTGGTATGCCGTTGGCCCAAGGAGATGGCCGATGGCGTTTGATCCCGCACAGGTGGAAGCCCATGCTGCCACCTATACCGAATTGCTGCGCCATTATTGTCAAACCCCTGATGAAATTTGGCTTGCCCAATTGAACGATCTGGGACGCCGTCTGGTACAAGATGAGGTTCCGCCGGAAGAGATCGCCGGTTTCCAGGGGCAGGCTTTCGAGCAGTTGGGTTCCACGGCGGTTGCAACGGCTCTGCCCCACATTACTGCTCCATTGGCTGAAGTATTGATGGCCTATGGTCTGAGCTTTCGGGAACACCTGGAAGAGCGCTACACTGCCCTGCTCCAAACGCGTCTGCAACAGGGCGAACGTCTGGAGGCCCTAGGTACTTTGGCGGCAGGGATTGCCCACGATTTTAATACCCTGCTCGGGGTTATCCTGGGTTTCACGGAGATGACCCTGGATGCTCATCCGCTGGGTAGCCGGGAGCGATCCAACTTGGAGCAGGTATTGATTGCGGTGCAACGCGCCCGCGATCTCGTCGCCAAGATTCTGACCTTTGCCCGACGTGAACAGAATCCTCACCGTGAGGTTGTTTCGTTAAGTGAAGTATTGGTGGAATCCCTAGCATTGCTCAGACCTACCTTGCCACCAGGAATAGTCGTGCAGACCCGCGTGGAGATTCCCGAAGCCCAGGTATTGGCCGATCCCGGCGAATTACGCCAGATTGTGATCAATCTCGCAGTCAATGCCGCGGATGCTATGGCGGGATTCGGGACCTTAACCCTGGCCGTCCTGCCTGTCTCAGAGCCACCTGCTGAATTACCTCCGGGAAATTACCTGGCTTTAGTAACGCAAGATACCGGTGGCGGTATTCCGCCCCATTTGCTATCTCGTGTCTTCGATCCCTTCTTCACTACCAAAGCCCCTGGACATGGCAACGGATTAGGATTATCGGTGGTGCATGGCATCGTTCGACGCATGGACGGAATTATTCGGGTATCCAGCACCACGGGACAGGGCACTGCTTTTGAAGTGGTATTACCACAATGGCTAGTGTCGAAGTTATGATTATTTTCTGTTTATGAAAACCGTGAAGAGGTTTGCATGGCTCTAATCTTACTCATTGAAGACGACACACAATTTCGCACAATGCTTGAACAGATGCTGGGACAAGATGGTCATCAAGTAACCACCGCGGCCAACGGCATTGAGGGATTGGAGTGCTATCGTCAGCAACGCCCCGCATTGATTATTACCGATATCCTGATGCCTAAAAAAGACGGGATTGAGGTTATCATGGAAATTAAGCGCCAAACCCCCGATGTACGCATCATTGCCATCTCGGGAGGACGCCGGAGCATCACCCCGGAATTTAATCTTGAATCCGCGACATTGATGGGGGTGAATGCAGTGCTGGCCAAACCTTTCAGCCGCGCCGATTTGCAGAAGGCGATTCGCCATGCCCTCGCCTGAACGGGTGCATCCGCTGATTGTAAGCATCTCCAACCGTAAGGGTGGAACCGGAAAAACCACCACAGCGGTCAATCTGGCTGCCGAGTGGGCGAATCGTGGACTGCGTACCTTGTTGGTCGATTTGGATAGTCAGGGTCATGCTGCACTTGGGGTAGGAGTGATTCCAACCCGAAATCAGCCGACCGTCCACCGCATCTTTCAGGATCCCGAATTTTCCCTGATCCAGGCGATCTGTCCCTCGGTAGTCGAGCATCTCGCTGTAGTACCGGCCGATCAGACCTTCGAGCACTCAGCACCGCCCACTACCGATCTATTGCTACTGCGCCGTCAATTGGATCGCCCCGAGGTTCGGGAACGGTTCGATCTGGTGGTATTGGATACCCCGCCATCGCTTGATTTTTTGCTGATGAATGCGCTTGCCGCTGCCCAGGGGGTATTGATCCCGCTGCTTCCTCACCACCTGGCCGGTGAGGGTGTCAAGCAATTGGCTCGGTTGTTCTTCAAGATCGCCAGCACCGTTAATCCCGACCTTAAGCTATTCGGCCTCCTACCAGTTATGGTCGATCTGCACATCAATCTACATCGTGCGGTAATCGCCGAAACCAGTCGCCAATTCGGCGCGGCGCGGTTATTGCGTGCCATCCGTATTGATATCCGTCTGGCCGAGGCCTTTGCCGCTCAACGCCCGATACGTATGTTCAGCCCGAAAAGCCGCGGTGCCATGGATTACCAGCTTCTAGCCAGTGAACTGCTTACGCTATGGGGTTGGGAATAGGTGGCATTCCGGTAATGCCTAACGCCTAATGCCTAATGATTCAACTACCTCAATCCAATCGCCGCGTTGGCAAAGGCGGAGTGGGATAGCGTCCCATTTTAGCATTCCAGTAAGCCCATGAGCGCGGATCAATGATTCCGGCAGGTGCGTGGTCGAGTGCTTCGCGGAGATCGTCTTCGGTTAGATATGCCTGCAAGATTTTCATATCCTCGTGTGTCGCACGCGCTAATGCATAGGCGACAAAGCGAAACGTGTCGGATAATGCCTCTGTCGGGTCCTCAAACCATACAAGACGACGTGCAAGCGCCTCCGTATCAGGCGTGAGGGGGATGGCTTTCATTGTGATGGTCCCCACGCAGAGGTTGACGATGCGACAATCACAGGCAAGCGATCAAGATCGACGGCACGCACCGCGTTCACCAGACGATCTTTCAACGACTGGGGAAGGCGGCGCAGATTGCCATCCTCGAAATAAGTAAGCGCTTTCAGCGTACTTTGCGGATTGAATGGCGTCCCGTAAATTGCCCGTCCAGCGGCAAGCGCCATCGGCAAATCGATCCTGCCATCGGTCAATAGCGCATCCATGTCAATGTAGTCCCTCATCTCGGCACGCATCTGAACAACGGATGCCTTCATTCCCGCTAGATCCAGCAACGAGGCCACTTGCAAGTCATTGTCCGGCGCGATATGCGGCGGCGATAAACGCGGCAAACCTGGTAATCCAAAAAAAGACAGCTTGACCACACCGCTACGATCAACCGTACAACTCAACGTATTAGGTTCACGCTGCGTGATAATTGCGCCAATAAGGAAGGGAACGGTGGGGATTAGTTTTGTCGGATCGAGTGGCTTGTTGCCGAAGAAGTCGAAGTCTATGGACTCGCGGTGTCCGAGGTGCAGCGCAATGGCCGTCCCCCCGTAAAGCATGAATTCCACAGGTACGGCTGACAGTTCGTCCCATAAGCGGCGCTGGGGAGGGGGCAGAATGTCGAGGCGTGGCGTAAAGTAGTTCAGCTCCATGATTTGTGATCCTCTCCAACGGGAAATTGTCTACTTCAATGATGAGATTGGTTGGACAAAAGTCGCCAATGATCCACAATGATACGTACCGAGAGGGGAGGGCGCTCCAGTACCAAACGTCCCGGCAGTTCCAACGAGTTTGACGAGCCGAACGAATCGACAGTACCGTACCGCTCAAAATGGATGTCCCAGCCATCTTGATGCAATCGAATCAAGTGACCGGCATTATCCAATTCCCGAGATTCCCACGCCAAAGGTGATGGCAGTCCGCGGATCCAATAATGCAAACCCGCCACGGGGACCTGCCAGCCCAAATGGGCAACCAACAGTTCTTCGGGATGCAATGCGCGGTAAACGGCTCCATTATTCCGTGTCAGGGTAACGCCGGTGTCATCGCCCTCCAGACGTGCCGCGCCCTGGCCGGCGGGTCCGCTGACTTGGAGGTGATAAGCAGTCCCTTGTTGTTCCCAACGCAAGCCGGCAAACCAACCCTCTTCCTCCCGCTGGACTGCGATGCGTCCATTGAATTCCCAATGCCGGAGGGCATCCAAGGTCGGCTGTCGTGCCTGCCAACGAGATTCTGCTTCCGGTCCTGAGGTTGGGAGGAGGGGAGTGGTACAACCGGTGAGTAGCGCTACGCTAAATAGGATAAATAAGACCGAAACGGTATGACGCAGTAAGGAAAACGCAGTCACGTTGGTCACCTTGACGTAATATCCCTAATGCTCGTTGAAACGGTCCATCGCTTCTCGTATCACCTTGGCCTCCGGGTCGTGTTTAAGTCCGCGAGACCAAACTTTACGTGCCTCCTGATGATTCCCCATGACCCATAGCACTTCTCCGAGGTGGGCGGCTACTTCAGGGTCGGTCTTTAGGGAAAGCGCCTTCTGGAGATAGCGGACCGCCTCGGTGTGATTACCCATGCGATACTGGATCCAGCCCATGCTGTCCAGGATGTAAAAATCGTCGGGACGCAATGCCAAGGCGCGTTTAACATATTCCAGCGCATCCTGGAGGCGGTCGGTGCGGTCCGCCAAAGTGTAACCTAGGGCATTGAGGGCCTGGACATGATTAGGATCGGCGGCAAGAATGGCGGTGAGATCCTTTTCCAGGATCGAAATCTTATTAAGACGTTCCGCCGTCATGGCGCGGGCATAGAGCAAGTCGGCATTGCCGGGCAATTCTTCAATGGCCCGGGAGAGGACATCCAAGGCATCGTCCAGCCGTCCGGCTTCACGCAATAGTTCGCTCTCCACCAGAACCAGACGCACCGCCTGGGCGGTATCTTTGGGCTCCAAGGACTGGAGATGATCACGGGCGGCGGCAAGATCTCCGCGGCGGGCGAGAAGGGCAGCTACTCGGATTTGGGCATCCATGGCATTCTCACCCTCCTTGACGGCGCGATACCAATTCAGCGCTTCATCGGGGTGGTTTTGGACCTCGGCGATCTGTCCCAGATAAAAACTTGACTCCTGTACCCGCTGATTGAGTTTGACGAGATGGAGGAATTGCTGTTTGGCCTGATTGTCCTGATTGGCCTGCAAGTAGAGCACGCCGAGGGCAAAGGAAATATCGCTATTGCGGGGGTCCTGATGTGATAAGACGATAAACTCGGCACGGGCCTGGTCGAAGCGTTTGGCATCAATTAATGCCCGCCCATAGGCGAGGCGTAGGGCGCTGTCCCGAGGCTGTGCCTTTACGGCACCCGCCAGATAATTCAGGGCCGCCTCGCTGTTGCCTTGGACCTGCAATACCCGGGCGCGGAGGATGATGGCATTGTTCCAACTTGGACGGGCGTGCAACGCCTTGTCCAGCGCATCCAATGCAAGCGTCGGACGTTCCGCCCGTAAGTTCAGTTGACCCAGTGCGAATAGGGCCTCGGGTCGATAACGGTCGGCGCGGTCCACCAATTGGCTCATGAGCGCCAATACCGCCTCTTTGTTCTTCTCCCGAGCCAATAAGGCTGCCACCAATCCGTAGGCCTCTTCCGCGCCACGAGGACGCAACGTAGCGATCAATTTTTCCAGTTCCGCCAACGTGGCAGCGGTATCGCCATTGCGCAGGAGCAGAATGGCGAGGATCTGATGGGCTTCATTGCTGTCCGGTTGCAGCTCAACCCATAGACGCACCGCTTCCAGTCCCGACTTGGCATCCCCCGCGAACAGTGCCACCCGCGTGGCACGCTCTGCCACATGGGGATCACGGGTTAGGTGCGCGGCATGCAGGTAATGGCTGACCGAAAGTGGCAGTTGACCCCGCTGACCGGCGATCTCCCCCACCAACACGTTATAGACCGCATCCGTGGTCTGTTGGTCATGCGGCCCCGCCGGCCGTGTTACCAGCGTTTCTTCCGTGTTGGATGCGGCCGTTGCCAAACCGCTGACGCCGGGTGCAATCCCCGACGAGGCACACGCACCAAGCAGCAGCGAGGCCAGTGCGAACCCGTTGACCATACGAAGTTTTATCATATTACCCGAAGCTACCTTCCCGCATCGGTGCGGGCCACGACCCCATCGTCCTGCCACTGAGCAGGAGTAAAGCAGTTACTATACCATGGCTTGTCGTTAAATCCGCAAAAACCAGCCACCGTTTTGGCGTATGGCACTTCACCAATATAAATGCATCTCGGCTCCATCACGCTACGGTTGCGGCTACGATCCATTGAGGAGCAGCAGTCGTTCATGAACGTTTCATCCTGGTCAATACGCAATCCGATTCCGGCTGTCCTCCTTTTTATCCTGTTGACGGTAATTGGCCTGATGGGTTTTCGGGCGATGAAGATCCAAAATATGCCGGATGTTGATCTGCCGATGGTCATTGTTACCGCCTTGCTGCCCGGTGCCTCACCCTCGCAATTGGAGACCGAGATCGCGCGCAAGATTGAGAATTCCGTAGCGGCCATCTCGGGGATAAAACATATCTATACCATCGTGCAGGATGGCACGGTGACCATGACCTCGGAATTTCGTTTAGAAAAGAATCTCCAGGAGGCTACTGACGATGTCCGTGACGCGGTTACTCGGATTCGCTCCGATCTGCCGACGGATATGCGCGATCCGATCATCAGCAAATCCAACCTCGCCGGTCTGCCAATCCTTACCTATACGGTGGCGTCGGAACGGATGGATGATGAGGCATTGTCCTGGTTTATTGATAACGATGTCGCCAAGGAACTGCTGAGTGTGAAAGGGGTAGGTGCGGTTTCACGTGTCGGTGGTGTCACCCGTGAGGTGCGGGTGGAATTGGACCCGGATCGGATGTTGGCCCTCAATGCCACCGCGGCGGAGATCTCGCGTCAAATCCGTCAGGTGCAGCAGGAAGCGCCGGGCGGACGTACCGACGTCGGGGGGGCCGAACAGTCGGTGCGCACCATTGCGACGGTACAGACCGCGGCCGAGCTGGCGATGATGGAAATATCCCTTGCGGATGGACACCATCTCCGTCTTAATCAGGTTGCCAAAATCGAGGATACCATCGCCGAACGCCGCACCGCTGCATTTCTCAACGGCAAGCCGGTCGTCGCTTTTGAGGTGGTGCGTAGCCGAGGATCGGGTGAGGTCGCCGTGATGAAAGGAGTGCGCGCCGAGCTGGTCAAGATCAAGGCCAAACATCCAGATATTATCGTCACCGAGGCATTTAATTTTGTTGACCCGATTGTCGATAATTACGAGGGTTCCTTGGCGCTGATGTATGAAGGCGCCCTGCTGGCGGTATTGGTGGTCTGGCTGTTCCTGCGCAGTTGGCGTGCGACCTTCGTCTCGGCGGCCGCATTGCCCTTATCGATTATTCCCACCTTTGGCGCTATGCAGTTGTTTGGTTTTACGATTAATGTCGTTACCCTGCTCTCGCTCTCGCTGGTAATCGGTATCTTAGTCGATGACGCAATCGTTGAGATCGAAAACATCATCCGCCACCTACGAATGGGTAAAACGCCCTACCAAGCAGCCATGGAGGCTGCCGATGAGATCGGGCTGGCAGTCATCGCCACGACCTTCACCTTAATTGCGGTATTCTTGCCGACGGCCTTTATGACCGGCATTGTCGGCAAATTCTTCGTTGAATTTGGTTGGACGGCGGCCATTTCCGTGTTCTTCTCACTGGTGGTGGCGCGAATGCTCACCCCGATGATGGCCGCCTACCTCCTCAAGCCCAATACGCGCGGCCACCAGGAGGCACTTTGGGAACGCATCTATCTGCGGCTTGCACATTGGTGCCTAACCCACCGGGTGATGACCTCGCTGATTGCTGCGGTTTTCTTTTTCGGTATCCTGATCGAACTTACCCCGTTGTTGCCGACCGGTTTTATCCCGCCGGATGACCTTTCCCAGACCCAGGTCACACTCACCTTACCACCAGGTAGCACATTCAAGCAGACCTCAGCTCTGGTTCGACAGGCCGAAGTCCTGATCAATCAACATCCGCAGGTCAAGACCATTTATACAACCATTGGCGGTGGCGCTTCCGGTGGTGATCCTTTCGCACCACAGGGAATTGTCGAGGTGCGCAAAGCCACGCTTACCATCAATCTTACACCACGCAAAGAACGCCATGGCATCACCAAGCAGATCATTGAGGCCGAATTCCGACGCGAGATGGAAACTCTACCCGGCGTGCGCGTTAAGGTTGGCCTCGGTGGTTCCAATGAGAAATACCAGCTTGCCATTTCAGGCGAGGATGGACACGTACTTATCGAACATGTCCGAAAGGTGGAACGCGAACTACGCAATATTCCTGGCGTTGGTAATGTCACCTCCAGCGCCAGCCTGGTTCGTCCGGAGGTAGTGATTCGCCCGGATTTTGCCAGGGCCGCTGACTTAGGCGTCACTTCGGCAGCGATTGCCGATACCCTGCGCGTGGCAACCTCCGGCGATTATGATCAAGGATTGGCGAAACTCAATTTTTCGCAACGCCAGATACCGATATTGGTCAAACTCCCTGATGAAGCACGCCAAGATCTTGACCTGATTTCTCGTTTGACGATATTGGGCACCCACGGCCCGGTTATGCTGGCCAATTTGGCGGATATCGAGGTCACCAGTGGACCGGCGCAGATCGACCATTATGACCGGTCACGCAACGTCAATATCGAGGTGGAACTTAATGGCGTGCCGCTTGGTTTGCTTCAGGAACAGGCCGCTTTATTACCCAGCCTGCAACATTTACCCCCAGGCGTTACCCAGACCGCCATCGGCGATGCCGAGGCAATGGGAGAACTCTTTGAGGGCTTTAGTCTAGCGATGCTGACCGGCGTACTCTGCATTTATATCGTACTGGTCTTACTGTTCAAGGATTTTGTACAACCGGCCACGATCCTGGTCGCCCTGGTGCTCTCGGTCCCCGGCGCAATCCTTGCCTTGTTCGTAACCCGCACGGCACTGTCGATGCCGGCCATGATTGGATTAATCATGCTGATGGGAGTAGCGACCAAGAATTCAATCCTGTTGGTGGAATACGCAATCATGGCCCGACGCGAGCGTGGCATGAATCGCCGGGAAGCCCTACTAGATGCCTGCCGTAAACGGGCTCGTCCGATTGTCATGACCACCGTGGCAATGGGGGCAGGCATGCTACCGATTGCGATTGGGCTGGGCACCGATCCAAGTTTCCGTGCCCCGATGGCGATTGTGATCATCGGTGGGCTTATTACCTCGACCTTCCTTAGTTTGCTGGTGATCCCGGTAGTATTCACCTATGTAGATGACATACGTTTGGGAATTAGCCAGTTGCCGATGCGCTGGGCGGCGCGCGTAAAGTTGCACGGACCGTCTGCGTAACGTTGTACAAACTGCGGCCTGAGCATCTCGTTGCGCTCGGCTGCTCGGTGTTGGCGGACGTGCCGCGCAATGCCTCAAACTCGCCGACGCGGCGGAGAAGCCCGGCCCATGGCCGTGGATTCCAGATCAGTTTCCGTGCCCCGATGGCAATTGTGATCATCGCTGGGCTACCTATGTAGATGACATACGTTCAGTTAAACCAAACCTCTTTGATAAATTAAACTATCTGGGCATAGACCCTTTATCGCTAAATTCTTTTCAAAAATACCTTTGTGGAATATGACATTGAAAGAGACAAGCAACGACCAACCGCAACAGCAGGATGAGAATCCAGGAGAAAAATTGGAAGCGGAAGAAGGCTTGACCCTTCAGAGTGAAGGAATCTACCCTGATGCGGTGGTCAACGTAAGCCGTGACCAGTACAGCGCATTTGAACTTCAAGACATGAAAACCAATCAAGAATTGGTTTTGAGTCCAGTTTTTCAACGTAATGCCGTCTGGAACAATGAACAGAAACGGGAATTGGTGGAGAGCTTGCTCATGGGGATTCCCATTCCTATTATTTATCTATTTGCTGATGAAAATGGAGTGAAACAGGTGGTTGACGGACGACAGCGGATTAATGCCATTATCGATTTTATGGAAGACAAATTTCCCCTAGACAATCTAAAGATGCTTCCTCAGTTCAACAAAAAACTGTTTTCCAAACTTCCTCCTCTCTACAAACAGAAAATCAAGCGCTATCAGATTTTGGTCTACCTGATTGAACCTCCGACCCCAGAGAGGGTTAAATATGATATTTTTGACCGCGTAAACCGTGGCGGAACCAGGCTAAACAACCAGGAGATGCGTAATGCACTCTATAACGGGGCTGCCACCGAGCTTCTTAAACGGCTCAGTACCTCTTCGGCTTTCCAGAAGGCCACCGGTGACGGCATCAAGGACACACGGATGCGGGACCAATACGTGATTCTACGATTTCTTGGTTTTTATCTTCTTCGACAGAAGAAAATCAATATTCCTTATAAAAGTAACATCGACGACTTCCTCGCTGCCGTCATGAAATGGCTTAACAAAGCAGACCAAACCATGTTGGAGCAACTCGAAAGCTGTTTTTCAAACGCCATGGAAAACTGTTACAAGGTCCTTGGTGCCGATGCTTTCCGATTTTCGCCCACCAACACCAGCCGCCGTCCCATCAACATGGCCCTTTTCGAGGCGCTGAGCTACTTCTTTGTCATTTTCCCTATAAAATCGGACGATACTGAGGGATTGGCTGAAAGATTGAAAACCCTCAAAGTTCAGTTTGACGAAAGTGGCAACTTTACCAGCCCGGTGGATAGCAGCGTCCGAGTCGAGTACCGATTTAGCGCCATAGAAGCTTTCAAAGAGGAACTCACATGTTGAACCGGATCACCATTACTGCCTACAAGTGTATCGAAGAAGAACAATTGACATTAGCGCCCCTGACCCTGCTGGCAGGCCCCAACGCATCCGGTAAATCTACTGTTATCCAAGGATTTTTGTTGGCGCTCTCTTCTTGTAAAGGCCCTAATAGTTCTTTCCTGGAACCGGTAATCCGCCCCTATAAAAACCATGAAACTATTTTATGCCGTTATTCGGAAAACGAAACCGTGTTTATCGGCCTGGACCGAGCGCAGGAAGAAAATTTTCTGTCTATTAAAATGCACGGCAACCAATTTGAATATTATCAGTCCCCCACTGGTACTGGTTACCATTACGAGGAATCCTTTTTCTACCTTTCTGCCAATCGAACTGGTGTTGAAGAAATCGTCACAACAAATCAAACGCTCCGAATTGGACATAATGGTCAATATGCCATCGGTTACCTGGAACAGCAAAAAGACAAACCCATCCATGAGGCGCTCCAGGTCTCCGATGCCCCCGCGAAGACGTTGAAATCCCAATTGGCTTGGTGGCTAACTTTTATTACTGGAATCCCTACCGAAGCCCGGACAGAAAAAGTAGGCGATATCCAGGTCAGACTTAGTTTCAAGATGGGAGAAATCGATGATGTTTCTCCCCAGAATACCGGGGCGGGAAATAGTTATCTTCTCAAAATGCTGGTGGTTTGCCTTACCGTCAAACCTGGCGATCTGCTGCTCATCGAAAATCCGGAAGTCCATCTCCATCCTGGCGCCCAATCTCGGCTTGGTATTCTATTGGCCTTTCTTGCCGCCAGGGGAGTGCAGATCGTGGCTGAAACCCATTGCGAGCATCTGATCAACCGGATCCGCTATGAAATCTATGCCAAAAAGCTCTCCCATGATCAGGTAATTCTCCATTATAAACCCGACGTCCATAGCTCCTTCCAAACCCTAAAAATTAATGAACGAGGCCACTATACCGACCCGGACGGAAACGAGCAGGCCTTTCCCAAAGGATTTTTTGACTCGACCTTGTCCGAATTATTGGAGATCAGCTAAATGGCCTGCGTAGCCCTGGACGATCGATTGCTCAGTGAATTCTATGCTTTCAAGCATGGCCAACTCCATGATGTGGCTACATTGGAAAAATTGCTCCATTTATATAAACCGCCTCACATCACCAACGTAGACCAGTTGAAGCGCATTGGGATTGAAGACAGGGGATTACGACAGTCGTTGGCCGCAAGTAATCTTATAAATCAATCCGTGGAAGAACTGGCCTCACTAACTACTTACAAACTTCTACTTTCCACAACAAGCACCACTTTTCCTCACGTCAATATCTATAACGATTCACTGGGCAACCATTACACGATTACCTGTAAACCAGGAGATCCTCGAACCAAAGCCCACAACCAGATCCGAGCGTTGATGGCCGATGCAAAGGATATTCTTATCTATGATCGTTTCATGAAAGAACAATGGGACAGCACAAAAAAGATTTTTACCTTGGTTCCTAAAAAACCGTTAACCCTTATTTTTGCCAACAGTTTAGATCAAGACCATAAAAAACAGGTCAAGACTATCTGTCCCAATTGGAAAGTAAAGGAAGACAGGTTGAATACCTATGTTAACCACCATGATCGCTATATTCTCATTGACCGAAAGATGGAGATTATTTTAACCAGCGGTATTGACTATCTTTTCGATATAACCAAAGAAAGTCATATCATTTTTCACACCATATAACCTGCCTTTGGTTTCGGCTTAGACTGCCTGCTCCGCACCTCATCGCTGAGGAGTTCCTAAAACTATCGTTAATCAAATAGGTAGAAACAGGAGGTAACTTTGACTTTAATTACATATCGTGGGCCATTGTATCTCGATGAAGACATGGTATCTGCAGGCACGTAGGATGACTCTTACGCGTTTATCTTCAGTCAGCAGGAATCAGGAATTGATGGCCAAGATTAGCATTGAGGGAACGAGGGAACTAAATTTCCCGAATCAAGAGATGAAGCCCATAAATCCGTCCCAAGTGGAGGACGGATTTATGGGTTGCCGTGTACCCAGTATGTCGCTGAAATTATCGTCTGTTGACTTCATGGCCGATGATACCGCCAACAGCCGCTCCGCCGATGGTTCCCACGGTGCTACCGCCCGTAAGAACGGCACCTCCAATGGCGCCGATTCCCGCACCGAAAGCAGTGTTCCTGTCCTGCGCCGACATGCCGGTGCATCCACCGAGGCCAAGCAGCATAGCAGCGGCAATTGAACTGAATACAAATTTCCGTGCTGTTCTCATTAGACTGCGCTGATTATTCATAATAATCATTCCTCTTGTGAGTGGTGAACTTAGGCGTGATGTACCACAAGCCATGCTCGGCACACACTTCCCTTCGCAAAAATCACCGTTCCCAACTATCACTTACCAGTGATGAGATACTCACGCCTAATTTAGCGTGATAGAGCTTAGGATGACGCTGAACCTCCATCTCCGTCTGTTTGTTGGCGCACATGGCCGGTAATTATTATTGTGCCGCCAGGGGACGTGATGCGAGAGGTGGTGATTCGCCCGAATTTTGCTAGGGTTGCCGACCTGGGAAGCCCTACTGGATGCCTGTCGCAAACGAGCCCGTTCGATTGTTACCGATTTCCCGGTTGCCGACGCGCTGGGTGGCGCACGTAAAGTTGCGCAAATGATTTTGTCATAATCTTTATATCATCCCCCAAACTTTTTTCACCATTTCAAAGGCTTCAATCTTCTTACCAATATATTCCGGGGTACGGCCGATCATCAGCCCCGCGATAAATACCGCCATAACGGCGAATACCAGCATCCCGTAGAGCCCGCTTCCGACGCCACCGAATACCACCTCGCCAAGCATCATGTTCCACAGCGGGACAAAGCCGCCGAGCGGCGTGAAGGAATCATGCATACCATTGACGGCGCCGCAAGAGGCCAGCGTGGTAATCGTTGCGAACAGA
>CAUYUB010000276.1:0-2525 GCA_963575685.1 Gammaproteobacteria bacterium | reverse complement strand
CCTTTGATTTTTTATCAGGCTCCCATAATAACAATACCCGAAAACAAGTACCATCGGGAATTTCTTTAGGTATCTGGATGCGATGATGCTGTAGTATTGCCTCAAACTCAATTGTTTGCATTTTATAATATCCTCATTTTCTATATCCGCTTAATACCAGGTAACTCTCCAACAATCTTCATCGTCTCCTGGCTCACCGTCAGGGGTGTAGTCGTTGGCGTGGATTATGGCGTCACCCGAGAGAAGACGCCTTACCGCATGGCATTACGTGCTGCTTCCGCCAGAAAACCGGAACGGGTTGTTCCATGCGCTTTGGAATAAATACAGGTATTGAGGAGAAACACCATCCAAGGCCCGTAGTGGAAAGACGTTCTGGATGACTGAGAACGGATGGGTGTGCCATCGCACTGCACAGGTGTGGTTTGCAAAGGTGATTAGTGGGTGATTTGCAGATGCATGCAGATCTGCTTCCCCCTCGTGTGTCCCAAACCAGCCATGTTCTGACTGGTCAAGAATCAGAGCAGTGCCGGTGCTCGTTTTCGAGGACCGATCATGCACCTGCGGCACGCGAAGCCGAAAAGCAAGGTCGGTGATCCTGACCAACTGCCATCCATCCGGTAACTCAAGGGGCATAGCCAAGCTCCTTCAAGAACCCCATCATGGGAATCGATCACTCCTTTGCTCCAACGAATTAACTGCCGCCTGCGCAAGAAATCCGCTGCGCGTCATGTGGTGCGTATCGGCATATCGGTCAATACGTTGTACTAGCTGCGCGGGCAACGAAACATTCAGCCGCATCGGCTTGGCGTTGACACGGGCAAGGTCGATTTCCACCAGTAACCAAAATCCGTCTTGATAGTCAGCATGGTCTTTCCATCGATTGATGGCGCTAGGGTTCGGAATCTCGAAGTCTTCACCCTCAAAAAATACTTCCACGGCTTCCTGAGCCATACGTGGAAGATCGGCTAATTCATCGGCGGCGGTAAAGCAGCCAGGAAAATCCGGGAAGGTTCCGCCATAGGCGCTACCTTCTTCGTAATGCACATACAGGGGATAAAACATGAGCGTCTCTTATTTCCAGGGCCATCCAGCTTGCCAGTAAATGTTGCGAACCGTTCCCAGCGGCAGATCGCGCTTTGGGTGTGGTACCGCCACATGGCCGGGCCTTGTTGGATGCTTAAACTTATGGTGCGAGCCTTTCACATGCACTTCCGCCCAACCTTCGTCTCTCAAACGGCTGATGATGTCTGCGCTGTTCATAAGCAGTAATTATACACATTTTTACACACTACTCCGCTTCCACCCCTCCGGCACCTCACCCGACATAGCCAAGCTCCTTCAGAAACCCCATCATTCGACTCTCGGCCTCGTCTCGCTTCCCGATCAACTCCTGCAACTTCGCCACCTCGGCCTTCACGTCGATCTTGTCCGGCGGGGCCTCGGTCTGCACGTAGCGGGTGATGTTGAGGTTGTGGTCGTTCTGATCGAAGCGTTTGAGCACCTTCTCGCCGGAGAGGTGCTTCGGGTCGAGCAGGGTATCGCCCCGTTCGAGGAAGGCGTCGTCGATGTCGTGCAGGAACAGCGACATCTTGCAGATCGCCCAGGTGTTGAGGTTCTTCTCTTGGCCATAGAGGGTGAGCGCCTTCGGGTTTTTCTTGTTCCGCTCCATGTAGTGGACGGCTTCGAGCAACATGCCACCCGAGCCCGCCGCCGGGTCGTAAACGGTCATCCCCTTCTCCTATTGGATAGCTACTTAATTCATTAGTGTGATGGTTATGCCTACGGAATTCGTAGACTTGGGAGGGATGAATTAGTTCGAACCTCATGGGTGCTTTTGGTATTCTTGATACGGTATTTCAGCTCACTCCTCATAGGTCATTCTAAAAATTGTTTCCGTTAGCCAATTCCGGAAAGAATCGTTGTCCTGGAACTGCTTGAAGAGCTGCGCGTCGTCTTTGAACATCGCCGTAATCACCCGTTTCAATGCCTTGTCGTGCTCGATGCGGGCAGTGCTCGGTGTGTTCTTCTTGGCATTTTGGTATGCGGGGTCGGCGGCGACCTTGGGCGGGATCACTTCTAAAATGCGCTTTTCCACTGCTGGCGAATCAAGGAACAACCCGCCATACAGGTCGTTAAATTGCTTGACGATGTTCGAGAGTTTGTCCAATTCCGGTTCGGCTTTTCGTCCACTGCTTGAGGTTGGTACTGGTTCAATCTCCGCATTCGCATCGGGTAGGGCGATGGCCATGGTCGATTTCTTCTCGGCACGGTAGCTGTCCATATCGATAGCGTCGAGAATGCCTTTAGCGAGGTCTTCTTCGGTGGGGGCGGGTAGCTTGCTGATGAGAAAATTCAGAAAAATCGAGAGTTTCTCCCAATCAGGAATGCCATACGGGAGAATTGTGGCGAGAAAATCGTAGGTGCGGGTGAAAGTCTTTGCCTTGCCTTTAAAATCCACCTGCTGGTCTTCGTCAAGGTCGTTCATATAGACGGCCACGCAGGTATCGAGGATTGGTTCGAATTTA
>CAUYUB010000275.1:0-2526 GCA_963575685.1 Gammaproteobacteria bacterium | reverse complement strand
TCTGCACCTTCCCACGGCTTATTCCCAACTTTTGCACCTTTGCCACGGGCCGCATAGATCACGTTATAGAGCAGGATCAGTTGCGACAGACCAAGGACGAGCGCGGAAATGCTCGCCACTAAATTCCAGTTGGCGTATTTGGTTGAATAGTCAACCACATGCCGCGGCATGCCGGACAAGCCAACCAACATGATGGGGATAAAGGTGAAATTGAGGGATATTTCGGTCAGCCAGAAATGCAGCTTGCCCAGTTTCTCGTTGTACATATGCCCGGTCATCTTCGGCAGATAGAAATATAGCGCTGCGATCATGCCGAGAACGGCACCACCGAAGAAGGGATAGTGGAAATGGCCAACCACATACATGCTGTTGTGATACTGCGCGTATGCGGCAACATCAGGAATGACGATCCCGGTCAAACCTCCAATACCAAAACTGACGATCATCCCCAGACCAAACAACATCGGTGTTTCAAAACTCATCGAGCCGCGCCAGATGGTGGCTAGCCAGCAGAAGATCATGACTGCGGTCGGAATCGAAATGGAGAACGTCGAGTACATAAAGTACAGGTTCCCTGCCAACGGCATACCCTGCGCCAACATATGGTGAGCCCAAACGATGGAGCCAAGGAAGGCGATTGCCCAAAAGGCATACACCTGAGCCTTGTAGCCATAGATCGGCTTACGCGAAAAGGTCGACAGGATGGTCGGCAGAATGGCCCACGCCGGCAGCAGAATGATATAAACCTCGGGGTGACCGAAGAACCACAACAGATGCTGGAACAGAACCGGATCGCCACCACCGGAAGCAATAAAGAAATGGGTATGGAAATGGCGATCGGTAAGCAGCATGGTCACCACCGCACCCAAGACCGGAATTACCAACAGGAGCAGGAAGGAAACCACCAACCAGCCCCAGCAGAATAGTGGCATTTTCCACAAGGTCATTCCTGGGGCGCGCAGGTTGAAAATGGTGACGATTACGTTGATCGCGCCCGTAATCGAGGAAAGCCCCAACATATGAACCACCACGATGGTGAAATCCATCCCAATGCCATTTTGTAAATCCAGTGGGGCATTGTCCATGGTCCAAGCATTTTGCGCAGCGCCATCGCCGATACCAAAGAACTGCAGGACAAACGGAATCAGCAGCATCACTGCCGCCAGCGGGAGGATCCAGAAGCCCCAATTATTAAGGCGCGGCAACGCCATATCCGAGGCACCGATCATCATTGGGATGAGATAATTATTCAAACCAGTCGTGAACGGCATGATGAACGCGAACACCATGATCAGGCCGTGCAGCGTGACCAGTTGGTTATACATACCGCCGCTCAGGAACTGGAGGCCCGGTACGGCTAATTCAGTTCGGAAAATCAACGCAAACAACCCGGCGACAAAGAACATCGCCCCCGAAAAAATCATATACATGAAGCCGATGTCTTTATGATTCGTAGTCATCAGCCAGCGTTTAATGCCGGTGGGATGATGACTATGATCCTCGTGGTGATTGGTTGTTGCCGTAGTAGCTGTCGTCATTATTGATACCCCCTCATTGATTTCCAAAAATTCGTCTAACGCAAGGCCTGAACTTGCGCAGGCTGGACCATGTCACCCATGGTGTTGCCGAAAGAGTTGCGCTCGTAGGTAACAATGGCCGCAATATCAACATCGCTCAGCGTATTCTTAAATGCCTGCATTGCTGTCCCGGTCTTGCCATTCATCACGCGGTCGAGATGACCGTCTTTGATCATGCGACCTTGGGCATCCAGGAATGGACCATTGATCAGCTTACTGCCGGCCAAGGCGGGGAAGATTCCGGGGAGACCTTTACCACCGGGTTGATGGCAGGCCACGCAGATCTTTTCGTAGATACCTTGGCCGTGGATCATCAATTCTTCCTTAGTCCATACTTTGACGGCACTGGCTTTCATCGCTACATTTTCCGCCTGTTTCTTGGCAACCCACTCAGCAAATTTCTGATCTGACACGGCCTCGACGACGATCGGCATAAAGGCGTGGTCTTTACCGCAGATTTGCGCACATTGGCCACGGTAGGTACCCTCCTTCTCAATCTTCACCCAAGTTTCACGCAGGAAACCGGGCACAGTGGAACGTTTGACACCGAAAGCGGGTACACCCCAAGCGTGCATGACATCGGAGGAGGTCAGCAGGATCCGCACTTTATGATTCACCGGCAGTACCACGGGATTATCTACCTCAAGCAGGTAATTCTCATCTTTGGGTGCCTTGCCAGTAATCTGATCCTTAGGCGTCGATAGACTGCTAACGAACTTGATGCCCTGGGCTGGATACTCGTACTGCCATTTCCATTGGCTGGAGGTGACCTTCAGGACTAGGTCAGCACCCTCCTTGGTGTTTTCCATATTGGCGGCTGCGTAATACGCAGGAACCCCCATCCAAACGTAATCAAGAAAGAACAGCCCCAAAAACGGCAGGATAGCCAATATCCACTGAAAAATACCGCGCGGCCCGGTGAAGGTTGCTGGCTGGACACCCTTGCTCT
>CAUYUB010000274.1:0-2530 GCA_963575685.1 Gammaproteobacteria bacterium | reverse complement strand
ATCGTTGTTATCGTCACCTAACATAAGAACACTTTTAAGTATAATTGGTATAGCAGGAGTAGGTAGGGGGTTTCCGATAATGTCTAATGCTCAATACTTCGCATGACGAATCGGTAGCTTTGAATCACTACGCCGATCTGCATCTGGCCTTCGTGCGTATTCATCCTTTTGCCGACGGTAACGGACGTATGGCGCGTCTGCTGGCGAACCTGCCGGTCTTGAAGTCGGGATTGCCACCCATCTTGATCGACCGGATACGGCGACGTGAATATCTACTGCGACTATCGAGTTACGATCTTCAAGTCGGGACGATACAAATTGGCAAACCATTGTTGCCAGAGTCGGAGTTACGGGACGCCTTTCGACAGTTCTGCAGAGAATGCTGGCAGGCTTCGATAAAGTTAGTCAAGGAAATTCAGAATCGACAAATGATAAGAAGGAACGGATAAAGAAAACTTCAGGGAGAATCGCTTAAAGCTATTCCCATACGCTTTGGAGCAAAAGCGTTTATTTATATTCCCGCACTCCACGCAGGGGCAGTTCGATAATTAATTCCGCTCCCTGATTGAGGCCGGCGCTTCTAGCCTCAATCGTCCCGCCCTGTTCCTGTACGAAATTGGCGACGGAGTGTAATCCGAAACCGCTGCCCCGAGTCTTCGTAGAATAACCAAATCGGAATATGTGTTGCAGATGTTCGGTATCGATACCGATACCGTTGTCGGTGATACACAACGCCAGCCGCCCTCCACTCACGGGCCGACTGGTAATGGTGATGTGCCCGGCGATGTGCTCCTCTTTTTGGCGCTCACGGATTGCCTCATAGCTGTTTTTGAGTACATTAATGAGAGCTTGCAACAACCGGTTGCGATGGGTAGTAATCTCATCCACGCTCGGGTCGAGGTCAACGGTAATGGCGACTTCATGGCGGGCAAGGTTTTCTCCCTGCATCACCAGGGCATCGTCTACCGCCCGCTGCAGACTGAACGCGGCCGCACCACCGCCGGGCAGGGCCGCACTCTGCTGGATACGGACAATATCGGCGATATGACGCACATTACGCCCGATGCGCTCGGCGCGCTCCTTGAGTCCCTCGTTTCGGATCTGGGCGATGACCCGAGCAACCTCCCGCTGTACCGCCAGCAGACGCATCACAATGCCTTCCAAAGTACCCATTTGCCCATCCGCGGCCGGGACAGCGGCCGCGGTGCGTTCGGCATCTGCGACCAACAATGCCGCCACTTTGCCCAGATCTTCGACCCCTCGCAGAATCTGTTCGGCATCGTCGGTGACCGCGGTAATGGCATTACCGATGTTGTGGAGCACCGATACACTCATCTCCGCAATGCCGGCCTGAAAGGCCCCGAAACGGCGTATCTCTTCGAGATGCCGCCGCTCCGTAACGTCCTCCGAGATCCCAAGTAGATAGGTTGGCCGCCGTTTTTCATCAAAGATGGGAATTTTTCGGGTGTAGAGGATGCGTTCCCCCAAGCTTTTGGTCTGGATTCGCTCTTCCGGTACGTCGATAGGTACCCCCGCTGCCAGGATAGCCTGGTCGCGGGCGATATAACGAATCGCCGCCTCCATCGGAAAGACCTCCTGGGGAGTACGTCCCAGTAATTCCTCGCGCCGTAGGTCGAGCATCGCCTCGCCGGCACGATTGAAGCGTACGAAGCGCAAGCTGTTGGCATCTTGGACTTCCAATAAAATGGGGATATTCTCGATAATCGTCTCAAGAAATTTCTCATTGTTCGCCAGGGCCGCCCGGGAGCGTTCCAGCCGTTCCAACATATCGTTGCGTTGGTGTTCGGTAGCTAATAGCGATTGATTAGCACATTCGGATTGTTCGATGGCCTCACGCAATTGGTTATTTTGTATCTGCAATTGTTGTTGCGTGAGCGACAGGCGCAGATGCGTGGCGATCCGCATCAATACTTCCTGCGTATTGAGTGGTTTGCTCACATAATCCACAGCCCCCAATTCAAAGCTCTTGATCTTCTCGGCGATATCTGTAAGTGCGCTGGCAAAGATGATCGGAATTGCTTGGGTTGCTGCGTTGGCTTTCAAACGCCGGCACACTTCAAAGCCATCCATATCAGGCATCCTGATATCCAACAGAATCAGTGCCGGTGGTTTTACCTGTACGGAGCGCAACGCCAATTCACCATTGATGGCGGCACGTACCCGATAACCGACCGTAGTCAACAGATCCGTTATAAAGCTGAGATTTTCTGGGGAATCGTCCACCACCAGAATATCTCCAGCAGATGCAAGTTGTTTGTGGTTGATGGTCATGAAGATTCTGCTAGGGGTGATTTGGGTAGTGGAAGGTGATGGGATTCGAGAATTCGTTTCCCGTTTTAACTATTGCCAAGCACCTCTTCTATGGTAGTTGCCACCATTTGACAGTATCCTGTCAAGATGATGCGGGGAATGTATGGCCGTATATACTTCACATTCCCACTCCCCTTCGTCTGGTCAAGGAGAGATTCCAATCCGTTTTTTCTTGACATCTCCTATTCGCAGGAATGTT
>CAUYUB010000273.1:0-2545 GCA_963575685.1 Gammaproteobacteria bacterium | reverse complement strand
CGCCGCGCAAATCTCCACCGCCCTGGATCAGATCCGCAAAGGATCCGCACAGCAATCATCAGCGGCCCAGGAATCTGCCGCGGCCGTCACCGAAATCGAGAAGAGTGCCCAGCTCGCCACCAAAAATGCCAACATTGCGGTGGAACGGAGTACCACTATCCAGGGACTCATGCGTCAAGGCAAGAAGGCGGTGGACGAATTGGTGGATGGGGTGGGACAGGCGCTGGTGGATACCCGCAAGAGTGGTGAACAAATCAACGCACTGGAATTGGTGAGTCGGCGCATCGATAAGATCGTCGATTCGATCACCACTGTGTCGATTCAAACCAACATGCTTGCGGTCAATGGTGCCATCGAAGCGGCCCGTGCCGGAGAATTCGGCAAAGGCTTCGTGGTGGTCAGCACCGACATTCGCAACCTGGCCCACGATTCGGCGGAGAACGCCGACCGCATCAAGGATATGGTGAAATCGATCCAAGACCAAATCGGCGCGGTGCGTCGCGACCTGGAAGTCATCGCCAACAATGCCTCCGCCGAGGTTGAAAAAACCAAACCAATCGCCGCGAGCTTGGTCACAATGGATGCTGATATGGGCGAGGTGCTCAAGGGTAATCAGGAGATTAGTGCTTCCTCCGAGCAGATTGTAGGTGCCTTGGGCGAAATCAAGAAGGGAGTGGATCAGGTTGCCGCCGCTGCCACCGAGGCCGAGCAGGCTTCCGGTCAGGCCGCCGCCGCTGCCAAACAGCAATCGCAAGGGGCAGAAGAGCTGGCTGCGGCTATCGAGGAGATTTCCTCTCTCGCCGACGAATTGCAAAGCGTTTAAAAACGCATCAATTCGCCGCATGTCGCGACCCCCTGACGAGGGCGCGTGGCACGTCTACCCCGAGAGGAGGAAGAAAGTATGAGCACTGAAAAAAATGCAACCGTCGGCGGAGATGCCGGCCAAGCGACTGAGGCGCGGCAATTCGTCACATTCTTTGTCGGGAAAGAGATCTTCGCGGTACCCATGGCGCCGGTGCGTGAGATTATTCGGGTACCCGCTGTGGTTCATGTCCCCATGAGCCCAGCCAGTCTGGAAGGGTTAGCCAATTTACGCGGACAAGTGCTACCCGTCATCAGCCTGCGCCGCCTTTTTGGTTTTGAAGACAAACCCCACGACGATGCCACTCGCGCGCTCGTCATCGACTTTGGTACCCCCGCTGGCTTTGTGGTGGATCGCGTGGCCAGTGTCGTCACGGTGGAGGCCGATCAGATTGAAGGCGTGGAAGCCATCCAATCCACCGTAAATACTGACTTGCTGACGGGAATGCTTAAAAAAGTCAGCGGCCACGACATGGTGATGATCCTGGATTTCGCCACGCTGATTCGAGAACGCTTCGCCAATTTGCTACGGAGCCAAACCAGTAACGATGCAGGTAATGGAGAAACGGCCCGTGACACCGTTCATACCAGTACCCACGAAGATAACGATGAACTCCACCTGGTCAGCTTTGTGGTGGCCAAGCAGGAATACGCCATTGCTATTGAACAGGTCCAGGAGATTGTCCAGGTACCGGAACAGATCATCCATGTCCCCAATAGTCCAAGCCATGTCTTGGGGGTGATGACCCTGCGCAATCGATTATTGCCGCTGGTGAGTTTGCGGCGAATGTTCAATCTGCCGACGCAGAGCCTCGACGAACACAACCGCATCGTGGTGATTTCTCTGGAAAGCGGCGAGACCCGTTTAGCGGTGGGTGTGGTGATGGATACCGTCAACGAAGTGTTACGTGTTAATCGTCGGATTGTCGATGAAATGCCCACCCTTCTGGCCCGCGACGGAAACATGGGCGAGATTACCTCGATCTGTCGACTCAATGACGGCAAGCGTTTAGTGTCGATCATCTCGGCGGAAAAGATGTTTTCTCACCACGTGATGCGTGATGCCCTGCACACCGCGTCGGAGATGAACAAGAAAGCGGATGCGGAGGAAAAGGTACAAACCGTGAACGTCACCGAAGAAGATGAACAGATGGTGGTCTTCCGCTTGGTTGCCGAGGAATACGGCGTACCCATTAGTGCGGTCCAGGAGATTGTCCGGGTACCTGAACAACTCACCCATGTACCCAAGGCACCGGGATTCATTGAGGGAGTGATCAACCTGCGTGGTACGGTGCTGCCGGTAATCGACCAGCGGCGGCGTTTTGGCTTGCCGTCCCTGGAGCGTAACGATCGCCAGCGGATCATGGTATTCATGCTGAATGGGGTTCGCATCGGTTTTATCGTCGATTCGGTCTCCGAGGTGCTCAAAATCCCGCACAAGGTTATCGAACCGGCGCCCAATCTCTCTAGTGAGACCGCGCGCCTATTCCGGCGTGTGGCCAATCTGGAAAAACAGAAACGCATGATTCTGCTGCTCGATATCGATCAGCTCCTGGATTTGGAAGAGGTCCAGGCGTTGAATCGGGTCAAGGGATAAGAAGCGAGATAACACTATAGGTGTGAACCCGCCCGTCAATCACCCCGGGCTAAAGCCCGTGGCTTGTGAAAGCAAGCCCGAGATTGA
>CAUYUB010000272.1:0-2554 GCA_963575685.1 Gammaproteobacteria bacterium | reverse complement strand
TATTCGATCTGGTTGCCGGTCTCCTGGACCATCATTGCGGCGCCGAGGGTTTTATTCTGCAGGCCGCCTTCATCCGCCTGGCGGCGCAGATCGACGCTTGAGCTCATGCGCTGGGATATTTCCTTGATCTCGTCGATCATGAACTGCATGTCCTGGCCGGACATGTCGCGGCCCTGGTATCCATAGATCAGGTTTTGCAGGGTCTGGTTGTTTTTCAGGTTTACCGGAATCCATCCGCCTGATTTATGCCTGTTGTTGATATCAGCGGAATTGAGGGCGGTTTTATCGAAAAAGATGTATTGTTCCAGATTGCGGATGACATTGTCGCCCTTCATGCCGATGAGCAGATTGAGGTAGGCTTCAAGCGGCATCTGCGCCTCAGTGTCAACATTGCCATGCCAGAAATCGGGGCGCGTGTCGTATCTGAAAATTGAATAGGGGCGGATATCTTCGTCGTGCGGGTTGGTTTGCACGCGGATGATGTTGTCGCCGGCGAATTCCAGATAATAGGTGGTTGTATCGTCCTCGTTGCCTTTGATGTTGACCGTGCCGGTCCAGTGGTAGATATCGACCGTGTGAGCGGCTGGGTCGGCGACATCGGTTGAGCTGTAGAAATTATTACTTTTGACGATCGATTCCACGGCCTGCTTGATGAGCTTTTTGAGGTTCTCCTTGATGTAGTTGGAATCGTCTTTCTGATATTCGGCAATGAGGTCTTTGAGGTTCCAGCGTTTGATGTGTCCTTGAAAGTCCGATTCGGTGGGCTCGTTGCAGTTGGGATTCTGGAAATAGTTGAGGGGGTGGACAAAATGGTTTTTTACGTTGCGCTTTGCGGACGAAATTTGGGACCTGGTGTATCCAAGCGCTGGGTGTGCGATTGTCTTCTGATATTTCCGCGTGTCTGATTGCCAGGTGCTGTATGTGACTGCTGCTCCGCATGCGGCTGCCGCGTTTATGATCTCGGTGAAAGTGATTGTGCGGAACCGGGTGCTTTTCAGGTTTTGGTTGAGAACGTCCTGCATGTTCATGGCGTTCTCGATCGGCGTATTTCCGTTGGGCTCCACGGTGATGAGCGGATCGTTGCGGAAATTGGAGCGGGTGGCGGATCGGCGGAGAATGAACGCCTGACGGACAAGGGGAAAGGTGATTTTAGAGAACCAGGCATTTTTCGGAAAATTGCGGTTTGCGCCGGCGTGGCCGTTCATATCGATGGCGGATCGGAGGGAATGGTATTTAGTTTTCAGCTTATTGTGGGTTGGTGAGGAGAAATAGGTATCGACCCGATCGCGGACGTACTGGTATACCTGGCGCTCGTACTTCGGGAATTCTTTAATCAGGTCGATGGACATTATTTATTCCTGACCGGAGAGTATTCCGGGTTCTTGACAAGGAATTTCAGTTTTACGGCCGAGACGAGATTTGTACCGGTCAAACCGTTTGCCCAAATACGAAAAAATTCATTCCATTGCGGGGCGATGTATTTACACATTGTGGCGTATCCGGTGACGGATGATG
This sequence comes from Gammaproteobacteria bacterium, assembly GCA_963575685.1. GTDB lineage: Bacteria > Pseudomonadota > Gammaproteobacteria > CAIRSR01 > CAIRSR01 > CAUYTW01. The sequence goes on along the minus strand of CAUYUB010000272.1, from coordinate 1,039 downwards.
TGTCTATTTTTCCTGATGCTACGCCGTAGCTGTCTACGGTCATGGTGTCGATGATTACTCGAGGAGCCCATGCGGTATCTATGGCGCCCGATGCATTGAGTACCCGGCATCCGGATTGATAGCCATATTGTATGTTCATGGAATCGTTGACAAAACCGGCGACATCGGTATCGTTGGCCATGGCCACTATTCGCATGGCGCTGACCGAGGAAAGATCATAGCAGGTGGTTGTATATCTGACCGTTCCGGCCTCTTTCAGGGTGGCGATGCTGGCGGTATCGTTCCAGCTTGAAATATTGCTGCCGCGCCGGACGGCATCGGTTTCGGCGAAAATAGAGAGTGCAGCGGTGAGAATGAAAAGAAGGACTGTGCGCATGTTATTCCTCCAGGAAAACCAATTGCTGGCCGTTGGTGGTAAATCGTAATTGCACGGTTAAAAGGCAGTCGTCGCGGTAGAAATATTTTTCCGTACCGCCTCCGATGTAAATTCGTTTGCAATCGGAGATTTCAATGGTGTCGATATCCAGCCCTTTTTTCTTAATGTTGTGGGCGAGCTCTTCTGATATGGCTTGATCGATTTGTGTGCGGATGTCTGGGGCGCTTACCATAGCTGGCACTCTCCGATTAGGCACCCGACATAGAGCACGATCCCCGCGATTGCGGAGAGTAAAAAAGTGCAAGCGGCGGTGTTAAAGAAATTTTGCCAGCTCATTGGATCTCTCCGTTTTAGCTCTTATGGCAGTTGCCGCCGCCTGCTCCGCGGCGTGAAGACGCGCCGCACGTCCTTGTTTTTCGAATAGTTCATGTACTGCGGTGTTGACGCGCTTGCCGTTCTTGCGTTCGAACTGTGCGCCGTGCTGCCGCGCTACGTTGGCGGCTTCATAGAATCCTGGATTTCTGAAAAGGTCGGCTAATTCGTAGGGCGTGAGAAATTTAACGCCCTGGTCGGGCTCGGTCCCTATTTGGGATAATGGGCGGGATAGAGCGGACAATTGACCCCCTTAAAGGGATTAACTGTCTATAATTATAAATCGTGCAT
>CAUYUB010000271.1:0-2557 GCA_963575685.1 Gammaproteobacteria bacterium | reverse complement strand
CCGCCCGGCTGGATAGCTTCCTGGGCTATATGCAGCTAATTCCCGAGATCGCGCGGTCTCTGCCGACCCTGCGCTTGATCCCGGTGCGTGCGGTGCTGCTACGTCAAATCCATTTTTCGGGCATTGAGTGCCTGCCGCTGGTAATGGTTCTGGGGGTAATCGTCGGTTGGTTGATCGTATTCGAGGTCGCTAGTCTAGTGGGGCAGAATGTGGCATTGGCGGTACGCATGCTCACCTGGATGACATTGCGCGAGTTGGGACCACTGCTCGTAGCGCTGATCGTCGTTGCCCGCTCTTGTTCGGCGGTGACCAGCGAACTCGCGGCAATGCGGGTACATGGCGAGGTGGATGCTCTGGAGCGAATGGGTATCTCGCCCATCGCCTATCTGATAATGCCCCGCCTATTGGGAATGGTCACGGCACTGCTGGCGCTTATCATCACCTTCGACATCATCGCTCTGACCACCGGGCTGGTGGTGGTACAGGTCACCCACGATGTAGGCTGGGACACCGAGCTGTCACTCTTTCTCCAGATCGCCAACCTCGGGGACATCTATATCTCGTTCTTCAAGAGCCTGACTTTCGGCGTACTGATGGGGGTGATCTCCTGTCATCACGGCTTGGCGGTGAGCGGCGCACTCGCCGATATCCCCCGCGCCGTTTCCCGAGCAGTGGTGACCTGCCTTGCCAATGTTTTCGTCTGGGATGTGCTGTTGACCGTGATAGGGGGATGATCATGGAACCGCTGCTTCAGGTCCAGCGCCTGAATATTGATGGGCACATCTTGCCTTCCTTCATGATCATGCAGGGAGAAGGCTGCGTACTGCGACTACCCGATGATCTACCGCCGGTTCGAATCGCCGATCACCTGCTGGGACGCTATTTGTTACCACCCGGTGCGGTATTGTTCGGAGGACGAGAACTCAATCTAACCCGCCGACGCGGGATCGCCTGGATTCCGGCCGGTGGTGGACTGATCAGCAACCTGCCAATCTGGGAGAACATCGCCTTGCCGCTGTGGTATCACGACGAAGCGTTGCAGACGGATATTGAGGACCGTCTGGCCTTCTGGCTGGAGGCGGTGGGACTCGAACGGAAGCACTGGCCAAACTTCCTGGCAGCGGAACCCGATGAACTGGAAGAGTTGGAAATCCGCCAGGCCGGTTTAGTACGTGGTCTGCTGTCACGCTCCAACCTGCTGTTGGTCGATGGCGGTCTATTTGCCGGGATCGGCGCCCGTTGGCAACCGGTCTGGGAGGGTGTGTTGCAGAATTATCTGGAACAGGACAAGGATCGGGGGGTACTGATCATCACCGAAGGAACGGTTGGACTGCCTTGGCCCGTGGCGGCAGTGATCGGCGCCGGTACACGGGGAGGAGCGGCATGAGCCTGCTTACCGACCAGCGTCGATCCACACTTGGGTTCCGATTTCAGGTAATCGGCTTTGTCCTGGTGGTGCTCCTGTTGGGCGCGCTGGGGGTAAGCTGGATCGGCATCAGTGCTGGGGTTTACGTGCCACGCACCAGCCTCTACTTCACCGCCGACAGCGGCCAAGATATCCGCAAAGGAATGGCGATCAAGCTATCGGGATTCCGGATCGGCACGGTCGAGGCACTGGCGTTGGATGACTCAGCACGAGTGCTGGTCGGGATGAAGATCGAAGATCGCTATCTCAAATTCATCAAGAAAAACTCCACGGTGCGCCTCGCCAAGGAGAACCTGATCGGCGACGGTTTTCTCGACATTAGCCGCGGCTCGGATAATAAGGCGCAGGTTAAACCCGGCGACCAGCTATCTTTCGAGCCGGGGCGCGATCTGGGTGAAATCGCCGGCGAGATCCGGGACCGGGTGATGCCGGTGGTCGATCAGTTAGAGGCATTCCTGCGCTATATCAACGATCCCAGCGGTGACATTCGCCGCACCATAGCCGAATTGCACACCCTGGCTACCGCCATGAACGGCACCCGCGCCCAAGTTGATACCTTGCTCGCTCGGGTAGACGGTACGGTGGCGACAGTGGACGAAACGGTCAAGAGCACCAGGGGCAATTTGGATCACCTCCTCAAACATTCCGATCAGGCGATAGTGGCGGAGGCAGGCAACCTACTACGCGCTTTGAACACCGCTACTACCGATACCAACCGGATTATTACTCGCTTAGATCGAACGCTACCCGGCATCCTGGAGGATCTTGGCCGTACCACCCGACAGGTGCGCCGTACCGTTGACGGCGCGGCACCCCAGGTGTCTGGGCTGGTGGATGACGGACGCGAGATCGCCGGAGGCGCTCGCTCAATGGTCGATGGACTGTTATCCAGCTGGCCGTTCAACACCATGACCAAGCCACCCGAGACAGGTTTGAGCAGGTTCAACAGCCATGACTGAAACCGCCGCAGTATCGAAACGTCTCATCGTATTGCTGCGCCGCATTCTCACCGTGAGCCTACCGCTTCTGCTGCCGGTACTCACCGGCTGCGGTGGCAGTGCCCTACCCGAAAAACCACCGGCTATCCTGGAGCAAACCGCGACACTTGACCGGCAGGCGTTGTCCGCGCTC
>CAUYUB010000270.1:0-2557 GCA_963575685.1 Gammaproteobacteria bacterium | reverse complement strand
TTCCGCGCCGGTGATTACCCGCAGGGCAAATACACCGAAAAAGACCTTGACGAAATGGTCGAAACATTCAATGCAGAGGACGCGCCGCACATTATCATAGGGCACTCCTCGGACTATAAGGGGAAGACCCGCATTCCTTCTTTCGGTCAAATCATTGGCGGACTGAAGCGAGTTGGAAGCGAATTGATTGCTGTCGGGGCTCAGTTCAACGAGAAACTTGCGGGATGGATCAAAGAGGGATTCTACAACCAGAGATCCATTGAGATGGGAGAGGTCGGCGGAAAGAAAAAGATCGTTGCGCTTGGGATGTTGGGGGCTTGCCCTCCTGCCGTCAAATGCTTGCCCGGGATGGATGAGGCGTTGAATGATATTGCGCTCACATTCTCAGAAGCGTTTAAGGCGGTAGAGTTCTCCGAAACGACCGCCTTAGAGTTTGATGCTGTCGAAGAGGCAGAGAACATCGGCAAGGAAGACACCAAGAAGAATATCTCGGAATGCCTCGCCACGCTTAACAGCGCATTGAGCGACATGATCGACAAAGAAGAGAAGGCGGAACGTATTCGTCAAGAAGTTTACGAATACATGGATGACCTGTTCCGCACACTCGGGATTCATGACTCGTTCATGCAGAAGCTCGAACAGATCGAAGTTTCTCAAGAAAAGGAAATGTCATCGGTTGCAACATGGATCAAGGAGTTCAAAGAAAAATTCATCACAAAAGGTAAGGGGGAAGACGTGGACAAACAAAAGGAAGACGGCTACAAGCAAAAAATTGCAGACCTCGAAGCAAATGTGCAGGAGTTTGCAGACCTGAAGGCAGCCGAAGAGGAAAAGCGCGTGAAGGCCGAACAAGAGGCGCGCGATGCGTCGATCAAGGCAGAGATCAAATCGTTCCTTGACGCAAACGGCAAGAATTTGAAAATCACCGAAGAAATGCAGTTGCCGGAATTGATGTTCCAGATTGCCAAGACGCAGGCAACGATTGACTTCTCGGGTGAAAAGAAATCGTTGCTCGTTGTGTTCCAAGAGCTTCTGACTAAGCTGCCTACGGTTCAACTCGGGGAATCTAAAGAGTTCAACGAACAGGGGGCGAAACCGGATAACCGTCCGGCTATCATCAAAGCAGCAGAAGAGTTTTACGAAAAAAACACAAAAGAGTTTGCCGGACTGGACAAGGCGCAGGTGGTGGCGAAAATCCTCCGCATGAACGCAAACGGCGACGTCAAGCTCGAAATTAAATAACCAAATCTCTCAAAGGGGGAAACATGTCAAACGTAGGCGGGGACAAATTAGTCCTCAACAAAGAATACGTGACAGCAGGGGCGAACTTGGCAGACAAGACGCTCGTGACGGTTGCGGGTGCTGTTCCGGCAAACGGAGCAGTAGCATACGGTGTCGTCGAAAAAGACACTGCAAACGGTGATCTGGCGACCGTGAAAACATCGCCGGGTATCATTGAGATCGTTGCGACAGGATCGGTCACAAAGGGCGGTAAAGTCGAAGCATTGCAGGGGACGGTATACGGTAACATTGCCGGCACATCCACAGCAATCACGGCAGCGGGCGTGCAGGATCTGGCATCGGGATATCCGATCGGTCTTGCTCACACCGGCACGACAACGGTTGGTGAAACCGTTCTCGTCGAACTTTTCTCAAACCAGGCAAAAACCGCGTAAGGGGGAAATATGGAAAATAAATTGTGGGTTCGGAATCCCCAGACGGGGGTTACAGAAGTGAAAGAGTTCGCCGCAGACTCTCAGTTGAGCTTGCTGCGTATTGCAGATCCGGTGTTGACTCAGATTGCACAGGGATATTCAAATCAGGAAATGATTGGCGACAAAATCTTCATGCCGGTTCGCACCGAAAAGGAAACCGGTCGATTCCCGGCGTTCGGTAAAGAGTCATTCATCCTTCCGGGCAACATCAAACGTGGCATCGGTGAAAAGGTTCAGCGTATGCAGGTTCAGGGTGGTTACATCACGACCTCTCTGAGCGAATACGCTCTCGGATTCGGCATCGAAAACCGCGAAAAGAACGAGTTCGCCGGTTCACCCGATCAGCTTTTGAACATGCGCCTTATGATGCTGCAGGACAAGATTGCCCTGTATCGTGAAAATCTGCAGGCGGTGCTTGCAACCACATCCGGCAATTATGCCGCTGGCTTCTCTGCCTCCGGTGCGGCGTTCAAATGGGCAACAGATGGAGACCCGATTGTTGACATGCGCGCCGGTCAGCTTGCCATCGTGAAGTCGAACGGTCGCAAAGCAAATGTGGCATGGTTCTCCCCGAATGCGTGGGAACTGTTCATTAACAACAAACAGGTTCTTGATCGTATTAAATTCGGCGGAAGCCCGATCAGTCCGGCGCAGATGTCAAAAGAAGCAGCCGCACAGCTTCTGCAGGTCGACGAGGTTGTGGTTGGTTATGCAGTCTCTGGAACCGGCTCGGATGGCGGCTTCAAGAAAACTGCTCCAACAATGGCGTATGTGTGGGAAGCTGTTGGCGGTGTTTGCGCCGGTCTCGCAATTCGTGGTATGGGTTGGGGCGTTCCTGCGCT
>CAUYUB010000269.1:0-2572 GCA_963575685.1 Gammaproteobacteria bacterium | reverse complement strand
CACCGTGATATCTCTAGAACTGGCTAAACCGGATGGATTGGTGCAAGGAGACGAGTTGGTTTGTCCGTTTAGTGAGAAACCCGCCCAAGAAGCAGCGATGCCGTCATAATCAGCACACCACCGGAGAGGAAAACTATGTCTCTGCCTCTGGCTGATCGGTTTGGCCGGCGGGTTGCCTATCTCCGGTTGTCGATCACCGATGCCTGCGATTTCAGTTGCGGTTATTGCCTGCCCAACGGATATCGTAAATGCTCGGGCAGTGAGTCGTTTCTCTCTCCGCTTGAAATCGAGCTGTTGGTTCGGGCATTTGCCGATCTCGGACTATGGAAGGTACGACTAACTGGCGGCGAGCCCATGGTAAGGCGCGATATTCTGGAGATCGCCCGCCGGATCTCCGGGGTACCTGGAATTCGCAGGCTTGCCATTTCGACCAACGGCCATCGACTCAAACCACTCGCGCGCGACTTACGCGCAGCAGGCGTGGACGCGATAAACGTAAGCGTCGATAGCTTGAACCGTCAACGTTTCGCTGCGATCACCGGCCGGGACCGTTTCGACGATGTCATGGCCGGCATTGAGGAATCTCTTGCGGTCGGCTTTCCCTCGATTAAACTCAATGCCGTTCTGCTCCGAGGCGAGAACGAGATCGAATTCGACGATTACCTTGAATTCGTGCGCTACCGACCGGTAAGCGTTCGTTTCATCGAACTCATGCCGACCGCAGGAAATCCAGGTTATTTTGAGAAATTCCATGTGCGGAGCACCGTACTGAGTGAAAAGCTGCTCGCCAACGGCTGGTCCTGGGTAGAGCGTGGAGAGGCCGACGGGCCGGCGATGGAATTCGCCCACGCGGATTATCAGGGCCGGATCGGACTGATCGCTCCCTATTCCAGAGACTTTTGTTCGCGCTGCAACCGGCTGCGTGTATCCAGTCATGGCGCGCTCCAGCTTTGCCTATTTGGCGGCAAACAATATCCCCTTCGCCGTTACCTGGCCGACGATGCGCGGACCGTCGAATTACGGCAAACCATCCAATCCCTACTCGGGAAAAAGGACGTTTCTCACCATTTGTTGGGGGATGCGCCGGGAAGTATGCGGACATTTTCCGCCATCGGCGGTTGACACCCCCTCATCCCATTCCAGTAAGTTCACATTCCGTTCATCGATGAGTTAATGACACCTTCATGAATAAACCACAAATATTTCCGATACCAAAAGGTATTGAGCAGAATAAGCTTGAGGTCCCGCTGACCATTCAAAAAAAGGTTGATCGTCGGCAAGACGAACCAGTATTTTTCGCGGCAGGATTTCGGCCGTTCTTCCTGTTTGCTGCATTGCAGGCAGCGTTGATGCTGCCTTTATGGTTGGCGGTATGGAGTGGTTGGCTGGAATCGAGCCTACACTGGCCGGCAATGGTATGGCATAGCCACGAAATGGTATTCGGCTTTGCTGGTGCCGCCGTCGGTGGTTTCCTGCTCACGGCAGTGCCCAATTGGACCGGTACCGAGCCGGTCGGCGGTCGCCCCTTGATTACGTTGTTCGTTGTTTGGTTGGCCGGACGGGTGGCCTTTACGCTGGCCGGATGGCTGCCGCCGGTATTGGTAGCGGCGGTGGAACTGGCCTATCTGCCGCTGTTGGCGGTGCTATTGGCAGGACCGCTCCTCCGGGCGCGGGCCTGGCACAACATCGCCTTTCTACCGATTCTCGCCGTGCTGTGGCTGTGCGACCTCACGGTGCTGATGGGGAATACCCTGGTCGGGCTACATGCCGGTATTGGGGTATTGTTGGTGATGATCGCGGTAGTCGCCGGCCGCATTGTCCCGTCCTTTACCCGCAATTGGCTCGTGCTTAACGGCCGACCGGCCGGAGTGCGGCTCTATGCCTGGATCGAACGGGGCGGAGCAGCCGGCGCAGTGGTGGTGGCCGCTGGCGCTTGGGTTGTGGCGCCGACATCGACCATCACCGGCATCCTACTGCTCGCCGCAGCGGTCCTCCATTTGGTACGACTGGCAGGCTGGCGCAGCCTGGACACCCGATCCGAACCGCTGTTGTGGGTACTGCACCTTGGCTATCTCTGGCTGGTGGTCGGATTGGCACTGTTGGGGATATCGACCTTTAGTCCGCTGTTACCGACCCCGGCGGCACTCCATGCCCTTACCGCTGGTTGTGTGGCAACCATGATCCTCGGAGTGATGAGTCGTGCCGCACTCGGCCATTCCGGTCGTCCGCTAACGCCGGCACGTCTAACGGTCGCGGCCTATCTGCTGGTGTCACTGGGGGCAGTGATGCGGGTGGCGGCACCGTTGACACCGGTACCAGTGGTACTGACCCTGATCGGAGGCTCGGCCTGGACTCTGGCCTGGGTGCTATTCGCTATTGTCTACTGGCCAATCCTGACCCGTCCCCGTATTGATGGGCGGCCGGGTTAGAGCGCCCATCGCACTGTACTCAAATTAAAGGCGGAAGACTAAAGAATAACTCAAGTTGCCACCTATCCATAATTGATGCTTCCGCTCTTAATGTCTGAACCTTGATTTGCATGATTGATTGATTTTCTTGATGAAATCGGTTT
>CAUYUB010000268.1:0-2589 GCA_963575685.1 Gammaproteobacteria bacterium | reverse complement strand
CTTGCTGGGCGCCGGCAATTTGCGCGGCGTCATCTTGCGCCTCTTGCAACAGCCGAGCCGAACCGGTCAGCACGCCGGCCGGGCCGATGTAGACATCACGCAATTCCACGCCGTGATCGGTGATCAGAAACTCGCGAATCTGATTCGAGTGCGCCATGCCGCGCGATTTCAGGATGTATAAACCGCGATTGCGCTCGCCGCTGATTTCGATGTCGCGCAGCAACAGCCAGGTGTCGATCAGGGACGAAATGGCGACATCGGTGTGTTCGAGCGAACTGCCGCCCAGCGTCAAACTGGTGAAAAAACCGGTGACCTGATTGGTCTTCAGAAAATCCACCAGTCGCATCAACATGGATTTAACTTCGACCACATTGCTGCCGGTGACGAAACTGTTCAAGGGATCCACCACCACGACCTGCGGCTTGAAGGCGTTGATCGCTTTGTGCATGATCGATAGGTGCATTTCCAATCCAGAAAACGTGGGGCGGGTAGCCTGAAATTGGAGCAGACCTTGTCGCACCCACTGTTCCAGGTCTATGCCGATGGAGCGCATATTGCGCATGATCTGCCCGGAAGATTCCTCGAAAGCAAAATAAAAAGCGCGCTCGCCCCGGCGGCAGGCCGCATCGACAAAGTGCGCGGCGAGGCTGCTCTTGCCGGTGCCCGCCGTGCCGGAGACCAGCACGCTACTGCCCCGGTAATAGCCTTTACCGCCCAGCATGGTGTCGAGGCACGCAACGCCGCTCAAAATCCGCTCCGTGGAGACATCGTGTTGCAGGCCGAGCGATGTGACCGGCAGCACCGAAATGCCGTCTTCGTCGATCAGAAAGGGATATTCATTGGTGCCGTGCGTCGAACCGCGATATTTGACGACGCGCAAACACCGCGTGGAAGTCTGCTCGCTGAAGCGATGGTCCAACATGATGACGCAATCGGAGACATACTCTTCCAACCCCTGGCGCGTCAGCATTTCATTGCCGCGTTCACCGGTGATGACGGCGGTTACGCCTTTGTCCTTCAGCCAGTGGAACAGACGGCGCAGTTCCGCGCGCAGGATGAGCGGATTGGGGAAACCCGCGAACAGCGACTCTATGGTATCCAGCACCACGCGCTTGGCGCCGATGGCATCGATGGCAAACCCCAGGCGGATGAACAACCCTTCCAGGTCGTATTCGCCACTCTCTTCGATTTCGTTACGCTCGATGTATACAAAATCCACCCGCAGTTTTTTGTGTGCGATCAGGTCTTGCAAGTGGAAGTTAAGGGAGGCAACGTTCTGAGCCAAATCCTCGGCGTTTTCTTCAAAAGCCATAAAGACGCCTGGTTCATTAAACTCCTTCGCGCCGTGCACCAAAAACTCCATGGCGAGCAGCGTCTTGCCGCAGCCGGCGCCACCGCAAATCAGCGTCGGCCTGCCCTTGGGCAACCCACCGCCGATGATTTCATCCAACCCCTGAATCCCGGTGGGCGATTTGGGGAGTTGTACTTTGGGAGCTGGTGTCGGCTTGGGGGTGGTCATAAGCATTTTTACCCTTGTAACAGTTTGGAGACAAAAAGATGGTGACCCTCCAGTCCTCGGAGCACAGTCCTACGCAAAACCATCTGCTCGCCGCATTGCCTGATGAAATATTTGAGCGGCTCCGCCCCCATCTGGAATGGGTCGCGCTGCCGTTGGGCAAAGTCCTTTACGAGCCCGGAAGCCCATTGTATTACGTTTATTTTCCGACCAAGGCCATCATATCCATGCACTACATCCTGGAGAATGGCGCATCGATCGAAATCGCCGGGGTGGGCTACGAGGGCGTGCTGGGCGTTACGCTGTTCATGGGCAGCAATACCACGACCGGCCTGGCCACCGTGCGGACCGGCGGCAGCGGTTACCGGCTGAAAGGGGCGATCATGATGGCGGAATTCAACCGAGGCGGGGTCATGATGCGCTTGATGCTGCGCTACACCCAGGCATTAATGACACAGATATCGCAGACGGCGGCCTGCAATCGGCAGCATTCGATAGAGCAACAACTGTGCCGCTGGTTGTTGTCGACTCTAGATAGATTACCCTCGGATGAATTAACCATCACTCAAGAATTAATTGCTGGTATGCTGGGGGTACGCCGTGAAGGCATTACCGAAACCGCTGGAAACTTGCAGCGAGCGGGCTTGATCAGTTACCGCCGGGGGCATATCACGGTGCTTAGCCGGGCCGGCTTGGAGTCCCGCGCTTGTGAATGCTATCAAGTTGTCAAAAATGAATTCCGGCGTTTGCTCTGCGATATTCGTCAACGTTAAGGCTATCCACTTAAGCCGCGACAGTACAAGACAGGGGCGGGCACAAGGCCCGCCCCTACATAACCATTTCGATGGCACATGATGACATGATCGCGTAGGGGCGCCCCTTGTGGGCGCCCTAACTGTCGCGGCTTAAATGGATAGCCGTTGGCCGCAACCAAAATACCATACTAATCCCTACATTTTCGAGCTTGACGTACAAACAAAACATCTAACTTTAACCCAACAACTGAGTAATCCGCTACTACTAACCTGCGCGTTGGTTAGGGGACAGGTGCTAATGGCGCTTTGCTGCTCTCC
>CAUYUB010000267.1:0-2591 GCA_963575685.1 Gammaproteobacteria bacterium | reverse complement strand
TGTTTGACGACATTGGAGTCCTTGTTTTCGGTTTTAGGGGCTTCAGTAGGCTTTTCGGGTACAAATGTACCCCATCGGTCTATCTTACACTTTTCGGTGGCGAGGTAAACCTTGAGGCGCGTACAGCCACAGACGTTACACTTACCGAGACCGAGTCTGGCCTTCGGGTCCCATTGGTCGCAAGCGAGGCAAATCTTCTGGCGTTGCTCAATGACTTCGTCGGTCGGCACTTTGAATCCTGCCTTGGCCCATTCCTTTCCTGCGTTGACGAGTTCGGCTGCCTCCGCACCAAGTTCGGGGCGCGGTAGTTTGGACATCTTTTCTCTCAGCGCAGCCCTGTCGCGAAGGGCGGGGTTTCTTTCAAGGTTGCGCTTTGCCTTGCCTTCGGCCGCCTGCGCGCGACGAGCCTTCGCTTCTTCAGCGACCGAACGAAGCGTTGCGAAGTGTTCTTCCATCTTTTCGGGAGTATTGCGCCCCGCTGAAATACATTCAGCGCACCACGGCAGCGGGACCGTACGCTTCTGAAGTTCACACCACCGAACCGACTTCGGTGTATTCATATCCTTGGTATGCGGACACTGGAGTTCCATTAGGTCACCTCGCTTATTTGTGCGGTTGCAGATTGGGTTGTATAACCAAGATTTATGTCGCCGCAAGTATCGTTGTCTTCGTCGTGGGAGCAGTAGCAAAACCCACCGCCGTCAAAGTACCCAGAAAACTGGCAACTATCCTCGCCTTCATCAAACGTAAGGTCGCCGAAAAACCCACCCATTTCAAAAGTATCATCTGCCCACCATATGGCATCGAGTTCCCATGCACCATAATAGCGATAGACTGTTATCGAAACAGAATCGCTACTATAGACATAATCAGGAAAACACAAGTCTACTGAATTGTTGACTTTGGTCAATAGGTACGTTCCATTGAGCCCGCCGCATCCAGCACAAGTGGCCCCGCATCCAGCCGCACCAAACCCGTTAAGGGTAAGGCTTAAAAAATCAGGCAGAATATTACCGCTAATCGCGCCCTTGTAGTTAAACGAAATAGCCATTCCAACGATGGGAAGAAACCAGCCCTGTTCCTTTGCGGCAAGGTCCAGCCACAGGACTAAAGACGCCAAAAGTATCAGGACGGTTTTCATGGCGGGGTACAGGGTTCGCTCATCACAATTTCGGCCGTCTTTCCAGTGCAAGGGTCGGTGATGGTCTGTGTAATGGCTTCCTCGTCTAAGACGCACTGTAGTACCCACGATTCGAGGCCGAAATCGTAGTACGCGAGGCCTACGGTCCCGGCGACGTAGCCGATTCCAGTAATCCGACCGGAACTAGGCTGTTGGCCGGTCGCAAGCGGTATGTCGTCGTCGGTGGATATGTCGTATTCGAGCGTACACACTTTATCGGTACAAGTACCGCCTTCTTCCCCGTTCCCGTTTTCTACGCAATCAACAAAGACCAACTGCGGAAGTACGATTGCGCCACCGCCGTACTGATAGTCAATAACGACAGCGGTGGCCAGCCCTTCGGTCATCGAAACGTGAACCTCAGCAAGTGCGATGTGAAGTTCATCGGTGGGGTAGTCGTTTCCCGAACTAATAACGCCAGTAATCGGGTTCACCCATACGACGATGGAGCCTCCCGGCGAAATCGAAAAGTCATCTGCCCAGATATACCCGTTTGTCCCGGCCCCGTGCCAGATAATCCAGCCTCCCGTAACGTAGAGGACTGTTCCTTCGACGTAGGCGAATAGCGTAGGCTTGTCGCTTGAGACGCCGCCACCCCCGCCGCCGGGGGCAACGATTTCATCGTTTTTGTTGACGACAACTTCATCCCCTACTTCGTATTCGATGTCTGGATTCATCCTCAACAGCGCATCGGACGCAAAGACATTGTTCTTGAGGCGATGGTCCTCGAGCTGAATCTGGTACTTGAACGTATCGCCGTCAGCGGTCTTAGTCAGAATCTTCGCCGTTAGCGGTTTTCCAACCTGAATCGGCGGACGGAAGGTTCTCCTTCTAGCATTGAACGGAACGACTGGGTTCAAGCCAACCGCATGGCGTATATTATCGAGCGTACCGTAGCCGCGAGGATTCATGTAGTTCACAATGCCCTCCTATACGCCCGCGAATTCAGGAAATCGTTGGCCCGTTCAACTGGCGTTCCAACGACAATGTTCGCCCCTTGGAAGTGAAGTTCCTGCGTATCGCCATCAAACGAAACCGCGGTGCAAACTTCCGTGCCGTCAGCATCGAAGGCAGTTGCGCCAGCGATGAGCATGCCGGGCATCAGGCCGGACCATGTCGGGAATCCGCCAGTAATGTTTACGGGAACCTTGCTGACCTGCGTCATCGCGCGCGTCTTCAGTTCGTTGAGCTGCGCGACGCCGTCAATCAGGATGTCATTGGTCGGCTTCAGGACGTTGATGCGAATCAGCTGAGGGTCAACAGGGAGGGCTAGGTCGTGGAACTCAAATGTCCACCCGGTAGGCAGAACAAAGTTGGCGTCATCGCCGGGACCAGTCGGGCCGTGCGGCCATACCAGTTCCATAAATCCGGGAACAAGGGCGAATAGCGCGGGGCACATCAGCTGAAGGTC
>CAUYUB010000266.1:0-25673 GCA_963575685.1 Gammaproteobacteria bacterium | reverse complement strand
TCTGGACATCCTGCTGCAACCGGCGCCATGTCCTCAAAACTCAATATGAGCCTTATTTTTATGGGGTTAGTCATCAGAACGTACCACCATCGATCGTGCTAGCGGACGATAGATAATCGGAGCCTACCGTTGCCGTCACAAAAGTTGTCCCGCTACGCTTCACTAAAGCGCCATCGGTAATTGTTGAAATCGCCACCCCTGTTCCGCCATACGCTCCCGCAAGCGTAGAGCCTTGCCAAGTCCCTGTTCCTATAGTTCCGAGCGTAGTTATTGCCGTCTGTCCAGCCCACGAGGTTGATATCTGAATATCATCAGCGTTGACTGTGATCCCCGTCCCCGCCCCAATATTGAGAGTATTCCCGGTTTTTGTTAAACCGCTCCCCGCTGTGATCTGCCCCGTCCCGGAAAACTGAGTCCAGGTAATGTTCGTCGTGCCGAGTGTCCCTCCCGCATCGTTTGTACATACCCACCCACTATCGGCATTTACTGACCCTTCCGACACCCATACGTACGCGGAGACCAATTCGGGCCAACCATCCGCGTCTAAAGCACGGGTCCATGCTCCGGCAGCAGCCACATAAATACCGTTGGCAGAAGCCGTAGACTGGTCTTTGACGAGTACACGATCTCCAGCCACTACAGATACAGTATCAATCGTCTGAGCGCCGGATAAGGTAAGGCTCGCAGTGGTTGCTGCCCGCACACTATTTTTTGGGTTCAATCCCTGGACAGCCGTGTCAACGTAATTCTTCGTTGCCGCGTCCTGCGCGGAAACGGGATCCGCAAGATTCGTGATCTTTTGGCTGTTGAGCGAAACGCTAGCGGTTGGGATGGCCAACTGATCAAGGCGGGTGCCAATTACAAACGCGGTTGTTGCAATTTGAGTTGTATTCGTGCCGCTGGTTGCAGTCGGAGCCGCAGGAGTACCCGTAAACGTCGGAGACGCTACAGGAGACCGGCTTGTGTCGGTCGGATGGATATGATCCGCCCTCGCGTAGCGAGTTGACGTACCGATTGTCCCCGTTCCATCCATCGTAGGGGTGACTGCGCTCGATTGTGCTAAAACGAAGGCTGTAGTGGCTACTTGGGTGGTATTGGTATCTACAGCAGCGGTAGGGGCAGCAGGAACTCCGGTGAGCGTTGGTGAAGCGAGTTTCGCGTACCCCTGCCCGACCACATACGCAGTAGTGGCTAATTGGGTGGTGCTGGTGTCAACAGCCGCAGTCGGAGCGGTTGGAATACCAGTTAATGCTGGAGAAGCGAGTTTCGCGTAAGCCTGCCCAATTACGAACGCAGTAGTAGCTAATTGGGTAGTATTAGTATCTACCGCCGCAGTAGGAGCCGCTGGAACACCCGTGAACGTTGGGCTAGCAAGCGGGGATCGGCTTGTATCAGTCGGATGGATATGATCCGCTCTTGCGTAGCGAGTTGACGTACCGATTGTCCCCGTTCCGTCCATCGCAGGGGTGACTGCGCTCGATTGCGCTAAAACAAAAGCAGTAGTGGCTAATTGAGTGGTATTGGTATCTACAGCAGCGGTAGGCGCGGCAGGAGTACCCGTAAACGTCGGGCTAGCTAATTTACCGTATCCCTGCCCAACTACATACGCAGTAGTAGCTAATTGGGTAGTATTAGTATCTACCGCCGCAGTCGGAGCGGTTGGAGTGCCGGTTAATGCTGGCGAAGCTAGCTTCGCGTAAGTTCCTGAACCAGCAATAGGGGTAACTACTGACCCAGACTCACCGATAAATAAGTTATCACTGACTTCCGACCATGCCAACTCCCCTACAGCTAATGATGCAGGAGTAGCAACCGAAGCGCTTCTTTTTATCTGAATGGTGTTAGCCATTTTTTATCCTCTAAAAGTATCCACAGTTGTGGTTGTGGTCGCCTGCGGCGACCGTTCCTGGGGAGGTTCCAACATTTAAAAACGCGGCTTCGCCTAGCCCCAATCCTTCCGCCACGTTATTCGGTATCTCAGAATAACAATCGGAGATAACATAGTCCAACGGGTCAATCTCGGAAATCAACGCATATTTAACGTAGTACCTAGTTCCTGCTGTCAATCCACTCAGGGTATGGATAAACCCCACCCCACTAAAAACTAAATTCGTTTCATCTGCAACAAAACCATTGATCGCGCTCATCCAAATTTTTGTCGCACAAATATCTCGGCGCGGCGTCACACCATCATCCTCCACCGGAGGATCAATTGAAAGGGAGAGTGATAGTATTCCGCTATAAAGCGTCGCATTCATTTTTACGGTATTTTTTGCAGTCGGTAGTTACCGAAAAACTATCAAGAAAGATCGAAAACCTTCGTCTCGTTACCAGACCAGTTAATGTTAGCGATACTTTTTACAAGTAACCAGGAGGGGTTATCAACCATCACATTAAAAACAACTGGGGTGCAGTCTGTATACTGTGATGCCTGCATTTTTAATTTAAGTAACTTGATGTGTTCAAGAGTCATGGGAGAGGCCATAATAAAAGAGACAAAATACCCGAAATACTGTACAGTATGAGTCCATACTGTCGAATAATTACCATCGGTAAGTGTTGTTAGATGTATAGAACCCGAATCATAAAAATCACCATTAACTCTTACATCACTATCAAAGAATCCTAACTCAGCTAACTTTATGGTGTTTCCTCCACCCTGTAGAGATACAATCTCTATATAAATTTCAGAAAAAATAGGATCCACAATAATGTTTTGCGTGGCCTGGGGGGCCGCGTTGTAGTTGTCGTTTCCAGCCTGATTGGCGACTATCGTGCAGGTACCAGCAGCAACGCCGGTCACAATGCTGCCGCTCACGGTGCAGACGGAAGGGGTAATGGAGCTAAACGTCACCGGGTTTCTCGATGACCCGCCCGTGGCCGTCACTGTTCCCGTAGTACCGACCGCTACCCTCGGGGCAGTTCCGAAGTTGATGGTTTGATTCATCTTAGCACCAACGAGATTAAAGGCCATCACGTCCCCGCTGATCGCGGAGACCTGGCTATAATTACCGGAACGATCCATCATCCGACATGCAACGCGATAATGGATTCCGGTTGCTGAATATCTTGGCGTTGGGAACTGGGTCAGCGAAACGGTGGTGGTGTCGGAAACCGAGTTAGTTGTGTAGGGGTCAGCTTGGTCCCAGGGATCAGAATTATAGAGCGCCGTGCTCTTGACGATCCGAAACTCAAAATGACTAAAATCGGCCGGTTTCGTGTATCCAGACGCCCTGATTGTCAAATTTGCCCCGGAGCGCGTCATGGTCACCGCTCCTACATTTCCCGGACGCACCGAATCGTGCGCGACGACTTGTGCTGCGGTGCTGTAATTTCCATGGGTGTCGAACGCCTTGAGATACCAGTTCGTCGTAGCTGAAGTGGATACGTTGTTTAGCGAGCATGAACTGGTCGCCCCCTGATATTTATATCCTGGCGTACCCCATCCGCTATTTGAGGAACGCACCTCATATCCCGCAATTGCCAGCGTCCCCCGCGCCGCCGCTTCCCAATCCAGCATAACTGTACATTTACCAGAAACCGCGCCCGTTACCTCCAGGGCTGGCGTAGGGACGGTCCCCGGTGGCGAAATGGTGACCGTTAGCGATTTTCCACTAGATAGATTTCCCAAGCGATCCCGAGTTTTGGCCGTGAAAACACGTTCTCCTACCCAATTCGCTGGAAGCGTGGCTTGACTGGCATTGTAATAGTAAGTATGTACGCTATCAGATATTTGGTAATCACGCAAGCCAAAGGGCGTAGTTACGTCATCCCAATCTAAAGTCACCGTCGCAGAAACGCTAGAGATATTATTAAAGGTTGCTGTTAATACAGACGGTGGGACCTGAGAGTACGAGAATGTGGAATTTACCGATAATTGGGAAAACAATCCAGCACCATCCCGCGCCTTTACATAAAATGTAAAGCTACGCACGGAACTCATTTGTGGGGGTGAGAAAAGACAATGCGTAGAGTTACCGTAAAACACTCGTGAGGAATCCGCCGCCCCCCAATTTGAGTTATTTTTCCGTACCTCGTAATTCTCGACATCCACCTCTTCGTTAGCATCCCACTCAATCCGTATTTTGTCACCTTCTTCCGTGAGAACCAGCCCAGTGACCGGCGCTGGCGGATTTAATTTACCGACTACAGTATGGGTCTGGATCTGCGTCCATGGCCCACTCCGCCCTTCCTCGTCTACATAACGCAATCTTAATCGGTATTGGGATCCCTCCTGAACATCCTGAAACAAAACGGAACCTCCGATGGGTGCGAACGCGATTGTTTGGAAATCCGTGGTATTGTCTTCGGCGAAATCAATTTGCCCCTCCACCCGATTCACCCGCCCCGGCAATGTGCGCGGATTGGTGAAGCTCACGCGCATCGCATACCGATATCGACCGGGTGCGATCCTTGTCATTACACGCTCGTCGGAAACTATCGCCACGATGGTAGGCTTCGCGGAAATCGTCGCCCGCAATAAAATGGGGGGTAAAGTAATTTGGCTATCGAAAGAGGGAATCTCTTCCTCGTCAGAGGAATACACATCAGGGGAATAATCCACTAAAGACAAGCGTGCGCTTAGATTATTGCTTGGCTCAATGGCTTGCACTATTAAATCAACCGCCTCGCGCCCTATCTCCCCGAACATGAATAAATTCCCCGCCGCGCCTTGCGTGCTGGAAATAGTCGTGGTCAAGGCAATGCTCGTGTAATCGCCGTCTACGCTTTTGGGGGAAACTGTGCGGGTAACGCTTGAACCATCGGCGAGACGGATGCGGAGGGCGTAGGAAGTTCCCGCTGCCATCGGCATACTTTCGCTAAGTTCAAGGGTGGTATCATTTACGCGCTCCTTTATTCTCCCTGTAGCTAGTCCCCACATCGGAACGTCATGTGCGACGCGAACCAGGTCACCGCGATTGCAAACCAGATTCTCTATATCCGCGTTAAGCGTATACGTCTCGGGTCGCAGCTTTAACTGGGCAAGATGAAAACGCGCGTGCTTGAAGACCGTATCGGATTTAGTCACGCCGGGAAGTTCAAGCGCTTCATAGAGTGTTGCGGTTGAATCGGAATAGCCATCATTGAATACCCTCCGCTCATCCGGCTGATACCCCTTGTCCTCGTTGTTGAAGGAAACCCGGAAAGCGTGAGGAAGATTAGGAAGGGCGCGGGTTGCTTCAAACCCCCAGGAATTATGCGGCGTGAAGAATTGTGCGTATTGCGCACGAGGACGGTCGATAACAACTGATCTTTTACCATCAATCCATTGTGGAGAAGCACGCCCAGCGGCGGCTATATCCCGTAAAACCTCTTCCAAAGATTTTTGAGCGGTCAGCACCGTGTTAAAGTTGAAGCCGTTGCTTTTACAATAGATATGCCAGTTCTCCAGCGCGGCGATATCAATCTTGCCATCGGCCAGCCGTCTGGCGTTCCCAGGATGTTGCAAAACGTGCCTGAAAATACTCGCGCAATTGCGTGTGACGCGTTTTACCCATAACCTCCCGCCGGAAGATTGTGCATTGGTGCCATTCTTCTGATAGGTGAATGTGTTGGTGTCAACGCTGGCGACCGTGAAATTACCGTCGAATGTAGGGTCAGCCATCCCTGCAATATTGATCTTGTCCCCAACCACCAAGCCATGGCCATTCGCTTGCGCGGAAACCGTATTATTATTACGAGTCGCTGTGGCAATGGTTTTACCAGTATAATCCAGGCAGATGGATTGCACCGTACCACTTACACCATCTACGCTCCCATTAATTTGATTGGTCGCCTTGATTTTTAGCGCGGTCATCGCCAAGGGCTTGGGAGGATTAACAGGGCGCTGGTTACTGTATCCAGTAATGGTCAGAAGATAACAATCTTGTGAGCGTTTTCCTTTATTCCCGGATGGGTAGGTGAAATCATCGGGGGTGTTGTCGGTACGCTTTACCCGTACTTTGTATTGCCCATATGGGACGTGAAAAGAAACAACATGGCTAAACGCCTGTTGTGTTGACCGGGTAAGATTCACGGTCTCGACCTGGGACCGGGTAATAGTCCCGTCAGCGATAAAGGCCCGCAGCCCGGAAAACGACAGCGCGCATCCTGTTACACTCCCGAGATTGTTAGCGCCGCGACTATCGATAGTTTGGTGGATACTCCCGCCTAAAACACATATTTTCCAGAGGTCTTCCTCCTCCTCCCCCAATTCCGGGATATGCTCAAAGGTGGCGTTTACGCCGTGATTATCGTTGCGCAGCCGCGTCAATAGTGGTCCTGATGGATCGGCGGCGGCGTTGGCAGTGTAAGCCCCCTGCCTAATAATTATTTGATTGTGTTTATCTAAGCTGACGCGATACCAACAATACACAGGTTCTAGCTCCGCGTCGTTATCGATGTTGTAATACGCGGGTTGTAGATTCAGGAATTGAGAGTAAATAACCTGGGCTACCTCGTCCCAGGAACTGACGCCAACTTGTTGGATTTGAATGCTAACCGACACGCTAGTGGATCCGATCTCTCCCGCATGGATCCCCTCTAAGGTTTGTTTGAAAAGCCCCATAGGAAAATTTAGACATACCTTGATTTGATCCACCGCATCATCCAGGGTTCTCTCTAACCATCCATCGTCATAATTGAGTTTTACGCTAACGTATAATTGCGTGACATCCGCACTGTACAGACGGTGAAACCTAGTCTGATCTTCATCTGTATCATCCCAGCCGTTCAAGGTTTCGCTTTCCACATCCGCAAATTTAGCGAGTGCGGTTTCGCCAATTCTTAAATCTGAAACCAGCAGTGGCCCATATCCCCACACTATTAATATGCGAAGATATGAATCTGTTCCAGACATTTCAGAGTAGGTTTCCGCGCCCAGCGGAGGGGTGAAGCGATACCTACCCAAGACAACAGGAATGGCGGCGTAGGGATTTTTCTGATTCGCGCCTCCCTGGAGCATATAACTAGTCTTGGGTGACGCGGCGGCCAGATTGTCCGGCTTACGCACTGGGAAGATGGCGTTTAGCAATAAACTCCCCGCCATGTTAATGCCCATAAAGGCGGCTGTCGTAGCCCCAGTCCAGGACCCCGCCATAGTAAACGCGGTTCCTCCCAATCCTCCGACCAAAAAAGGAGCCGCATACCACGCTATCACCATAGTAGCGAACATAGAAATTACCCGCGTGCCCCCGCTCCCTTTCGCCACGGCGCGATACTCAACGCGCGCCCCCGGCCGCGGAGTGAATTCCGCCCAACACGCCCTTGGGATTAATTCGCCATCCACGATCACCACGCCGTCCTCGGCCAGGCGGGTTGGAACTCCGTAATCACGGCTAACCAGGCAAACCAGCTCCCCAATGCTTTTCCCAAACGCTATTTGGGTGTCGATGCGGCGGGCATGTAATGGGTGCGGGCACGCGGCTACTGTAAGCGTGGAGCCTGTTCCTCGGTAACGATACACCCCGCGCAATCTCGATTTCCATAAAGGTGATTCCAGTCGCTCCACAACCACCGTTTTATTTTGAAGTACGTGCAGGAAAAAACCAGGCAGGGTGACCAGGCCCAAATGGGAAGGAAAGCCATGAATCACGAATAGAACGACATCCCCAGAGCGGGGAGCCTCGGTAATTTCCCAGCCCTCTTTTTCGAGGGCGATTAACTCCGCGATTCCTTCCCGTGAGCCTGATTTGTACTGTTCAGACAAGCAGGGCAGAGTGATCCCGAATTCCTCGGCGTACACTAAGCGCGCCAACCCCCAGCAATCCACGCCGGCCGTGTCGCGTCCCTTCTCAAGATAGGGAAGCCCTATATATTTATTCCACCAAGTAATCAAAATAGCCCCGGAAAGCCAGACGGAGTAAATGAATCGGCGGGAAATGGTTCGTTCGCCATGGATTCGAGCGTCAATTCTCCCGTAATTGCTTCCGCGCTGTAGCCAATCGCTCCAAGATAGAACCCTGGAAACGCAATCTCAACATTATCCGGCGCAGACCCCAAGACCAGCTCAATATTCACGTTAAGCGCTTGGTTGAGCGAACGTAGCGTGGGCATCAGCGATCTCGTCACATCGTGGATGACGATTTGGCAACGAGGAACTGACTCACGTTCTTCACTAGGTAAGGTAATCTCAACCGGTATGAAGACATATTGCTGCCCACGCGACACCACCCCGTAAATAAGTTCATCGGAGTCCAGACTCTGGGTGTACCCATCCGCGATTCTTACCGTTTCGCTACCAACTCCGCTAAAGGTCAATAAAGTAATCAACGTGTCATCCGCTTCGGGAGATAACATCGCACGGAGTGCGTTCGGCGAGAGTGTTGAAATTCTGCTCATGGCAATACCTCCAGGACCATTTCCACCATCCATTGATCGGCCGCGGCGTGCCTGATTTTATAAAGCGCTCCCTCGGAGTCCGGGACGATTCTCACGTCAACCCAGGCAGCAGTGCGTGGGTGGGGAAAGGTAAATGGCGCGACCCCTCGAATGGTGTCCATTACAAAAGTGCGCAGGTTGCCAATTTGAGCGCTCGTCATTTGTAAGGAAATGGTCATCGTATCTGGACGCGCGCCGACCCGCCTAATTTTCGCGGGGCCACGATCCATAGGCGTGCGTAGAATCAGTACCCCGTTGGTTTCCGCGAAGTCTTCCTGTACCGCTTGGGGGAGGGTGTTTGGCCAAACGTAATTAGACATTTTTTATCTACCCACCAGACGCGGGTTAACGTCAAACGTTTCCGCAATTGCGGAATGCATCGCGCCACCGGGGCGTCGCGTTTCTTCGCTAGTCAGTTCGGCTAGCATGATTTCGACGCGCCGACGCCCGCGGTTATCCACTCCCATTTCCCGTTTGGCTGCGGTCACGGGGCTTGGGGAATGATTATTAATGACGATATCTAAACCTCCGTCGTGCTCCCGAGAAAAATCCGTCTTCCCGTTCCATTTCGGAAACCCTACGACGCCGCCCTCGTGATAGCGCTGGGAGCGCGAAAAAATGCTGGCCAGCGCGGCGACATCGAACGCGTGCCGCGTCATTCCGCCGAGATTGTAGATATGCCGGGGATCCTGCGCAGTAAGCACTTCTTCGCCACGTTTAAGGATCGCAGGCACCTCGTCAGGCGCTAACCCAGCAATTCCGCCTGCGTGATAACGGTGAGCGTCTGAAAATATGATCGGATTTATCTGTTTAAATGCCTGGCTATATCCAGCTACCCCCCCTTCATGATGAATTGGTGTATTTATAGACTGCTGATATGCCGCGCCATCAGGCGTATTTGCCGACAGGCCGAGCATATTCATCAGCGAGGAACCACCCATGGAATAGACCGTCATAGCCAGTCCCCGGTTAATCTGGATCCGGAGTAATTCGGAAATAATCGTATCCGCGAAATCCTTAAAACCTAGCTTGCCCGTCTTGACGAAATTGATCAGCATGTCCGACGCACCTCGGAAGAAATCCTCCGTCACTTGATCCATTTGGCGATGGGTGTTGCTCCAGTCGTCCGCCATCCTGAGGTAGGACGGCCTTAGCTGATATTCAAGTCTCTTCTGATTGGCCTCGGCCAATTCATTGAATTTTTTCTCGCGATCCGCTTTGGAGCCAGCAAACTCATCATACAAGTCAATTTTTTTCTTGACATAACCCATCTCAATACCAAGCTGAGTCTGAGCACGAAGACGGTCATCCGTAATGATGGAGGCGTTGATCATGGCGGTCTCTCGTTCGAGATCGCGCATGTAATTGACCGCTTGCGTCTTAATATTTTCGTATTCACCGAGCAGTTGATTGTTCGTGCTTGTAAGTACATTTCCGGCTTGCGTATGGAGGCTACTTACCTCAGACTGGCGAGCAATTACCGCGGCCGGACTTGTAGCCGGTTGTGCGGCGCGTGCGTCTGCCTGAGCCAGCAGCACCTTACGTTCCAACTCTGCATTTCTTAAAATCTGCTCGCGTCGGTTATCAAAAAACTTTTGATCGTTAAGTAACTCGCGATTGTGTTCGGTATCAATACTAATCAGTCTCCTCTCGATCTCCGTCTTTTGTTGAGAGAACAGATCCTGGTTTGCGCTGACGTTCGCATCGAGCTGCGCCTGCCTTGCTTTCTCGTCGAGCTGCATTATTTGGTCAGTAGCTTGTTGATGATAACCAACGCGCTGAAGCTCAAGCTCTTTAATCTTATTATTGATAGACTCGACTTCTTTTATGGAAGACAAATAAGGTTTCTTTTCTTCGATTGCGGAGATCTGAGCGGAAATTATCTCATCATACTTGCTCAGATTGTCAGCGATGGCCTGTTTATCGGATATCCTACCGGCCGCCAGCAGGGAATCTATATGGGATCGTTCTTGGTTTATTTTTTCTACGGATAATTGCGCACGAGAGTCTAGTTCGTTAAATTTTCCATTAAGTTCAGCTATTTGTGAATCGTAACTGCGCAACGCCTCCTGTTTTACCTCAACGTCGAAATCATTCTTTGGTGTCCACGCTTCAGTCGCTTTCTTTTGTTTCTCTAAAACGCTTAACCGATAGGAATCGGATGACGATTGCGCCATCTTCTGTGCCCGCTCATAATCCTTCTCTGCCGCAGTAGCCGCAGCAGTGGCTCTCGCGTCATCCTCCTTTGCATTTTTTATAGCGAGAAGGGAATCAAGCTCCGTTTGATCTGCGGAAAGTAGAACCTCGAAATGTTTCTTATTAGACCAGGGACTTTCAAGGTTTGATTTATCTGCTTCAACAGCTTTTCTGAGTCTATCAATACGAGCATAATCAGTCTCTTGGCTAAATGCACCAACAAACCCGGACAACGCATAGCTACCAGTATTCCTAACCACCTCCCACGCTCTCTGAAGAATATTGAGTTTTGGAGCCATGTCCGAGATGGCTTTACCGACCATGGCAATAGATTCTGCCTCCGCTTCTGTGTATTTATTCTCTTCACGAAGGTCAGTAATGTGCTGTAATTGTGCGGCAGAAAGTAGGTGGTATTTCTGATTCCAGGTTTCGAGGCCCTTTGCGCCGTCTCCAAATACCTTGAGCATCTCAGGAACTACGGAATCAACGTCTTTGTGCATAACGATAGCGAAGTTATACGCCATCTTCGCCATATCATCGAAGGCATTGGCGCCGACCTGACCACTTTCGGCTAACGAGGTCACCAAATCTTTCGCCTCGCCGATAGTGAGGTGGCCGGTTGCTGCCATTTGATCAGCTAGTTCGAGCAAACTGTCCTGAGTTTGCCCCGCGTAATTTGCTGTAGACTTTAGGGCAAGATCCATCCGTTGTTCTTCAGCGGAAGCCTCGACAAAGGCTTTTCCCAACAAAAACGCCGCGGCGCTCACCGCTACAATCCCCGCAGTGATTGGGTTGAATAGATACCTGGTTGCATCCATGCGTTCGGCCAGGACCATAAAGCTGCCCGGCATCCGGCTGAATTGGCCCGTAAGGGCCTCATGGCCAAGAACGATGAGTTCCCGGCGAGCGCCCACCGTAGCAAAGGCCGATTTATCTGCCGCCTTCTCGGTTTTTTTGAACCCTTCCTCGGTTTTCTTTAGCCCTTCCGCCGCCTTTTCCGCCTCCATGGCATCCGCCTTACCAAATGCACCACCCACTCCGGCCATCTCCAGCGCGGTTTTTGACGGGACTACTGGCGGACGCATTTTGGTATAACTTTCCAAGATAGACGGCATTTCCAAATTGCGTTGCGTAAGGGCTTCGCCCACTGCTACCTGCGGGCGGATAGACGGCATTTCCAAATTGCGTTGCGTTGAACGGAGAGCATCAGCAAACTCTTGCTGTTGGCGCGCAAGGCGGTCCAGCATTTCTGCTTGACCGCCCATGACTTTTGTATTTTCCAAATTAGCCTGTTGCGTTGAACGGAGAGCATCCGCAAACCCTTGCTGTTGGCGCGCAAGGCGGTCCAGCATTTCTGCTTGACCGCTCATGACTTTTGTATTTTCCGATCCAGCCGCTGTCGTATTCTTCAGTTCCTCATTAAGCGACCGCAAAGTATCGCCCGCACCCTTATCAGCGCTGTCTATCACCAGACGTAGATGTTGCTCAAGATTGGGCATAGTGGTCTATTATCAGGAAAATCAGGAAAGTGCAGAAGTTACCTCCCCGAGGTCTAGCCATTCCTCCAAAGAGAGTTCGTCTTTGCCGAATGGATACCCGGCCATCCGTAGCTGGTATAGAAACAAGGCCCATTTCAGCCGGGGAGAGATTGCGATTTTATTTTCCGCGGCGTCCCGGTACGCGGCGGCATTTTTTCCCCACGCCCCGGAGCCCATGGCTTTTCCCTGACCAGGCGCGTTTTTTCCCTGACCCGATGTATTTTTGCCTTGCTCGCGAAGCTGCTCCAGCTCGCGAGCTAAAGAGGGTAATCAGCGTCCTCATCCTCGATGCGCGCCGCCCCCCCTTCAAAAATGGCGCGTCCCAGCGCTGACAATAATTCGGGTGCGTTCTCTTCAAGGACTTTTTTACCATCAGCATCGATGACCAGTGGCTTGCCACAGAACAGGATATCCCCGGCGCGGACCCGTGTCACAACGGACAGACCCGACTTGACCTGATGCCGGTAAATATGCTCGGCGTCCACTTTACCCTTTCGCAATAAACCGCCGTGATAAGCGATGCGTTCTTGGTTGTCAGGGACGCGGCAGGTAAACACGGTTTCATTTCCGCCGAAGGTGACGCTTACCTTTATTTCTTTCTTGCCAATATCAATAGCCATGTCTTTATCTCAGGGTTGTGTACTTGATGGAGTGCGAAGCAATAAGTAACCGCTTTAGGTTATTAACCAAACGCAATCACGATCTCGTCGTCGTCGTTTCCGGTCGGGATCGCATCGATATTATAAATCGTCTCCCCATCCTTGTCCGAATACGAGATCGCGGTAATCACCAGTTTCGGCAGCAGGACGGCGACCCGATTTCCGACCGTGGCATATCCCTGGACGAAACTCGCGGTTAATTCCGTGCCCGCCGTCCATTTTGACCAAGGGTTGAAGCTGTCGATACTATCCACCCCTATCGACAACTTAAAGGTCGATTTTCGATTAGCAATATACACCCCGCCAATCCCGTTATCTAGATTAAGGTCGCCCTTAATCTTGACCTCACAACCGTGGTTATACTCCAGGCTGATCAATTGCGGCGCGTAGCTCACACCTCCCGAAAAAATGGAGAAACTAGCGGGCGCGGGGGGCGGGGGCTGATGTTCGTTGAAAACGATATCGGGAGCGACGTGGTACATGGGTTGGGAATACAACCCGGAAAAGCTGAATTTCGCAGTAAAGGGCGCGGCGTCGCTCAACGATAAAGACACGCTCCCCAGCACACCGGGAGTGAGATGGAGGATGTCATCCAGGAAATAGGCAAGGCTAATCGAATTAGCCTGATTCAACGCAAGATCACCGCAAGGGGCTAAGGCGGTTGCCATATCGATAATGGCGTGCCCGTTCGAGGTTGCGAGGGTGGCAATCTTGGTGGAGGAGGGTGCGGAGTTACTATCGGAATATAATTCCTGGGTTTTGCTTTTATTTAACGTGCCTGCGGGTTGTACGCCAAAAAATTCTAGGACAAGAAAATCATTTTGAGAGGTATCCCCAGCGCTCCTTTTCCGGCGAACCATGCCGACCACTCTGGCCGGTCGATTGACTGGTGTTCCCGCATGATCCTCCACCAGCCAAACGCTCTGATAGGGGGAAACCTCGAAGTCGTTGTCCCCGTTCGCCAATTCACACCAACGGATGGGAGAAGTTTTTCCGATAAATCCGGCTGCGTACAGTAATCGATGGAGCACCCCCTCGCCACTAGGAAGGGTTGAGGAGTTTACCCCTTTAATTTCCGTTGAAAAGGATATCTCCGTGTACTGTTTCGCCTGTAGCGGGGCCAGTTGGGTAAAGGTTCTACGGTTGAATTTACGCTCGATGGACGTAGATTTGGGCGCGACTTGCGCTTCTTGGCAAATTACGCCAAGGTAGCTGGTGCTTAAATCCTCTGGCGGCACACCGTAAGTAGTTTCCGAAGCTACCGCGAGCGCGACGTATTCCGATAATTTCATGACCTTACTCCGAAAGATGTAGCCTGAAATCCAGTTCCGCCCGATAAAGCGGATGCCGTGTTTCCAGGTCAAGAAAGGTTGCGCGGGGCGACTCCACGCGATAATTCCCGCCCAGCGCGACGCTCCCCAGGAAGGCGAGGAGATGCTCGCCCAATTCGCTCAACTCCAGGGCGCCGGTGGGGGTGAGGATAATATTGTCCTGCTCGTCGTGGGTTTCCCGAATCTCAGAATTCGCCACCCCGTGGATCAGTGCGATTTCCTGGACGCGCTTCCGTTGTAAATAGTGCTCCCGAACCACGACATACCCGATAAACGGATACCCATTGGTATTCGCCGGACGCTCCAGAAAAAGGGCGTGCGAAGGATTTTTCTGGTAGCGCGCCTGACTCCACTCCAGGAGTGGTTGATATTGCATAAGCCCCGTTTGCAAGCGTAGCAGGCCGTCCGTTCGCATTAATCTCTCTCCAACGCTATCGATCCCCAGATTCCAGAACCGGCGGATGCCGGGTCCTCCAGGTCCACCAGTCCGAGAGCCGCGCGTGTCACCATTTCGGTTTGCTCCTTGACCAATTTCCCGTATTCGCTGGCTTTCCGGGATTGCTGATCGTCGTTGCCACCGCTGGTGATTTGGGAAATCGCCGCGAGGCGCAACGCCTGATATACCGCCAGGTCGGTCAGAATAGGTCTGGACGAGGTAATCTCGCCGGGATTAATCCCGCGATTGCGCAGGATGGTCTCGACATACAGGTTGGCGCGGTCGAGGTGGATTTGTTGCACCGGGATCAGCGGGTCATCGGTGCAATCCGCCAACGTTGCGTAATTAGCCATTAGATTGCCTCCGCCAGCGTTTCGCTGAACGCGTTGAAAGCCGCGTTTTCTACCCGCTCCTGACGCTTCGCGCTTCCACCAAAAAAGAAAGGACGGGCTTTCGTTCCTGGGTGGTGTACCTTTTTCCTGAATACGAACCCGCCATTTTCTGACGGAATCTTAAGCGCCTTGCGATCCTTCGGCGCGATGATGTGCGGTTTCGTCCCAAATTCAACCCAGGCCGCCAACTTGCTATTTGCGTAGACCTCCGCGGACGCATCACCCAACGGATTCCAGCCAATACTCTGGAATAGGCTACCGGTACGCGAGGTAAACGGCTTTTCCTTGTCAATATAGTCGCGGGTCGCCTCCGTGTATTCTTCCGCGAGCGCATAGATCGCAGCCGTCGTAGCCCGTTTCAGGGCCGCATCGCTCACGCCCAGCAGCAGAGGACCCTCGATATGTATTTCCATGGCATTACAGCTTCAGGTTATTGATCATGCCGTGGGCGCTGTCGCCATTCTTGATCTCGGCGGTGTACTCGCCCAGCAGGCGGCGGGCAACGTAATCCGCGCCAGCCGGGGTAGCGTCCACATCATTCAGGGCACGGCCCTTCAACGGGATTAAATCGATGCGGGTACTGTCGAGGATGGCGAGTTTCTTCTTCGGGAAGTTGATATCGACCACGATCCGGCTGATAACCCCCATCGGAAGGTCATTGAGGAATTGGTAGACAGCGTTGCCGGTGGTTTGGTCGGCGCGCTGTACTTGCAGATTGTTGTTGAACCCGGAAATTTTGCGGGCCTGATTGGTGTTGCAGAGGATCGTATTGGGTCGGCCGCCACGGCGGACAATTGACTCAATGGCACCGTTGACCATTGCGGCGGTCAGATCGGCCGCGTTACCGTCCACAGCGACCCCGGTCGTTCCCCCAACGAATTGGAGAATTCCGCCCATCGACCCGTCCGCGTTCGCGCTACGCTCCACTCGCCGCCCGTAGATCAGTGCGTTGTTCATTCGCCGGGTGATCATCCGTGAACCATTGGCGACCTGGTAATCGAGGAGATTGTCAATTCCAAGCGACCCGACCGCGTTGGCCGTCTTGCTAAGGCTAGCGGTGTAATCGAAGATTTCCGTGTAGTTGTAATCGCTCGTTGGTTGACGGCCAGGATCATCTCCGGCTGACGTTCCTTCCGCGCGCGGCCGCGAGATGATCTTGATCTCGGTACCATTGGCAATGGCCGCGAGCGCGGTGGTCCCGCCATAACCGCGTGATACCGTCAGGGTATTGGTGGAGACCGCGCTAACGCGCATTACTTCGTCGTAGCCCTCGAATGCAATCACCATCCCGGCGGAAAAGGCCGCGCCATTCACAACGGTCAAGGAGGTGGCATCATTGGCGGCAACGGCGGCGGCCAGCGCGTCGGTTTCCGGCGAGAGCTTGTCTTGCAACCATTCGTGTTTCGTATTGTGGGCGAGACCGTTTCTTCCGACAATAGAAATCAAAGAAGGATCGGCGGCGACAATCGTGTCCAAAACGACAGAAAGATCGCGCGGGGTGTTTTGATAGGAATAACTTTTATCCATGGATCACCTTATTGCTGGGCGGGCACTGGGGCACGCAACGCGCCCAATAGCCCGAGGATATCGCCCTTCTTTTTTGCCGCATCAAGGTCGGCGGCGGCTTTATCGGGCGTAGTGGTCGCGGCGGGTGAGCCAGAGCCGCTACTTCCCGCGGCCTTGGCCAAATACGGCTTTTCCCTCAGCAAGGCGGCAACGGCTTCCGCTGGGGGTTTCCCGTCAATCAAGACCACGCCGTCTTGCCCGACTTTTGCCTTAGGAGAGAGCAGGGTTGCGACGACACTCGCATCCACGGCCAAGCCGGCCGCGCCAAGAATGGCGGAACTGATCTGGGCAGCCTCATATTTCTGCTGCCAGGTGGCGGCATCGGATGCGTTCTTATCCGCCAGTTCCTTGAATTTCCCTTGCTGAGCCAGTTGCGCGTCGGCTTCTGATTTCAGCTTCTTTTCGAGGTCGGTGAGTGAATCGACTCCTGTCACCTCCTTGAGTCGTGCGTTTAGTTCCTTTTCGAGGGTGGTGCGTAATTCGGCCTCGGTGGGAGTTTGGGTAGTCTTCGTGCCCGAGGGTTTCTCGGGCGTCGGAGGTGTATTCTGTGCGGCAGGGGTATTCTGTGCGGCAGGGGTATCGGCCATGGGGGGCTCCAATCAAAGAAAATCTCTATCACATCCCCATGCTAATCAATGCGCCTTCCTAAAGATAGAGAAACGCGTTTTGCAGGTTTTATGGATTCAGGTAGGTTTCGCGGAGTCCTTCAGATAATCGATCCGCGGGATAACTCCGGTGGTGGAGCGCGCCGAGGTGCCACCACCAATCTTTAATATCAGCGGACGGATCGTCGATGAGGAGACCCGGCCAGATTTCTTCCGTGGTTGCCATCCCGAGATAATCAATGACGATGGTATCCACCGACATCAATTCTTCTTGTTCCGGTTGTGTAAGTTCAATTTTTCCGAGTTCAGAGCGTTGCTCGCGTAATCCGTACCCACCACCTACCACGAGCAAATCTTCCACGTTATTACGATAGAAGGCTATCCGAGGAGATCGCTGATTTTGCATAGTTTTTCTCCGATTTCTGCCGGGTCGCTACCGGGATGAAGTTGAAATGAAGAAACACGCCTACCGTTGCTTTCTAAAAATGCCACGTTGTCTCCTGAATGCACACAATAACGAACCGCCTGGCCCGAACGTTGTACATAAACCGTGGCGGAACGATCACCGAGAATGCTTTCATATTTCAGATCCAAGTCCCGTTGACGAGTAAGACCGGTCTCACCATCAATGTAGCGCCGACGCGCATAATGCCAAGCGCCGGAATCGACCGACACCAACCCCCGCCCACCCTCAGGGATCGTTTCCAAGGGCAGGGACAACGCCATCAGATCAGGGTCCTCGGGATGCTCGCGCACAATACGGCGCATCTCCTCGACATCCGCCCGTCCCGCCCTGATTTTCACCGTACCCCAATCGCGTTGTTCTACCGCCTTTCCGAGTGAGATGGCCGCGTCCAGGCGCTCTTTCCCAATTTTCCCCGCTAATTCCTCGCGAGTGACCAGGGTGCCGTCGGGATGGCTCAAGTCTGTGAGTGGCATTCCCAATCGATGCAAGCCTTGCGCCCATTGCGGGAGTATTTTATTGCGCTGTCCGGCCGGTAGCGCCTCAAGAAAATCCGCGTAACTCTTCGCGCCCTGCCGCGCGATTTTCCTGGTGCGGGGAATGAGGGCGCACATGCAGTGCGGATGCGCCTTTTTCTCAGGGACCTTATCCTTGGGCCAGACCCCCGCCCCAAGACCAAGCTCAATATCCGCGTAATAGTCGCAGATGTCCGGCTGCGAGTGGCTAGGGGACAACCGCCAGTGATACCCAATAATGAAATCGTTATCCTTGCTGGCCTCGATAATTCCGCGATGATGGGCATTGGCCAGTTCGGTGCGGGCAATCCGTTTCAGTTGGTATAATTGGCGGTCGTAGATCCACCATTTCATGGCGTTGTCGATTAATTCCGTGCGCCCCTGCTGTACGGCTTCTACTATTTTATTTAGGGTGTGATTCGCGGCGGTGCGGGTGCCGGTCACCTGTAAGGTTTTGATGTGCTGCTGCACGGCGCGCACATTTTCCGCCCACGCCTCGCGGGTAGTTTGATTGCGGATCAATGCTCGGCCGGTATCCGCCAATTGGCTCGCCCAATCCTCCTGCTGTTTCCCGATGATGGCAAAACGCTCGCTGGTGATCGCCTCGGCGGCATACTGGAGATCGTAGACGATACGATTGACCGCCTCCCCGGCATGGATGGCCTGGTTCAAGGTTTTGGTGATGCCCGCACGGGTTTCTTGCTGCCAGTCCCAAATGCGATTCGAGAGCGTGAGGCCGTCCGGCCAACGCCGGGTAAATGTCTCACGGGTGGCGTTAGCGATAAATTCGCTACGCATCGCTGGCGCCAACGTGGCGCTGGCCAAGGGCGTCAGGACCTGGTCCAGGGCGGTTTTCACCATCCCCGAGACCGAATTCAGGTAGGCTTCGATCTGGGCGGTACTCGCCGCGTCTAATTGGTAGCCATTAGCCCGTAAGGCGGCCAGAATTCGCCCCAGGTGGTCGGCGGCGCTCTCTCCCAGGCGATGCTCCGTGGTCAGCACGACCCGCCACAAATCGCGCTGTAGAGCGTTCCAGTCGGCCTCTTCAGCCACCCGCGCCGCCAGTGCCTTGGGCGGCGGCGGCTATCCGGTCGCCGTAGGGGTCACCCCCCGCGTCGATCTCGAGATCGATTTTGTCGATGGTTTTCGGATCCACGCGCCCACCGAGGATATCTCGGGCCACGCGTTTCTTGAGCGTAGCGTCGAAGGTTTTAGAAATACCCAGGGTCAGGGAGTCCATCGCTATCTTCAACTCGGCCTGAAGATCCACCACGTTGAATTCCCGAGGATAGGAAATGGTCCCATCCCAGGTCTCGCCGGACCATGCCGAGACCAGTGCGGCAATCTCGGTCTCGGCGCGTTCGATTTCCGCGGCCATTCCCGCGAGCGAACGATTCGCCTGCTGGAATTGAAAGGACAGCGCCACGCCGGAACCCTGCGTGTGCCCTGACCCCTCTTTGCTGGCCCCTCCGGTAAACTCCAAATCCGCGATCTGGTAGATCCGCGCCAGTAGCCAGTCCAAATATTTCAAGTAGAGCGACACGGGGTCCGACGGCGGGGCAATAAAATCAGGTCTCCCGCCACCGTCAGGATAATAAGGCATTGCGTTATCCGTGCCGATTTTCAGACTCTTGAGGGCTTGCGCCTGTTCCTTATCCATTACCGGCAGGGTCAGGATCGAAAAGGTTTGGTTCCTGAATAGTTCTCGCAACTCCGATAGGGCGTTAAATAAATCGAAAGAGATATCCGCCAGCCCACGCGCCCAAGGTTCCGCTCGCCACTCCTTTGGGGAAAGTGGGGAGTCACACTGAAGGCGCACCACCGGGACGCGCCCGAGGTTATGCGCTCCCTCCTCGCGATTCCCCGTCCCATCCGAGCCGTCCGCGACCCACCACGATGCTGCGTCAAAATGCCGGTATCTGATCTTCCCATTTGCGGCGATTTCCGCGAACGTGATTTCGGTAAATCCACCGGCGTCATCCAACAAATATCCGGCCACCTGTCCTGGGAGCCGGATAGCGACATAGGGCGGTTTCTCCTGCGCCTTGGTAAGCGGACTCCCGCGGGGTTTATCCACGATCAACAAGACGGTGCCCAACAGCAGCGCCATCCGGTAATGGCGCGCGAGCAACTTTTGCATGGGCGTACCCGCGCCATCCGCGTTTTCACTGACCTTTTTCCAGGTATCGCCGCCACCGATTCTTTCGGCGGATTTTCCGAAAAGAAACCCCAAATGGATATTGACGACTTTCTTAAGATAGTTCGGATAGGTGCTCAGTTGCTGGCGGCGTTGGTATTTCCCATCCATCTCGCGGGAGTGACGAACCAGGTACGACCCGTCACGGAATCCGCCGCCGCCGGTGTAGGCGTCAAGGATGAATTGATCGGTGTTGGTGGTTTTATCCATGAAATCCTCGGTTATAACCAATCAAGCTGCATCGTTTCGACGGTGAAATTATTACCGAAATCGACCCTTGACCGAAAATCCGCCAACAATCCCGCAATCGCACTATCGCCGTGGCGTTCACCTTTCTTATCGGTCTTCCCTTGCGGGACACGCGGAACGCCCCGAATCAACCGAATCGCGCGATGGTCGGATAGGATATCGTCGTGGCGAATAATCGTGACCAGTTTATCCTCGAAACCCGCCTTGTATTTTGGAAATTCATCACGGTACCACTGCTCCGTGAAATTTATTTCGTCCACCAGCGACGTGCCCCATGCGTCACGGGCCTCCTCGGCGACAAATCCGCCATTCCCCCCTTTATCAATCGCGCAACCACCAAACCTCGGTAGCCCATTACCGATGGCGAGCATTACCTGGGATTGCTGGCGGTACGGGACGTTGTGCAGTTCGACCAAAAAAGGCCAGCGCTTGCGCAGGTTCGCGTTGATTTCCAGCGGAACAATATCCGTCATATCCCCGGAGCGTGCGAAATCCATACCGAATACGTGGCGGTGCCCCTTGTTCAGTCGCGCCAATTCAGGATTGACCACCTCGGCAATCCATTCCTCAATTTCCGTACGGCGGGCGGGTTCCGGGAGCAGATTAAAGGTCCGCGAACCATCAAAGCGCAACACCGGACCATCCGCCATACACGACTCAATCAATTCACGCGGTAAATACGAGGCGCCGCCGTAGGCGGGGATAACGAATAGTTCCTCGGCCTCATTGGGTCGATAGCGCTTGATCAGGTCCTCGCGCCATTTGTTTTCCTCATTCTTGCTCCACGCCTGGCCGGTTTCCACACAGATTTTGCGGAATAAGCCATCGCTGATGGCTTCGTCCAAGGTAACGCGATGCAGAGAGTAATCATTGCGCCCCGCGCGCCGATCCGTAATCAGTGTGTTAAAAGGATTATCATCGCCATTATGGGTACTGATAATATGGACCTGCCCGCCCCACATGGTTAAGGCCATGGCCGCCTTGAGCAATTCCGAGAACTCATCCACAAACGCCGCTTCATCCAGGACCAATCTTTCACGAGGGCGGCCCTTGCTCCGCAAATTGCGCGGATTGGAGCTAAAGGTCTGGATTTTATTTCCAGAATCGAAGGGAATATCATAGACATGGATATCCCGGCCATCGTCCCGTGTCAGCAATTGCTCGCCGATTTTCCCAGCCGCCGCGTGAAAGGCGCGCGCCCAGGTTGCGCAATCCTGAATAAAGCCGCGCGTCATCTCCTTATCGTAGGAGATGTAATAGACATTTGCCCCTTTTTCGCCCGCCGCGTGGAGCACGGCATCCGCCGCCTCGGCATAAGAAATACCGATGCGGCGGCTTTTCTCGATAATCTTCACCGGCGAGTTATCGGCTACCCATCGTTGCTGGTAGGGCAATAAAATCGGTTCGCTCATGCGCCACCTCGTAGTTCTTGTGTAATCGCGGCACGGAGAGCCTCTATCGAGGGCTCGCTCACCCCTTGACGCCTCATTTCGCCTTCCACCATGGCGGCGACCGCCTCTCGCGCCTGGCGGGCGGAAGTAGAATGCTTTTTCTGCGCGAGCGAGGCGCGCGTCAATTCCGCAATCCCCTTGGAGACTTTTCCAATCAACTCTACCCGAGCGGTGGGATCGACCTCTTCATCTCCTCCCTGGATATTTTGCTCCAATCCATACAGCGCCTCGAATAATTCTGTTTTCGCAAGACCAATCAACGCGCCAGAAAGATCATCGGCATCATCCTCGGTAGACTCGCGGATTTCTTTCGCGATCAAGGTGGCGGAGCGAATTCTTGCGATTTTTTCCTTGCGTTTCTTCCCGTAGTCGGCAAGCGGGCTTCTGGTGATTCGTAGTTCAAGACCAATAGATTGGAAATGCCGGTTGACAACCTCGGTTAGTTCTTCGTAACCGGAAAACGCGCGTTTTCTAAGCTGCTCATCCAGCCAGACGCGCGCCTCCTCGGGCAGTTGGTCGGAGAACGATGGACGAGGCATCGGTTAGGACCAATCCGTGGGGCGGGTGACGCCCGTAATATCCGCTCCTTCGCCTGCAAGATAGTCCGTGCCGTCCGGGAGAATCCTGGACAGATTCTCCTCGCGAGCGCACAGCCCGCGCGCCTCCAGATAGGCTAAAGACCGCTCCAGGGCAGGATCGGAAAGATCGAGATCCGTATCCTCCCGGAGCGCCGCGCGGATCAGCGCATTTCCCATCAATTCGGAACCACCCCACGAAAGCGCCTGCAACACCCGCAGCCGCAACATGCGCGATTGACGGGCGCGGGCGGGATTAAAATCCTCTGAACTCTCGACCCGATCCAGGCCGTCCGCGGAGAGACCAACGATAGAAATACCGCCGCGTCTGGTAATATTGACCTGCTTTCGATCACGGAGGTAGATCAGAGCCTCACGCAAATTATGGTGCGTGGGCGTTAGATCCCTCCCAATGGAAGAAAAGATGAGCCCCTCACCCATTGGGGAGGGGTATACCGAATACAGCACGGAACGGATCGCCGCCCGTCGTAATTTCTGTCGCTCTAGTTCGAGATCCATCGTTAACTCCTGAGATTTCTTAGATCGTTTACCCGTTCACAAATTCGGTCGAGTTTTATATTGACCGCGCCAACGTGCTCCACCCACGTCTCACGCGATACGTAATCTTTCGCCACGCGTGCCTGAAACTGAGTAAAGTCAAGTTCCAAGCGGGTGATTTCCTTTCGCAATTCGTTATTGGAGCCGGTAATGGACTCAAAATGCCGTTCCCAATGCTGAGCAGATTCTTTCCTCGCGGCTTCCTGCGCCTCGAACCTCGAATCTAACTGGCGAAGAATCACCTGAGCAAATATCCACAGCCCGCCGCCAAGCGCAACCAGCAGCGCAATCAGGGCACTGAGCATTTCCACCGTCATCGTGACCTCCGCTCAACCGCTTGTATCAACTCCATTTCTTGCTGGCAGTCAAAACACCGTACTGCGCTTGGGATTGCGGTAAGCCGCTCTTTCGGGATTGGCTCATAACAGCGGCGACAAATCCGCGTCCCGTCCGCACTGGTCCAAACCGGCTCATCGGAACGCGCCAGAGCAGCGCGGAGGGCTGCACCCAAGAATTCCTGCTCGCGTTCTGAGGCGAAATCTGCTTCATCACCACGAAGATCCGACGCTTCCCGTATTCTGATGGTAGCCATTATTGCTAATCCATCAATAGATGATCGGCCAACGGGACCATATTCCCCGTCAACCAATCAAAAACGGAAAACCCTGGACACTCTTTCGCAACACCCTGAAACTCTCGGTGACCCTGCACTAACGGAGTGATGCGATTCACCCGGCGATAAAAATGACGTTCGTCCCGAACCAGATCTGCCAGGGCCGACCATTGCGCGGGGGTAAATTTATCAGTCCCGATCAGGCAGATTCCGAGGGTGTAGCTGTTGTGATATTGCACATGCGCGCCGTTTTCGTCGCGATGCCGACCGGTATGGACCGTCCCATCCGTATAAATGATGTAGTGGTAGCCAATGGCGGCCAGATCGGGGTTCCATTTCGAGCGCCAGGACAGGGACCGCTCGAATCCCCGTGCATGGTGCCAACGGTCGATATCTTGGACGGTATGCGGCGCCCCGTTGGGGCTGGCGGAGCAGTGGATCACCAGCATGGTGACTGACCGCGTGATTGGTTTCTGAGGGGGGGCGGGTGGGCTGGTCATGGCGGCATCCAAATTACACAGGGATGCCGCCCATGATATTTTGTGGGTGCGGTGGGAGATAGCGGAACACGTTCCGCATGACTAAAACATATCGATCTGTCGGGGGTCGCCAGGAAACAGTTCCATTTGTCGCGCCTTGAACCGTTTATTATGCTCCCGTGCGCGCAACTTCCGTATCCCGCGCTCGGTATAGCCGTACTTCAGGGCCAGCTCCTTGTTCCCCACCCCACTCTTCTCATCCGCGAGAATCATCCGTGCATGAGCCGCCCGAAGAGCGGATAGGCAGCGTGGCACCTCAACTTCACCGTCCCAAAAAAACGAACGGAATTGATTCGCCACGGCCCGCGAGAATCCCCGCTCTATCTTTTTAGCGGAGATCCGCGTCCCACCGAGTGAAGCCACCAGCTCAATCGCGACAGCGAGCCCAACTGCACGCACTAGGTCACGCGCGGTTTCCGGGAGCATATACAGATCAATATCGGGCGGAAGTTTTTCTGTATTGGGAAATGGATTCGGCGTACTCATTTCTCCCCCTTCAATTTGGCTTCTAGCACGGCAATCTGCGCCGCAAGGCGCTCGTTGGGGTGAGTCTGGTGCAATACCCGGAGATGCGCCAATTCCTGCATGAGTTCCCGTGCGCGGATATTTTCAGAAATACCGGGGTCGGTAGCCGCCGGAGTGACGCAATCTTCCCAACGCCGCTCCGACAGCCACCCCTGGGCAAATTTACGCACCTGCCCATTGGGTAGCGGTCGTTGCGCCTCCAGCCGGGCTGCCTCGATAATTTTCTTGGCCACCTCGACATCTGGATCGATCTGCGCCCAACGCATCGCCGCGCCGTTTCTTCCATGTTTGTAGTTGAACGCTCGCCAAAAGGCGTCAAAATGTTTTCGGCTTTCGCCCTGGAGCTTTCCATACCAATCCTCCTCGGCTGGATTCGGGCCACGCTTATTGAGGTTGCCGTAGCCACGTTCCGTCAGGCGCTCCCATAACCGTTCCGCGTAATGAATCGCCCGATCAAGATTCCACGGCTGATCCACTACCGGCAGGTAGTGGATCGCCGCACGCTGAATAAAGTCCCGCTTGTTCACCGAACTGTCCCAACCGCTTATGTTCTTTTCTTTCCTCCGTTTTTCGTGGCCCGCACCACCCGCGTGTCCTCGATATTCGACTCAAAGGGTTTTGCCCAGAATTGTTCGGAGTTGGCCACCGTCAACCCTTTAATCTCGGCAATGGCATCGGGTTCAACCAGGATGGCCTCTTTGTTGATTTCGTTAACAACCCGAATGAAACGGACCAACCCTTTTGCGTGGAGCTGTTCCAGGACGCCATCTTCATTACGCACATTTACCTTTGGAGGGGTAATACGCCAACCAAACGCGCCATTCGATAATTCAATGGTGCGCTCGTCATTCGGCGTCAGCCCTCTGTGCCAATATGCCCGAGACACAAACTACCTAAACAATTAATG
>CAUYUB010000265.1:0-2615 GCA_963575685.1 Gammaproteobacteria bacterium | reverse complement strand
GTAGCCGCCACGATCACCCCCCACCATCTGCTACTTAACCGCAATGCCCTATTCCAGGGCGGGCTACGCACCCATCACTATTGCCTACCGGTGCTCAAGCGCGAGGTCCACCGACGTGCTGTGCTGGAGGCTGCCATCAGTGGCAACCCCAAATTTTTCTTAGGTACTGATAGCGCCCCTCATCCCCGTACCGGTAAGGAGACGGGTTGCGGTTGTGCCGGCATCTACAGCGCCCACGCCGCACTGGAACTTTACGCCGAAGCCTTTGCCGGGGCGAACGCCCTGGATCGTCTTGAAGGGTTCGCTAGTTACCATGGCGCAGATTTTTATGGCCTGCCTCGCAATCAAACCCAAGTGGTGTTGGAGCGAATCTCCTGGACGGTACCGGAAGAATTCCCCTTCGGCGCCGATCGCCTCATTCCTTTGCGGGCGGGTGAGGTAATGGCATGGCGTCTAAAAACTTAGCCTGCCTTTTTATCCGTTTGGATCAGGGCATATGCGGAGTGATTGTGAATTGACTCGAAATTCTCAGACTCTACCGTGTAGGCGCTGATACGATCATCGGCATTCAAGCGGGTTGCCACGTCGCGCACCATGTCTTCGACGAATTTAGGATTCTCGTAGGCGCGCTCAGTAACATATTTCTCGTCTGGACGTTTGAGCAGGCCATACAGGCTGCAAGAGGCTTCACTTTCAACGATGTCGATAATATCTTCGATCCAGACGAAGTTCTCGGTACGGACCGTAACCGTAACGTGGGAACGTTGATTATGGGCACCGTAGCGGGCAATCTTTTTGGAGCACGGGCAGAGGCTGGTGACGGGTACGACGATTTTGATCCACAGGGTCGGCGTATTGCTATGGATCTCGCCAATGAAGGTGACCGCGTAATCCATCAGGCTCTGGACGCCGGATACCGGCGCCGTCTTGTTGACAAAGTAGGGGAAGGTCATCTCGATGTGGCCGGCCTCTGCTTCCAGGATTCCTACCATCTCACCCAGCATGTCCTGGAAGGAATCCGGCGTAATCTCGCGTTCATGGTGGTTGAGGATCTCCACGAAACGCGACATGTGCGTACCCTTGAAATTGTGAGGCAGGTTTACGTACATGTTGAAGTTGGCGATGGTGTGCTGCTCGCCGCCGCCGCGCTCACTGACTCGAACCGGGTGGCGGATGTCCTTGATGCCAACCTTGTCGATAGCAATGTGGCGGGTATCGGGGCTGTTCTGGACGTCAGCGATGGGGGAGGTATTTTTCATGGCTTGCGCTTCAATAGGCGGCGTAGCGGGATAGGTCCCCGGAGTCTTTATTAAAAAGTTAAAAGACAAAAAAGTCAAAGGACTAAAATATTTTTCTTTTTGAGATTAAAAGAAAAATATTTTAGTCCTTTGACTTTTTTGTCTTTATGGTTTTTGTTTCTTATGTCTTCCCATTCTTAATGTTATAAAACGCTAGAGAGGCTACGCAGGATACCCGCGGTGTCTAGTTCGGCTTCCGCAAGCAGCTCATCGCGACTGCCTTGGCCGGTGAAGTGGTCGGATAGACCGAGGTGGATCACCCGTGGGGTCAGACCTGCTCCAACCAGACACTCCGTGACGGCACTACCGGCACCACCGGCCACCGCATTTTCCTCTACCGTCACCAATAGCTCATAACTGCGGGCCAGTTCGGTAATAAGTTCAATGTCGAGAGGTTTGACGAAGCGCATGTTAACGACGGTGGCGTCAAGCTGCTCGCCGGCAGCCAAGGCCGGCGCAACCATGCTGCCGAAGGCAAGTAGCGCGATACGTCGGCCGATGCGGCGAATCTGGGCGCGGCCGATCGGCAGGGTGGTCATGGTTTGCTGCACCAACATACCGGGACCGGTACCCCTGGGATAGCGCACCGCCGCCGGGGTACCAAGCATATAACCGGTATAGAGCATCTGGCGGCATTCGTCTTCATCGGCGGGCGCCATCACCACCAAACCGGGGATGCAACGCAGGAAAGAGAGGTCGAAGGTCCCGGCGTGGGTAGGACCATCTGGGCCAACAATGCCGGCACGGTCGATGGCAAAGAGTACCGGTAGGTTTTGCAGGGCAATATCGTGAATAAGCTGGTCGTAGGCCCGTTGCAAAAACGTCGAATAGATGGCCACCACCGGCCGGAGCCCGTCGCAGGCAAGTCCCGCCGCAAAGGTGAGGGCATGTTGTTCGGCAATCCCGACATCGAAATAGCGGTCTGGGTAGCGTTCGGAGAAGCGCACCAGCCCTGAACCCTCACGCATCGCCGGGGTGATGCCGATCAGGCGGTCATCCTGAGCCGCCATGTCGCACAGCCAGTCGCTGAAAATCTGGGTGTAGGTTGGGCCGGCATTTTTGGCCAGCAGCAACTCCCCGGTATCGGGGTCAAAGGCGCCCACGCCGTGATAGGCACAGGGGTTGTCCTCAGCGGGAAGGTAGCCCTTACCCTTGGTCGTGACGATATGGAGCAGCCGTGGCCCCTTGAGCGCCCGTAGGTTACGAAGAGTGCGTATCAGGGTCGGGAGATCGTGACCGTCGATGGGACCGATGTAGTTGAAGCCGAGTTCCTCGAACAGGGTGCCGGGGACCAACATGCCCTTGATGTGCTCTTCC
>CAUYUB010000264.1:0-2634 GCA_963575685.1 Gammaproteobacteria bacterium | reverse complement strand
AGAGGTCAAGACGCAACCTCCCCGCACGCAATGCCCGACCTGGGATGCCATGGTGCAAGGCATCGAACATCTCAGGGAAGAGGGTGACGACACCTAGATGCACCGGCTCAAAACTCCGGGTCCCAATCCACCACCAAACGGCCGCCCGTCAGATCCACCTCACAGACTACTGATCCCGGTAGATAGGGGATAAGCCGTTCGCGTTCACCCTGGACCACCAACACATCGTTGGCGCCGGTCTCCATCAGGTGGTCTAGCCTACCCAAGGCTACCCCTTGCCGGGTCACCACCTGTAGGCCAATCAAATCGGTCCAGTAGTATTCACCTTCTTCAGGAGGGGGGAAGGCATCACGAGGTACCGCCACCTCGCAGCCGACCAGAGGCAGCGCAGTAGTAGGGTCGGTACAGCCGTCAAGCAGCGCCACGAGCCCTTTGCCGTGAGACTGCCCAGCCAACAATGTCCGCTCGTGGAAAACGCCCGAATTGGCGATAAACCAAGGGTGGTAATGCAGGAGGTTATCGCGGGGTTTGGTGTAGGACTGGACCTTGACCCAGCCGCGTACGCCAAAGACGCCGACAATGCGTCCTACCGTTACGTAGTGCTGTCCCTCGCTCATGCGTGCCGACCAAGCCTTAGGCGGTGGCCCCGACTTGTTGCTTGCGGTAGTCCTTGAGCAGATTGGCCACGGCCTCGGAGGTCTGAGCCCCCTTAGACAGCCAGTAATCGATCCGATCCAACTTTACGGATACCGGTACGTCCGCGCCCATGGGGATGGGGTTGAAGTACCCTACCCGCTCGATGTAGCGGCCATCACGACGGTTGCGGCTGTCGGTGACGACGATGTGATAGAAGGGACGTTTGAGCATCCCGGTACGGGAGAAACGGATAGTAACCATTGCGCGTTCTTGAACCTTTGTCTAAGCGGAGAGAATGCCGAAAGGCGCGATTTTATGGGAAGTCACGTCGGATTGGAATGGATGTTCGCAGTTGGTTTCGCGACAATGGCGATCAGGGGGCCAAGCCCGGCCGGAATCGGACGAGTTCCAGCAGCAGAGAACCGATACGTACCTCCGCCTTCACCTGCACCAAAGGGTGTTCGGGACGGTCCAAGGCGATCCATACCGTCATATCCCCCTTTTGTTGAAGGGCATCGCCTAGGTAGGTATGGAGGCGTAGTTTTATCGTAGCGAAAACCCCGGCAGGGACCTCAACCAATTCTTGGGTGAGGGCTTCCGCCTCCAACCACCAACTTTTGTGCGAGGAGTACACAGGCAGACGTACCGACGCGCCCGGCTGATAATCGAGGGCACGCAGATGGAAGGTCGCCGACAGGGTATCGAGGACTCCGGCGCTGACCTCTACCTGCTCGATCTGGGGCGCCTTGCCTGGCTCTTCAATGCTCTCGGTGACGGTACATTTCCCTGGATCGAAATGGATTTCGGTACGCCGATGGGTTCGTTTTCCCATCAGTCGGCCTTCATCCTGCTCCAAAACGTAATGGGAGGCCGTCCCTGCGGGAGGGTGACTGTAGGCCAGAATCGAGTCATGACCGACGAATACCATCCGGTACCATTGCCCGGTACGAGCATCCGCTTCATAGACCTGCTGCCAAAGACCATCCCGCAATATCGGTGGGTGGACCTCCAGACGGGCATGACCGGCCAATAGGCCCATATAACTCACCGCGTATTCCGAGCGATCGCCGGGAGCATAGGGCAGTCCCCAATAGACCTGCTCCGCAGAAACGGGAGTGGTGGTAGGAGGTGTACAGGAAGTCTCTCCAGCAATAGCCGACGGTAGGGTAAGCATCACCACAATCAGGCGGAATCCGATGGAGAAGAACTGCGAATATGCGATGAAGGGTGATTTCATGGTTGCGGAATCTTAAAACGTCATGGTCGCGATTACTCCTTCCCTGCCGATTGCCACACCTCAAAGGCCGGATAAGGCCGGCGCTTGGCATCCAGCAATCCCCAATGGCTCTCGATCGGCAAACCGGTTCTTT
The DNA here is from genome assembly GCA_963575685.1 of Gammaproteobacteria bacterium. GTDB lineage: Bacteria > Pseudomonadota > Gammaproteobacteria > CAIRSR01 > CAIRSR01 > CAUYTW01. Next base: position 628 of record CAUYUB010000264.1, on the reverse strand, counting down.
CGGCCTTCCAGAGCATATCGAATGCTTCAAAGGCTGCCGCGTAGGAAATCCAGGACGTACCCGTGGTCTGGACAAACGGGCCTCCTTTCCGATATTCCCGCCAAAATTCCTGTTGGACCTCGGGTGTATAACCCCACGTTCCCCCATTCGGTATCCCAGTTTCCTTGACAAGGACCGGCTTTTTTCCAACCATCGCCAAAGCCTGGGCTCGCCGCTTTACCCACTCGGCGGCGATGAGTGGGTCTAGGTTTTCTTGGTCGACGGCAGGGTGGATATTGGGGGCGAGAAAGTCGCCAAACTCCCGTAGTTCCTTTAAGCCATACTCACCAATTGGTTCCGAGGTCGTGAACGGAACGGAGATCGTCGCCGGCAATAAAGAGCGTAGCTTCACCGCAGCGCGTTGGAGATCCTCAATGGTATAGCGGTTATCGATTAAGCCTTCATTGCCGATGACGACCGCCAACGCCAGCGTGTAGTGAAATTGCAAAATCAGTTCCGCCACGCCTTTGATCTCATCGTCCTTTTTGGGGTCCCAAATACCCAATAGAACAGCGCGGAATCCCAACGGTTGTGCTGTACCGAGAATGGCGCGGGTTAATCCTTGTCGATATTCGTAGAGGACCAGCCC